>NZ_JAKTIM010000010.1:0-62613 GCF_027855455.1 Acinetobacter sp. AOR01_HL | reverse complement strand
ACCTGGACGCTTGCAGACAATACACTTCCAACACTCGCAGACGGTCCACACACCATTACCGTGACTGCAACAGACCCTGCAGGCAATGCAGGTACAGATACAGCAGTGGTGACCATTGATACCACAGCACCAACGCTTGCGATTATCACTGATGATCTAGCTCTTGCAGCTGGTGAAACAGCGAACATTAGCTTCATATTCAGTGAAGCAGTAACAGGCTTTGATGCAAATGACATCACTCTTATTGGCGGTACGTTGAGTGCATTGGTTACAACTGACAACATCACGTGGACAGCAGTGTTCACACCAGATGGTACAGGCACAGCACCAAGCATTAGTGTGGCTAATGGTACTTATACAGATCTTGCTGGTAACTTGGGTACAGGTGATGTACTCGATGGTACAGACGGCTTTATCGTTGATATTATTGCGCCAGTAGTCGGCTTCACAAATGTAACTACTAATGATGATACGCCACCATTGACTGGTACGATTGATGATCCTACCGCGACTGTTGTAGTGACTGTTGATGGGTTGAACTATAATGCGACCAACAACGGTGACGGTACTTGGACGCTTGCGGACAATACACTTCCTTCATTAATCGATGGTCCACATAATGTAAGTGTAACTGCAACAGACCCTGCGGGTAATGTATCGATTCCTGCAACTGGTACGGTAACGATTAGTTCGTCTAGTATCATTGCTTTCGATAACACTGATACAGCTGTACTTGCTCCTCAACCATTGCTTGTACAAGATGATGCAGCACTAGGTAGTAATACCTACCTAGCACTTGTATCGCTTGCTGGACTTGATTTGCAGTTAGGATCTGAGTCAATCGGCTTTACAGTAGGTGCTGGTCAAGAAGGTAATGCGACATTTACTTACAGTGCTTTAATTGGAGTAGATGCATTATCAGACTACTCTCTGGTAGTTCAAAAATTTGACACAACGACTGGTCAATGGACTGCAATTTATGGCGGTGGCCAAGCAGATATTCTTGATCTCACGCTATTAGGTTCAACACCTGGTGTAGTGATTGATGGGTTAGAAGAAGGTCAATACCGTGCATTCATGACTTACAACGGTCTTCTAGGTATTGGTTTACTTGGCACCTTAACAGGCACAATGGATGTTTATGACACAACACAAGTAGGTGGTTACTACACTGAAGTTGCTGAAGGTAACGTCATCACAGAAATAAATGATGCAGGTGAGGTAGATGTTGTAACTCCAACAACAGTTATAAGTGAGGTTAATGGTCAGCCTGTTGTAGCAGATGGCACGAGCATCACTGGTACTTACGGTACATTAGTGATCAATTTGGATGGTTCATACACTTATACGCCTACTGCTAGTGCGGCAGGTGTAGGACAAACAGATCAGTTTACCTATACCTTAACTGATCCTGTAACTGGTGATACGGCTCAAGCAAACCTCAATATTCAATTGAGTTCTGTGAAAGCTGTGGATAATGTTGTAACTGCAGAAATCAACCCAGAACCGTTGCTAGTTGCAGATGATGTTGCTCTAGGCAGTTCAACTTACCTTGCAGCAGTATCGTTAGCTGGTCTGGACTTACAATTGCTTGGTAACGACGCAATTGAGTTTACTGTTGATCCAAACCGCGAAGGTACAGCAACGTTCACATTCGATGCGATAATCACAGCAGATTTACTCAGTGATTATGCGATTGTTGTTCAGAAATTTGATGAAGCAACAGGCCAATGGGTATCGATCGGTGGTACTAACCCAGAAGCATCACTCATCGATCTATCACTAATCGGTGGTACGCCAACAGCTGTGCTTGAAGGATTGGATGCTGGTCAGTACCGCGCGTTCATCGGATATGAAGGCTTGCTAGGTGTAGGTTTAGGCGGAACATTAACTGGTACGATGGATGTCTACAATCCATACATCGTGGCTGGTTACTCTGTTGAACCGATCTCTGGTAATGTCATCAAAGATGCGAGCCTCACTGGTGAAGTTGATGCAGCAAGCAGTAGTGCTGTGATCTCTCAAGTGAATGGTGTTGCGGTTGACCCAGTTGCTGGTGCAACAATTACTGGTACATACGGTACATTGGTGATTGACCAAGATGGCAACTACACTTATACACCGACTGTAAATGGAGCAAACCTAGGTCAGGTAGATCAATTTACCTACACCTTGCTTGATCCTGTAACGGGTAACACTTCTGAGGCAACACTTTACGTTCGTCTCGATAGTGACAGTGTAGATATGACTTGGAACGATGCAGATCCATCTCAACCAGCTGTAATTACTAGTCCGCTTCCAGTAGATGCGATGGATAACGTTGCTTCAGCTGAAATAGACATGGTTTATCCAGTAACGACTGAGGTACTTGATAATGCGATTAGCTACAACTGGTTACTCGGTGTAGGTGGAATTGTTATCGGTTCTAAAGAAGGTACAGCGACATTTACAGTTGATCCAGGTAATCTGACTGATGCGATTATTGCAGTGAACTTTGGTTCGGTTGCTACGGTTGTCGATGGTTTACATGTGGTATTAACACGATTAAATCCAGATGGCACTCGTACTGTAGTTGCAGATAGTTCTGATACTGGTGTGATTGACTTGTTAGGTATCTTTGGTTCTGAAGTTCAATTCAAGATTGATAACTTAAGTGCTGGTACTTACGAGTTGTTCATGGAAAGCAATACACTTCTTACAGCTCTAGGTAGTGTTACTGCGGATATCACGCTGAATCATGGTGATATCACTCAACCGCCTGTACTGGTTGTTGACCCAGTAACTGGTAATGTACTCGCTGATGATAACTCGGCTGTTTACGGTACAAACTATGTGCCAGATTACATTACAACAACTTCAGTAGTAACTGCTGTTACAGCTGAAAATGGTAATACAACTACAGTTGTAGTGGGTACTCCAGCAACGGTTGTAGGGGTATATGGAACTCTGACTATTAATGCAGATGGTACTTATAGCTATCAGGCAACTGCGGATATGGCGAATGTAGGTAAAGTTGATAGCTTCACTTACACAGTGACAGATCCTGTAACAGGTAGAACTGATACTGCTACATTACATGTTCAAGTCGGTTCGCCAGATGTTGATGTAACTTGGAATACAGCAGATCCTTCGGCAGATGCTACACTTCCAACACCATCAGTAACAGCTGATACAGATGATGCAACAATCAGCATGGCACCAGTGGTAGATCCAGTTGTAGATGTTGCGAGTGGTAACGTGACCATTGGTAACTTGGCTGGCTTCCCACCACTACCTGTATTAAGCAGTACAGTAACCTCTAGTCAGTTTACAATAGCTGCAAATACAGTAAGTGATGTACATGTACAGTTGAACTATACAGCATCGTTAAGCTTGTCGGCTCTTCCAACGACTGGATATACAATTCAGCAATTGGTTGGTGGAACATGGGTAAATACAGCGTACTCTGGTTCTGCGACAGCATTGGCAGGTGTGTTGGGTGCCCCAGCATATTCAGCAGATGTACCTCATTTGTCAGAAGGGACTTACCGTGTAGTATTCAGCTTATCAAGTCTGATTTCTCTAGGTACTGTAACTCTAGACTCTGTAGTGACAACTACAGCGACTCATCTAGACCAATACACACCAGATGGTCAAACAGACTGGATTACTGGAAATGTCCTTACTAATGATGTCGTAGAAGGTACTCAGCTCTACGTAATGAACTCAACAACTGGTACTTATGAACTAGCTGCTGGTCAAGGAGTCAATACAGGTGAAGGTACGTTGTATCTATACAATGATGGTTCTTACTTCTACAAACCATTAGACAGCGCTGCAAATGCGACAGTTGATGTGATTGATTACAAGTTAGTTTCGGTGATTGATGGTAGTGAATACACTTCTTCATTGACAATTAACTTGAGTCAAGAGTTGAATAGCCTTGCAGTGAGTACTGCGGCAAATGATACATTTGCTCTTGGTAACGGCTCTGATACCTTGATCTACAACACATTAACAGCTGCAAGCGTAACTAATGCAACTGGTGGCAATACAACGGCTGGTGGTGTAGATGTATGGACTGACTTCCATGTAGGTAATACTGCAACGGATGATCAGGCTGATAAGATTGACCTAAGCAACTTGTTGATTGGTTCACAAACTAACTTAACAATCGGTCAATATGTATCTGTAAGTTACGATGCTGCGTCTCAAACTGCGACAATCAGCGTAGACCGTGATGGTGGATTACTCGTAGAAGGTACTTACACTGAAACACCATTGCTTCAATTGACTAACCTCACTGGTCCAGTCACATTGAATGACTTGATCAACAATGGTCAAATCATTTTCTAATCTGACAATCGATTTATAAAAAGAGAACCCTAGGATTCTCTTTTTTTATGTTTAAACAATACGTTAACCTAGCTTTGAAAGAGTTCATGCTATGATGCATTGAGAATTTTATAGAACAACAAATAACGGATAGGGACTTAATTCGAGTGGCGGTATTTTTAGACTTCAAAAGACAGCTCAAGCTTTGGTTAGAACATATCGTTCACCATGTTTCAGACCTTCAAGAAGAAACTATTTTATTTATATCATTTGGCCCTAAAGATCACAGATGTAGCGTATGGCATAGTGAAAAAACAGTGCTTACACAAGCAACTCTACAATTATTTGATTTTATTGATGATCAGTTTTCGCCAGATCAACTTCCAGACTACATAAAAATTGATGTTGCGTACAATTTAGAAAAGCAAAGTTGGAACCAAATAGAGCAGCAGGTTCATCACCAATTTCACAATAATCATTACCGCAGAGGTATTGGATTTGATGATTCCTGTTCGGTAGCTTTTCTGGAGCAAGAAATATATGGAAAAGCCATTATTCGGGGCTTAAGTTATGACAAGCCGAACTTTTTTGATGAAACAAATCTGAACTATGCAATTAAACAAAAATATTGTGCAACAAAGCCGGAAATTAAACTTCAGTCACTACAAGAAGTGTGGACTTTCGATACCTATGCAACTTTTTATGAAAATGGACAATTTATTAATTTAGCAAGTCGCTACGATGCAAATGGTATTAGAGCCATTGCTAGCAATAAAAAACAGCACTTTAGAGACCTCATTGAAAAAAATGCAGCGTTTTTACATAGCCAGATTCAAGAAAATGGCAAATTCATTTATGGATATTTTCCTGCTTATGATCGTGATATACGGAACTATAATACGGTACGTCACTGTACTTCGCTTTACGCGCTTTTAGAGACTTTTGAAGTACAAGATAAACCTGAATACTGGCCTAAAATTGTTGCAGCAATTCAATACGCACTTACTACTTTCTATAAAGAAAAAGACCCAATAACTGCGTTTATGATTGATGGTAAAGAAGGGGAGCTAGAAATTAAATTAGGTGCAAATGCCGCAGCTATTTTAATGTTAACGAAATATCAAGAAATCACAGGAAAAGATGATTATTTAAAATATGCAGAGAAACTTGCTCATGGTATTTTAGAATTAGTGGATCCGGATGGATTAACTACTCATGTATTAAATTATCCAAATTATGATTTAAAAGAAAAGTTCAGAATCATTTATTATGATGGAGAAGCAGCATTAGCTTTATTAAGGTTATATCAAATTAATCAGGATAAAAGATTATTAGACACAGTTAAGTTAATGTTTGAAAATTTTATTCATAAAAGATATGAAAAATATCATGATCACTGGTTAAGTTATTGTACCAATGAGCTTACAAAAATATGCCCTGAAGAAAAATATTTTATTTTTGGTTTAAATAATTATTTAAAACATTTTATTTTTATTCGAAATAGAAAAACAACATATGCCACTTTATTAGAAATGCTAATGGCAGCCTATAAAATGGTTAATCGTTTAAAAGAGCAAGGCCATAATGCACTTTTTGAACAAGCATATATGTCTGAGTTAAAAAAACTCATTACATTTCGAGCCGAATTTCAAACCACAGGTTTTTTCTATCCAGAAATAGCCATGTATATGGCTCGACCAGATAAAATATTGCATGCTTTTTATGTACGGCATGATCGCTTTAGAGTAAGAATTGATGATCAGGAACACAACCTTTCTGGTTATATTGCCTACGTAAAAGATTTCGAAGGGGGGGAGATATGACTTACCCTCTATTTGAACTTAAGCTGCTAGCTGCTCTTGATCATGCTCAATTTGAAGAGGCAATTTGGGCATTTGAAATTGATGGAGACATTTCTACATTATTACTGATTGATTATGCATTAGAACAATTCCATCAAAAAAAAGTTCAAGCTGATGAAATCTATCGGATTCCTGAACAAAAAATTAAGAAAATTGGTGAACAAAATTTAGGTCTAGAAAAAAATGAATCATATACATTTGCCGAGCTCTTACAATTCTTAATTTTTACTCAGGCAAATGATGTTAAAGATGCCTTAAGCAATATGCTGTTGGGTTCTGTTGAGCAAACACAATTGATCTTGTCTAAAAGAGCAGAATATTACCAGTTAGCTTTAAGAGCACCTAATCAATTAAAAAATCTATTTTTGTTGGTAAAACACATTTATAGCTATCCAGCCGAGCTGAAAAAACTTTTCTTTATTAGAACACTTTCTTTTAAAAATAAAGTATATCAACCGATTACGCCTTTGCTTGGTCATCCGGTACTCACTTCGGTTTTATATATCTCACATACCTTTAGACAGATTTATATCACTTATTCCGAACATAACCGGAGCATTGGTTTTTTCTCTTTTCTGGATGATATTCACCGTCTGGAGCATTTGGTTCCTTACTATCATTATTTTCAAGAAGGGCATGTTGAGGCAAAAAAATATTCTTCTCAAACAGGTATTATCAATATTCTTGGAGATACCTATTTTGGTGAAATGTATACCGAAAAGCGTAAGTCTAGAGGGCAAACAGATGCCTTACAGCAATATGGATATCATTATTCATTTGAAAAAATACAGCCCTTTTTAGGTAAAAATGACATCAACATCGCTAACTTTGAAGCAGTATTTTCTTTAGAAAATCAATCGCCGTTAAAAGATAAAAAGTCATTTGTTTTAAAAGCAGATGCTAAAAAAACATTAGAAGAATTTAAGCGCATTCATCTAAATTATTTGGTTTTGGCAAATAACCATTTGAAAGATTACGGTGAGCAAGGATTAGCCTATACATTACAACAGTTGGATCAGGCGAGTATTTCTTATATTGGCGCTGGACTGAACCAGAAAGATGCTCACAATTACTTTGAAATCACTTTTGAGACTAAGCACTATGCGATTTTTAATGGTTATTGGCATAGAGACGCGGCCTATCTGGATTATGACTTTTATGCGTTAGGATCAAGAAGTGGAGTAGCTTGCTTAAATGGCGTTTTACTTGAACAAATAATGCATTATAAGCAGGCTCACCCAGAACGCAAAATTATTGTTATTTGTCATTGGGGTGTCGACTTTAAGCCTATTACAAAAGACCAAACTAAACTCGCGACTATTCTTACTCAAGCAGGAGCGGATCTGATCGTTGGTCATGGTGCTCATACTATTCAACCAATCCAGATCATCAATCAAAAGCCTGTTGTTTTTAATATAGGCAATGCAGTCTTTAATAGTGACGGTGAATATGAACAGCAAAATGCTTTGCCATTTGGCTGTATAGCTAGACTTGATTTAGCAAAAGATATCATTCGCCTTTACCCCATTTACACCAATAATTTACAAACATTTTGGCAGCCTTATCCTGTAGATGCTGAAGACTTCTCAAAGGCCAGTATTTATATGACATCTTTACTGACCCCTGAGAATTACATGGCATCCCAAGATAAATTAGGGAGATATCTTGAAGTTAAATTTTAAGGATATTGGTTGTAAGTCGATAAAATGGTTTGAAGTTGTGCTGGAGTAAACCCTAAATTTCTTAAGCCACCACTGCCTAATTTACATTCAGCACTTGTCATAATGTTGGTTGGAGTACGTTTTGTAGCCTTCGGGGCACAAACATGTTTTAGACCAAATACATGCCCCATCTCATGCACACTACCAGCCTGAATATTATAATTTAGACGGTTCCAATCTAATAAAATAAAAGGTTTGCCATTATTACGAAACGCTCTACTTGTTACATCTTTAAATTTCCATTTTGTTGAATAGGCATCATAAATAAAAATAATGACTTCTTTACTTGCAGTACGCTTAGGAAAACATGTATTTACACTGGCAGGAATAGTTTCAGTAGAAATGGGATAAGGCTGGTTAATTTGTTGTTTCAAATCACAATGTAACTTTGAGAACTCTTCGTAAGGGATATAACGGTTTAATTTGAAATTAAATATTTTCTTTCCTTGGTCATCTAAATAATATTTATTAAGGATACTGATTTCTTTACGCATCTGCGTAAAGTTATCAAATTGTGCAGCAGAAGGATTGTTTGTTGTAAAAACGAAAGTTACAGGGACTACAGGTCTATTATTACCAGGCTCCTCTAATAAGTCTGGCTTTTGTAGAGGGGGACGAGTAGTACAAGAAACACACAGTAAAGTTCCACTGATCAACAGCAATATTTTTTTCATGCGATTTTCCCTTGAGCTCATCTTAGAGTAGGTTTAATTTTATTCAAAAATTTTTATATGATATGAATAATGTCAACGTTTATGGATTCCATTTTGACAACTCAGTATGAACTACATCGACAAATTTTAGAAGTCATCGCTTTGATTCCATATGGAAAAGTTGCAACTTATGGCCAAGTTGCTCGTATGGCAGGTTTACCTAAACATGCCAGATTAGTTGGGTATGTGCTTAAACATCTTGAGGCAGATCATCAGGTCCCTTGGCATCGTGTTATTAATTCGCAAGGTAAAATTAGCCTAAGTAAGTTTAATGAAAAGGGCGAAAACGTTCAGCAGTTAAAGCTTGAAGCAGAAGGAATCTATTTATTAAATGGCAAAGTAAACTTAAAGCAATTTGCTTGGCAGCCTTAAAAGTATTTTAAAAATTGCCTGCCTTGCTACATTAAGCTAGACAGGCTTTTTAGTTTTAACGAACTATTAAAACCGGGATATGACTTTCACCTAAAACCTTTTGCGCAACACTTCCTAATACAAGTTTTCGTACACCTGTGCGGCCATGAGAACCCATCACAATCAGATCAGTATTAAGCTCTTGTGCAGCTTGAATAATTTCTTCGTGAACAACAAAACCTTCAAGTAATTTGGTTTCTACACTAAGTCCTTCTTGCAAAAATTGTTGCTTGGCTTGCTCTAAAATATCTAGCAAATATGTTCTAGTACGCTCAATCAATTCATTGGTTTGCCCCGTCTTAACGTAAAGGTCAGCAATAATCGGGTCAAGTGCCATAACTTGTACAACCGTAATTTTACTGTTTAATGCTTTCCCAATTTTGATCGCTTCCTTCATAGCAACCATAGAAGTTTCAGAACCGTCAATTGGTACAAGAATATGTTGATATAACATGAGTTTATTCCTTATTGTAATGATGATTATTTATTCAATACTTTATACTTCTTTTCTTACGATTGAAATTCGAGCACGTAATCATTTGTGTTTTTAAGCAAGAAATTCTTGCAAATATATTTTATTCGCTCTGTAATTTTTTAAGATGTACTGTTAATGCATCTATATCATCCGTTTGTAAATATTCCCGCATTTTTAAAACTTGTTTTTCATCTAAATCATAAATTTTTAAAGCAAGTAGTTTTTCTATTTGCTCCTGAGGAAAACGGTATTTAATAATTTTTGCAGGTACGCCACCAACAATTGTATAAGGAGGGACATCTTTAGTGACCACAGCTCCAGTTGCAACAACAGCACCTTCACCGATTTTTACACCTTGCATAATCATTGCACGACTTCCAATCCAGCAGCCATCTGCAATTATAGTGTCACCAGCGGCTAAAAAACTTCGGGTGTCAAAGGGGAATGTCGATATCCAGTCTGGCCGATGAAGTTGGTTACCACCCATCATAATCACGCATTCAGCGCCAAAACAAACAAAATTACCAATATAGAGCTGATCAATTGGCTTGTCAGGAGTAGAAGGCTTGTCATGTAGATATCGCACTACACAGCGTTCAAAACCTTGATCCCAATATGCCGAGTAGTAAGAGTAATTCCCTTTAATATGGATATTTGGATTTTTCACAGTTTTGGAAATAAACTCAAATTCACACCAATGGCGGACTGGTGTGTTAATTAGAGGAGTATCCATAATTTATTATCCAAACAAAAATGAGCCAAACCATATTAAATAAAAACCCCTCATGAAGAGGGGTTCAAGTGTATTACCTTAGAGGTATTCTACACTTACAACTTCGTATTCCACTTCGCCTTGAGGAGTGGTAATTTTTACTTCATCACCTTCATTTTTACCCAAAAGGCCACGTGCAATTGGCGAATTTACTGAAATTTTATTGATTTTAAAATCAGCTTCATCATCACCAACAATCTTATAAGTCTTGCGTTCTTCAGTATCAAGGTTTTCAATCGTTACCGTAACACCGAATACAACACGACCGTTTTGTTCTAAGTCTTTAACATCGATGACTTGTGCAGCACCCAATTTTCCTTCGATATCTTGGATACGGCCTTCACAGAAACCTTGCTGTTCACGAGCAGCATGATATTCTGCATTTTCTTTTAAGTCCCCATGTTCACGTGCTTCAGCAATCGCTTGAGTAATACGTGGACGTTCAACAGTTTTCAGATGTTGTAATTCTTTCTCTAAGGCGATTTTACCTTCAGGGGTCATTGGATAACGTTGCATTTCGGTCCCTCTTAAGTTGAGAAAACACAGTTAAAAAAATGAAAAAGTCCCGCCACCGATAAGGTGGCGGGACTTATCGGAAAAAAATTAACCTACAGTTAAATCTTGCAAGCGGTATACATCCATTGGCAATTTCACAGCAAAGGCTTGGCAAACCGCTTCTGCGCCATTGATAGTCGTTGTGTAATACACTTTGCCTTGTAGGGCAGCACGACGAATCATTGCAGAGTCATATTGAGCTTGTTTGCCTTCAGTAGTATTGACAATAAGGTGTATTTCACCATTTTTCAAGCGGTCAACAATATGTGGACGGCCTTCAGTTACTTTATTTACAGATTCACATTCTAAACCTGCTTCTTTAAGTACCTGATATGTTCCACCTGTTGCTACAAGTTTGAAGCCATATTCAACTAATTTCTTAGCAATATCAGCGATGTATTTCTTGTCTGACTCACGAACAGATAAGAACGCATGCTTTACTTCACCTTCAGTTGGCAAGCCTGGTAAGCGGTCATTTGAGCCTAAAACAGCCTTATAGAATGCTTCACCAAAGGTTTGACCAACACCCATTACTTCACCTGTAGATTTCATCTCAGGACCAAGCATTGGGTCTACGCCAGGGAATTTTGCAAATGGGAATACTGCTTCTTTTACTGCGAAACGATTTGGAATAATTTCTTTAGTAAAACCTTGAGACTCAAGTGATTGACCCGCCATACAACGAGCAGCTACTTTTGCTAAAGATTCACCAATACATTTCGATACGAATGGAACAGTACGTGATGCACGTGGGTTTACTTCAAGAACGTAAATATCGTTGCCTTTCACTGCGAACTGAACGTTCATTAAACCAACTACACCAAGTTCTTTTGCCATCGCAATTGTTTGACGACGCATCTCATCCTGAATCTCTTTAGAAAGAGAGTAAGGAGGAATAGAACATGCAGAGTCACCTGAGTGAATACCTGCTTGTTCGATGTGTTGCATAATACCGCCAATCACGACATCTTTACCGTCAGATACGCAGTCAACATCAACTTCAGTTGCATCATCAAGGAAGTGGTCAAGAAGAACAGGTGCTTCATTAGAAGCCTGTACTGCTTCACGAAGATAACGTTTAAGCTCATCTTCGTTATAGACGATTTCCATTGCACGGCCACCTAATACATAAGATGGGCGAACAACTAATGGATAGCCAACTTTCGCAGCTTCAGAAATACCTTCTTCAGCAGATTTTACAATGCTGTTGTTTGGTTGACGAAGCTGTAAACGTTGAATCATTTGTTGGAAACGTTCACGGTCTTCTGCACGGTCAATTGCATCTGGAGATGTACCGATAATTGGAGTACCAGCTTCTTCTAAAGCACGTGCCAATTTAAGTGGAGTTTGACCACCATACTGTACGATTACGCCTTTAGGCTTCTCTGTACGTACGATTTCAAGAACGTCTTCAAGTGTTACAGGTTCGAAGTATAGACGATCAGATGTGTCATAGTCGGTAGAAACAGTTTCAGGGTTACAGTTCACCATGATTGTTTCATAACCGTCTTCACGCATTGCTAAAGCAGCGTGTACACAACAGTAGTCAAATTCAATACCTTGACCAATACGGTTTGGACCACCACCAATAACCATGATCTTGTCACGATTTGATGGGTTAGCTTCACACTCTTCATCGTAAGTCGAGTACATATATGCTGTACCAGATTCAAACTCGGCAGCACATGTATCAACACGTTTGTAAACAGGGTAAACACCCAAGTTCCAACGTTGCTTACGGAATTGCTTTTGAGAAATACCCATAAGGTTCGCAATACGAAGGTCAGATAAACCTTTACGTTTGAACGAACGGATATTTTCAGCAGTGAGATCACCAAAACCTAAAGTTTTTACTTGAGCTTCTGTGTTAACAATATCTTGAATTTGGATCAAGAACCAACGGTCAATTTTAGTTGCTTCAAATACATCATCTAAAGAGAAGCCGTGACGGAATGCATCTGCTACGTACCAAATACGTTCAGGTCCCGGAACTTTAAGCTCTTTTAGAATAGTTTCTTTTACATTTGTTGCCCCAGCTTCGATTTTCTCATCGAAACCGCTTACGCCAACTTCAAGACCACGTAATGCTTTTTGTACAGATTCCTGGAAGTTACGACCAATAGCCATGACTTCACCAACAGATTTCATCTGAGTGGTTAATACAGGTTCTGCTTGTGGGAATTTCTCGAAGTTAAAACGAGGAATCTTTGTTACAACGTAGTCAATTGATGGTTCAAAGCTTGCAGGAGTTACGCCACCAGTGATGTCATTTTTCAATTCATCAAGGGTGTAACCAACAGCAAGTTTGGCTGCGATTTTTGCAATTGGGAAACCAGTTGCTTTAGACGCAAGCGCAGAAGAACGAGATACACGTGGGTTCATCTCGATCACAACCATACGGCCGTCTTTCGGGTTAATACCGAACTGAACGTTAGAACCACCTGTCTCAACACCAATTTCACGAAGAACTGCAACTGAAGCATTACGCATCAATTGATATTCTTTGTCAGTTAAGGTTTGAGCCGGTGCTACAGTGATTGAGTCACCTGTATGAACGCCCATTGGGTCGAAGTTTTCGATCGCACATACGATAATACAGTTGTCGTTTTTGTCACGAACAACTTCCATTTCGTATTCTTTCCAGCCAATTAAAGATTCGTCGATCAATAATTGGTGAGTAGGAGAGAGGTCGAAACCACGTTCACAAATCTCAAGGAATTCTTCGCGGTTATATGCAATACCACCGCCTGAACCACCCATAGTGAATGACGGACGGATAATTACTGGGAAACCAAAGCGAGATTGAATTTCCAATGCTTCTTCCATTGTTTCAGCAATGGCAGCTTTTGGGCATTCCAAGCCGATTTTGCGCATTGCTTCATCAAACAATTTACGGTCTTCAGCTTTTTCAATTGCTTCTTTTGTTGCACCAATAAGTTCTACGCCGTATTTTTCTAATACGCCATTTTCATCAAGTGCAAGTGCGCAGTTAAGTGCAGTTTGTCCACCCATAGTAGGGAGTACTGCATCTGGGCGCTCTTTTTCAATGATTTGAGCAACAGTTTGCCAAGTAATTGGCTCAATATAAGTTGCATCAGCCATTGAAGGGTCAGTCATAATGGTTGCTGGGTTAGAGTTAACCAAAATAACACGATAGCCTTCTTCACGAAGTGCTTTACATGCTTGAGCACCAGAATAGTCAAACTCACAAGCTTGACCAATGACAATTGGACCAGCACCAATAATTAAGATGCTTTTAATATCCGTACGTTTAGGCATTATTCGCTCCTTAATTACTGTTTAGATGCTTCAATAAGTTCGATGAAATGATCGAACAAAGGTGCACAATCATGTGGACCTGGGCTTGCTTCAGGGTGACCTTGGAAGCTGAAAGCTGGTTTGTCTGTACGATGAATCCCTTGTAGAGTGCCATCGAACAATGATTTATGCGTTGCTTTTAAGTTAGCCGGTAATGTTTCTGCATCTACAGCAAAACCATGGTTCTGAGATGTAATCATCACTGTACCATCTTCAAGATTTTGTACAGGGTGGTTCGCACCGTGGTGACCATGATTCATTTTTACAGTTTTTGCACCAGAAGCGAGTGCCAAGATTTGGTGTCCTAAACAGATACCAAATACAGGTAATGTTGTGGTTTCAACAATAGTTTTTACAGCTTCGATAGCGTAATCACAAGCAGCTGGGTCGCCAGGGCCGTTTGAAAGGAATACGCCATCCGGATTAAGTGCTAATACTTTTTCAGCCGGAGTTTCAGCAGGGACAACAGTGAGTTTACAACCGCGGTCTGCAAGCATACGCAAGATGTTGGTTTTGACACCATAATCGTATGCAACCACATGGTATTTTAACTCAGGTTGAGTAAAGCCTTTACCTAATACCCACGAACCTTCAGACCATTCAAAGCCTGTCGGGTCACAGCACTCTTTTGCAAGGTCTAAACCATTTAAACCACCAAAAGCGCGAGCTTTAGCAATTGCTTCTTCTTCAGTAATATTTTCGCCGGCAAGGATGCAACCATTTTGTGCACCTTTATCACGTAAAATACGAGTAAGTTTACGTGTGTCAATATCAGCAATTGCGACAACATTGTGTGCTTGCAAATATTCACTTAATGATTGCTCAGAACGGAAGTTGCTGTGTAATAGTGGAAGGTCACGAATAATTAAACCATTCGCCCATACTTTATGGATACGACCAGATTCAACGTCTTCTTCGTTGCAACCAGTGTTACCAATATGAGGGTAAGTTAATGTCACAATTTGTTGTGCATAACTTGGGTCAGTCAAAATTTCTTGATAGCCTGTCATGGCTGTGTTAAAAACGACTTCTCCAGTCGTACTTCCCGTTGCGCCGATTGACGTTCCTTTAAAGATCGTTCCATCTGCGAGGGCTAAAATGGCGGGGGTGCTCAAACCAAAGCTCCTGAATTTCGGCTGTAAAAAAGCGAGTAGACCTAAAAAAGATAGGCGATGTTCTAAAAAAACATGCCCCTCCTCACTGGTCTGCTCGCTTGTAACTTAACAGCGCATTATACGCATGGAACCTTAAAAAGTCTATTTATTTTCTATTAAAAAATTTAATTCATTGCTTGCTTTTAGCAAAAAAATTCATCCACTTGTCTGAAATTGATACTTTTGGCAAATTGTCTGACAATCTGGCTGCTGAAATTGTCTAATTCCTCTTATTGTAATGTTAGCTAAAAAATAAACAATACGAGGAAATAGCATGAGCGATAACCAAGTTTCAAAAGACATAGCTGAGAATACTTCATCAGTAGCAGAGAGTGTAAAAACAGAAGTAGCTGAAGCTAAAGAGGCCGTAGCCAAAACGACGACTCGGGCTAAAAAAGCGGTTAGCACTAAAGCTACACAGGTAAAAGAAGTTGTAGCTGAAAAAACAGAACAGGTCAAAGAAGTGGCTCACGAAGCGACTTCGCAAGTTAAAGAAGCTATTGCAGAAACACAAGAGCAAGTAAAAGCTGTAATTAATGAGACCGAAGAAAAGATTGAAGCTGAAACACAAGAATTGAATCAGAACATTCACAATCAATTTGCTCAGATTAAACAAGATATTTTACAGCGTCTTGATGTGATTAAAGCTCAGTTCAATACTTCACAAGAAGGATTGAATGAATTAAAAAATACTTTAAAAGCTGAAATCAATGCATTAATTGAAGATCTAACCAAAGTGACTAAGGAACTTAAAGGTGACATTAGCCAAATTTCTTTAAAACACAAAGACTCTTTAACTGAAAGCTTAAAACGCACTAAAAATAATGCGGTTGAAGCTTGGAACAAAGCAAGAGATCACTAAAGGATTAGCATTAAAAGTTAATAAAAAAGCGAGAATTAATTTCTCGCTTTTTTGTTTTTTTAAAACTCATGCAGCCAATCACGTTTATTGTGAAAATCAGCATGTTTTCCACTATGCTGCATTGCATAGTACTGCATACCATCTTTTGTTTTTAAAACAGCAGTCAAACCTAGATAAAGGTTTGCCCATTTTAAGCGGTGCTGTTGCATAAACTGGCTTAAGTCAAGACTTACATTTAACCCATAGTGGGTACGTTTGAGATGATTCAATTCGATATCGTAAGCAACGAGGGGAGGCATGCTTTCCGGATAGCGATATTCTTCAAACTGGTAAGTCTGCCATGCTTGAGAAGGGGAAAGATTAATTTCCCGGTAGAAATCTTCATCATGCACGCCAATGAAAATTTCAAAACAAGTCTCTTCCCACAAAAAGTCCTGGCGAGGATGAGCTGCGACTTCTTGGGGCCAGATAATTAGTTGGTTTGGATCACGAATCCAAAAACCCACATTTAATGTATATGGGGCTTGCTGTTCAATTGCGCCAACAACAGAAACAGCATGAAAACGATCAAAAGCTGAAAGTTCGTAACTTGCCATAAGTAGTCAATAAGTTAGTTTGCTAAGTGTGCGTGACGAACAAGGTTAGATAAATGTTGATTTTGCTTAGCTGCTTTTTTATAGAGTAAAACAATTTTACCAATTTTCTGGACAGCTTCAGCACCAGTTGCTTCTACAATCGTATCAATTACTGCGGCACGAGCTTCACGGTCTTCACCAGCAATTTTTACCTTGATGAGTTCATGATCGTTTAAAGCACGAAGCGTTTCTTCAATAACAGCGTCTGTTAAGCCTTGTCCACCAATCATGACAACCGGATTAAGCACATGACCAATTTGACGTAAACGTTTACGTTCATGAATAGATAAAGCGGCCATTAAAAATACCTGATTTTAAAAACGACTTAGTATAGCAAAAAACTTAAAATCAAATGTACGAAAAACTGTATAAATAATCGATCAACATTATTGGAAAAAAACTGTAAAAGTTATTGAGATTACGTTACATCCGTACTGTAATGAGAGTAATTTTCACGTACAATGAGCAATCAGAAGTTTTTTTGATATTTAGTGAGTTATGGCAACACGCATCACCAACCAAAAATTGTCTAAAAGTAGTCGTGCGTGGATGAGGGAACATCTAGACGATCCTTTTGTAAAAAAAGCACAAAAGGAAGGATATCGTGCACGAGCAGCGTATAAACTTCTTGAAATTCAAGAAAAATATAAGTTGATCAAGCCAGGCATGACAGTGGTGGACTTGGGAGCAGCTCCTGGGAGTTGGTCACAAATCGCTGGGAAACTCGTTGGTAGTAAAGGATTGGTTATTGCTTCCGATATTTTACCTATGGATGCTTTGCCAGATGTCACTTTCTTACAAGGCGACTTCAGAGAAGAAGCTGTATTTGAAAAATTGTTAAATATTTTAAACGGAAGACAAGTAGACATTGTAATTTCTGATATGGCCCCCAATACATCAGGTAATAGGGCTGTTGATCAACCTCGACAGATTTACTTGTGTGAACTTGCTTTAGACTTTGCTCAGAAAGTCTTGGGTCCAAATGGACAGTTTGTTGTTAAAGTGTTCCAAGGCGCAGGATTTGATGAGTTTCGTAAACAAGTCGTTGATAGTTTTGATGTGTTAAAAACAGCAAAACCAGCAGCTTCTCGGGCACGATCTAAAGAAGTTTTTTTGGTTGGACAAGGGCGTAAGAAAGCATTGCAATAAAGTTTACTTGCCAAGCTCCTAAAAATTGTGCATTTTGTATCTTTTAGGTTATCCGCAAGCAAGACAATTGCTGTTTTTAAGACGATCGGCCAAGTTTGGGCATGATCAAATTAGATTGATATGGGAATAAAGCTTTGAGCGATTACTTCAAGAATGCCGTATTGTGGCTAATAATACTTGGTGTTCTGATTTTAATTTTCAGTAATATCAGTGACCGCAATAAGCCAACTGCAATGAAATATTCAGATTTTGTTGCAGCGGTGAATGCTGGCCAAATTAAGCAAGTCACGATTGACGGTTTAAATATTAGTGGTGAAAAAACTAACGGATCTCAGTTTGAAACTGTTCGTCCGCAAGTTGAAGACACTGAACTTATGCCAAGCTTAAACAAGCAAAATGTTGTTGTAGAGGGCACAGCACCACAACGTCAAGGCATTTTGATGCAACTTCTCATTGCTAGTTTCCCTGTACTGTTAATCATTTTGTTATTCATGTTCTTTATGCGTAACATGGGTGGTGGTGCAGGCGGCAAAAATGGTCCAATGAGTTTTGGTAAGTCGAAGGCAAAAATGCTTTCTGAAGACCAAATCAAAGTGACTTTTGCTGACGTTGCCGGTTGTGATGAAGCGAAACAAGAAGTTGTGGAAATTGTAGATTTCTTAAAAGATCCTGCAAAATTCAAACGCTTGGGCGCTACTATTCCACGTGGCGTGCTTATGGTTGGTCCTCCAGGTACTGGTAAAACGTTATTAGCCAAAGCAATTGCTGGTGAAGCAAAAGTTCCATTCTTTAGCATTTCTGGTTCTGACTTTGTTGAGATGTTTGTGGGTGTGGGTGCGTCCCGTGTCCGTGATATGTTTGAACAAGCAAAACGTCATGCGCCATGTATCATCTTTATTGATGAGATTGACGCAGTAGGCCGTCACCGTGGTTCAGGTACAGGTGGTGGTCATGATGAACGTGAGCAAACCTTAAACCAAATGCTTGTAGAGATGGATGGTTTTGAAGGTAATGAAGGCGTAATCGTTATTGCTGCGACTAACCGTGTGGACGTATTGGATAAAGCATTATTACGTCCAGGCCGTTTCGACCGTCAAGTTATGGTTGGTTTACCTGACATCCGTGGTCGTGAACAAATTCTGAATGTACATTTGAAAAAATTGCCTTCAGTTACTGGTGTAGATGTTAAAGTTTTATCTCGTGGTACGCCTGGTTTCTCTGGTGCTCAGTTGGCAAACCTTGTAAATGAAGCTGCTTTGTTTGCTGCTCGCCGCAATAAGAACACTGTCGATATGCATGACTTTGAAGATGCAAAAGACAAGATCTATATGGGTCCTGAACGTAAATCAATGGTTCTACGTGAAGAAGAGCGTCGTGCAACTGCTTACCATGAAGCCGGACATGCAATTGTTGCTGAGATTTTACCGGGCACTGACCCTGTGCATAAGGTAACAATTATGCCGCGTGGTTGGGCTTTAGGTGTAACTTGGCAGTTACCTGAACAAGATCAGATTAGCCACTATAAAGACAAAATGCTAAATGAAATTGCAATTTTGTTTGGTGGACGTATTGCTGAAGAAGTCTTCATTCAGCAGCAATCGACTGGTGCTTCAAATGACTTCGAACGTGCTACAAAAATGGCTCGTGCGATGGTAACGAAGTACGGTATGTCTGACAAAATGGGTGTGATGGTTTACGAAGATGAAAACCAAAATGGATTCTTCGGTAACGTAGGTAGCCGTACAATTTCTGAAGCGACTCAACAACAAGTTGATCAGGAAGTACGCCGTATTTTAGATGAACAATATAAAGTTGCTCGTGATATCTTGGAAAATAATAAAGATATCGCCCATGCAATGGTTAAAGCGTTGATGGAATGGGAAACTATTGATCGTGACCAAATCCGTGACATCATGGAAGGCCGAGAACCTCAACCACCTAAAGTTTATATTGCTGAAAATCCGGTATCTGCGTTTGAGCCACCAAAAGATGGTCCATCTACTCCGCCGCCATTACCAGCGATGAATTAAGTTAATTAATAAAAAAGCCACAGTCATGTGGCTTTTTTATTTGTCTTAACTTTGGATAAAACTGAAAAGAAATCGACAGCATGTAAAGCTTACTTGTTAAAATAGCCGCTGATTTTGATCCGGAGCTTTTTATGCAGTTAATATCTTTACCAAAGCAGATTTTACAGTGTGGACAGCTTCAATTAGATTTATCTCAGCCCCATGTTATGGGTATCTTAAATGTCACTCCTGATTCTTTCAGTGATGGTGGCAAACATAACCAATTAGACCAAGCGGTTGACCATGCACTTAGTATGATTGAGCAAGGCGCGACTATTATTGATATTGGGGGGGAGTCTACCCGACCTGGTGCTTCAGAAGTTGCAGTAGAGGAAGAAGTGCGTCGCGTGGTACCTGTCGTTGAAGCTTTATCTCACCATAACGTTATTTTGTCGATCGACACAAGTCAGCCAGAAGTTATTCGCGCAGCAAAAGCAGCAGGGGCACATATCTGGAACGATGTCCGTGCCTTAACACGTCCCAATGCTTTAAAAACTGCAGTAGAATTAGATATACCTGTAGTAATTATGCATATGCGCGGTGAACCAACGACAATGAATCAGTTGGATCAGTACACTGATGTAACACTCGATGTGATGCAAGAGTTGCAACAGCGTATTGATGAGGCTTTGGCTGCTGGGGTAAAAAAGCACAATATTATTGTTGATCCTGGATTTGGCTTTGCGAAAAATGCTCAGCAAAATTTAAAACTATTAAAAGAATTTTGGAAACTTAATGAACTTGGTTATCCAATTTTATCTGGCCTTTCTCGTAAACGTTTCATAGGTGAAGCTTTACAAGGTGTTCCTGCAGATCAACGTGCTGTGGGAAGTGTAACTGGGCATTTGCTTAGTATTCAGCAGGGAGCATCCATTGTAAGAGCGCATGATGTAAAGGAAATGCATGAAGCAATTTTAGTTTGGAAAGCGATACAGCAAGCCTAAATAATGACGTTATAAAATTGGACTTGCTCAGTGCTCATTAAAATAGAGTGGATGAGTGAGTCGGGTAAATATCTCGTGATTTTTACGAAAATATGTTATAAGCGGCAAGTTTTTGCTGTTGTGTAAACTTTTGTATGTTTGAAGACTTACTTCTCCCAATGTTTGATGATGAATATTATCCAGATATTTTGGTCGCTGAACTCAAGCAGCTTATTGAGCAATTTGCTAAAAAAGTTCAAAAACCTGCTTTAGCTGAGCAAGATATCTATCGATATGCTCATCAAACTGTAAATGAAATTAATGAAATGAAGCCACAGTTCGAAGATCTAGATTCATCGCTTGATGATAGTGCTGCTGATTATATTGCTGAAGCAATGATGATGGTGGTACAAGATGCAGGATATTTAGATCTGGAAATGGAAGAGTTGGTGATGAATCGAGAGTGGTGATTACTCTCGATTTTCAAAATTTTTGAGAGCTTCTAATAAATGACATGTCTCGTCTAAATGAACTTCGTCTATTTTCTCAATTTTTAAAATTAAATTTCCATTCTGCTGTTCATTTACTTCTGCCAATACGCTGACCCAATAGTTTTTTTGTTGCTGCTGTAGCTCTTTAAATTGAGTAAATATCTCTTGAGGGGCTTCAATTAGATAGTCATCTTGAGTAATAGAGCAGCGTACAAAGTGCCAATCATTATTTTTGAACAAGATTGTACCGTTAAATATATCTTTGGCATTTGCAAAGGGTGTAAAAAAGAGTAGAGCGGATATAAATATTAATATTCTGATCATAGCATTATTTTCATCAGGCATAAAAAAACCAGCTTACGCTGGATTCTTTATGGCACCAAATTCAATATTTGAAAATGGTGCCCGGGGCCGGACTCGAACCGGCACGCTTTGAGGGCGGGGGATTTTAAATCCCCTGTGTCTACCTATTTCACCACCCGGGCATGTGCGCAATAATAGAGGACAAGTGCGCGATTGGCAAGAGAAAAACAGAGAGTTTGCTTTATTTTCAATCAGTTCTTATCAGTATTTATATAAATTAACCAATTTATGTCATGATTTGTTCATCAAACTGAGATCAGTTGTTCATCTTCTCTACTTAAGTTTAAGACACTCATTGCTTAAAACTTAGGTAATTTTATGTCAGAGAAAATTTCACGCCGAGAATTAATTCAAAAAAGTCTACTCGGTTTTGGGGCTTTATCTATACCTGTTGCTTTTACAGGTTGTAATGATGGCTCAGATGATGAAAGCCCAGAAATACAAGCAGATTTTCTTCATGGTGTCGCAAGCGGGGATCCACTACAAGATAAAGTTATTTTGTGGACACGAGTAACACCGACAGACTCTGGGGTGCGTTTAAAAGTTGTATGGGAAATTTCAACCGATAATCAGTTTAAACAAAATTTAAAGACGGGAATGGTTGAAACAAGCAAGACTGATGACTTTACAGTGAAAGTTGATGCAGCTGGGTTACAAGCAGATACGGTGTACTACTACCGTTTTAAATTTGGTAATAAAGTTTCACCAGTTGGGCAGACGAAAACATTACCAACATCCACCAATAAAGTGAGCTTTGCAGTATGTTCTTGTTCTAACTATCCTGCGGGTTACTTTTATGTTTATCGTGAAATGGCAAAACAAAACGTCGATGTCATTATTCATTTGGGTGACTATATTTATGAATATGGTTCAGATGGCTATGCGACGGAAGATGCAATAAAACTAGGCCGTAATTTACCTGCCGATAATAATAAAGAAATTATTAAATTAGATGATTACCGCAAACGTTATGCGCTTTATCGTCAAGATAAAGATTTGCAAGCAGTTCATCAGCGCCATCCTTTTATTGTGATTTGGGATGACCATGAGTTGGCAAATGATGCTTGGCGTGAGGGGGCGGAAAATCATCAAAGTAATGAAGGGGCTTTTTCGGACCGTAAATTAGCTGCTCTACAGGCTTATTTTGAATGGATGCCAATTCGTCCAGTTTCTAGTACAGATCATTTAAATATTTATCGCCAGTTTAATTTTGGCTCTCTTGTTCAGTTAACCATGCTAGATACGCGTATTATTGCGCGTGATAAGCAGCTTGCATATGCAGACTACATGACGACTACAGGTTTGGATATTGCAAAGTTTCAGGCAGATTTAACTAATCCGGTGCGTACTTTGATGGGGTATACACAAAGAGATTGGTTGGTTGATAAATTAAAGCAATCTACAGCAACATGGAATGTAGTAGGGCAGCAAGTTTTAATGAGTAAAATGTGGATTCCAGCTGAGTTGTTGGCGTCTTTAGGGCAAATTACTTCAGGAGGAACTTCGCCTGATGCGCTTGCTAAGATGAATGCACAAATTACCGAGTTGGTCGCTTTAAAACTTCGTTTACAACAAAATGATCCGACATTAACAGCCCAAGAAAAAGCAAGAATTATGACGGTTGCGCCATATAATCTCGATGCTTGGGATGGTTACTATGCTGAGCGAGAGTTTGTGTACGATAAATTGGCAGAGTTTAATAAAAAGATCATTGTGTTAGCCGGGGATACACATAATGCATGGGCATCTTATTTATATAGCCAGAAAGGGAAATATGTTGGAGTTGAATTAGCGACTAGCTCTGTATCGTCTCCAGGTTTGGAAAAATATTTAAGTATTCCACTGGCTCAGCTTCAACAGTTTGAATTTGCATTTACTACATTAATTGATGAATTGGTTTATTGTAATTTAAATCAACGAGGATATTTGTTGGTTACTCTAGATCAGGTGCAAGTTCATTCTGAGTGGAGATTTGTAGATTCAATTAAAAATACCGAATATCAGATAGATTCAAGCCGACAAAACAATATTGTATTGGATCTAAATTTGATGCCGTTAAAACAAGGTCAAAAGACTGCTTGAAATTATAGAAAATTAGAGGGTTGCTGAGGTAACCCTTTTTTTAGGCATAAAAAAACCAGCTTACGCTGGATTCTTTATGACACCATATTCAGTACTTGAAGATGGTGCCCGGGGCCGGACTCGAACCGGCACGCTTTGAGGGCGGGGGATTTTAAATCCCCTGTGTCTACCTATTTCACCACCCGGGCTTTACCAAATTTGGAGGCGGAGGTCGGAATCGAACCGGCGTCCACGGAGTTGCAGTCCGCTGCATGACCACTCTGCCACCCCGCCTGCATTTGGTGATGCACATATTAGCAACCTTTACAAAAAAAACAATACTGTTTTGAACGAAGATGCACATAAAAACAACATCTAGAATAAAATTGTCGAAATTATCATGTATTATTGGCACATTAAATTCATGTCTACCTTGGAGATGTGCTGTGGCATTGGTTTTAGACGGTCGTGCATTAGCAAAGCAAATTGAAGAAAATTTGTTGGTACGTGTTGAAGCTTTAAAAGCGAAAACAGGTCGTACCCCAATTTTAGCGACTATTTTGGTTGGGGATGATGGTGCTTCTGCAACTTATGTACGTATGAAAGGGAATGCCTGCCGCCGAGTAGGTATGGATTCATTAAAAATCGAATTACCACAAGAAACCACAACAGAACAATTATTAGCTGAAATTGAAAAGCTTAATGCCAATCCAGATGTTCACGGTATTCTTTTACAGCATCCAGTTCCTGCACAAATTGATGAGCGCGCATGTTTTGATGCGATCTCTTTAGCAAAAGATGTAGATGGCGTAACTTGCCTTGGTTTTGGCCGTATGGCAATGGGTGAAGCTGCATATGGTTCAGCGACTCCTGCTGGCATTATGACGATTCTTAAAGAAAACAATATCGAAATTGCCGGCAAACACGCGGTTGTAGTTGGCCGTTCAGCAATTTTAGGTAAACCAATGGCAATGATGTTGTTGCAAGCAAATGCGACAGTAACGATTTGTCATTCGCGTACACAAAACTTACCTGAGCTTGTGAAACAAGCTGACATTATTGTTGGTGCTGTAGGTAAAGCTGAACTTATTCAAAAAGACTGGATTAAACAAGGTGCAGTTGTTGTAGACGCTGGTTTCCATCCGCGTGATGGCGGTGGTGTAGGCGATATTCAATTACAAGGTATTGAAGAAATTGCTTCTGCTTATACACCAGTACCGGGTGGTGTTGGTCCAATGACCATTACAACTTTGATTCGTCAAACTGTAGAAGCTGCTGAAAAAGCTTTAGGTTAATTTAATTTATTCACGGCGGCGTCCTACCGTTTAACGCAAATGTTAGGAGCTCGTATGTTACTTTTCTTTCGGGATGAGTAGCGAATGCTACGCAAGACCAAAACGGTTGCACTAATTAAAGCAGTGGAATTGAACTAACGTATTTTTAGTAACTAGCCACTATCATGCTTTAAGCTACTGTTTTAGTCTTGCTCGCGATGCAGATGATCAAATAGTAATTATAAATTGTTGAGCTTATTTATGAGCTGCACCTTTCAACTGTCCAAAGCCCCTGAACATTTACTTCAAGCCTTACATGAAGTCATTCCTCATTGTGAATTAATGGCACAACAGTTGCCAGAAACTCCAATTTCTTTATGGTTGATTCCACCTGTTTTTCCAACTGATCGATTGGATGACGAAGTTATTCGACGTATCTGGAATGACACGCCGTATTGGATTTTCTGTTGGGCATCAGGCTTGGCGATGGCTCAGTGGATACTTGCAGAGCCGCACCATGTTAAAGATAAAGTGGTGTTAGATTTCGGAGCAGGTTCTGGTGTAGTGGCAATTGCTGCAAAAATGGCAGGAGCAAAACGCGTAATCTGCTGTGATATTGATCAGGTCAGTTTAAATGCTTGCCGTGAAAATGCTTTACTTAATGATGTAGAACTCGAATATTTGGATGATTTATATAAGGCTGAACAAGTCGATGTTTTACTTGCTGCCGATGTGTTATATGACCAATGTAATCGCTTTTTCTTAGACGAATTTTTAAAATTTGCACCAGAAGTATGGGTAGCAGATAGCCGTGTTAAAAATTTTAGTCATCCAAAATATGAAAAAATTGAAGAAAGAAGTGCAACAACTTGGCCAGATCTGGATGAAGCGAAAGAATTTAGAAATGTAAGTTTTTATAAGACGCTGTAAAAACAGCGTCTTTTTTATGTTATGAACAAGTATAACGAACGACTTTTAATGTACTTGGACGTGCTTCAAGTGCTTGGCGTGTCGCATAATCTTCACCATTATTTAAGCTAGGTGTATTTGATAAGCCAAAAGAAGCGCGGGTTTCACCTAGTTGAATTCCGTAATGCTCATCTTTAGCTGGATTAGGAATTTCATTGATGCTTAAAATTGATAATTTATAAACTTTCTGAGCACCTAACACATTTTGACAAGCGCGTTGCAATTTACGCTCATCAAGTTGCTGGTTACTACGACCAGCTAAAGTGTAAGCTAAAGTCGCTGAAGTTTTTGTTTGGTTTTCAATCTGGTAGCCAGTTGAACCATTATATTGTCGAGGCGTAGTCTGACAGGCAGTTAAAATGAACATACTACTTAATGCCAAACATAGAATACTTTTATTCATCAGTATCGTCCTTATTTTCTTATATGAAGTATCTCATAAAATAGAAACGTTGTTGGAGCTTATTCACTAAGTTAGAGCTAACATTCACTTATGATATTAGCTCTAATTGAAGGATTTTAATGTTCTTTAATTTTTGAATGATGCTTGGTGTCTTTCATGAAGATATAAATCAGCAATGAAATGAAAATCATGATACTGACGTAAATAAAGAACCAAGATTCGTGCCCGGCTTCTTTAAAACTTAATGCAAAAAACTCGGCTGTACCACCAAATAAAGTATTCGCAATTGCATAAGGTAATGCGACACCTAAAGCTCGAATATGTGCAGGGAAAAGTTCAGCTTTCACTACAGCATTAATTGATGTGTAGCCGGTTACCATAACCAGTCCACCTAAACATAGCCAGAAAGCAGTCCAGTAGTTATGCGTGTTTGCAAGTGTATCAAACAAAATATAAGTGAATAAAACACCTGTAACCCCGAAGGCGATCATAAGCGGTTTACGGCCAATTCGATCTGATAAGGCACCTGCCAATGGCTGTAAGCACATAAAGATGAATAAGGCTAAAGTGGTAATTTGAGTAGCCTCAGGCTTGGTAAAACCAGAAGTATTCACTAAATATTTCTGTAAATAGGTGGTGTAAGTATAAAAAGCTAAAGTACCACCAGCAGTTAGGAATAATACAGTGAAGGCTTCTTTAGGGTAATGTTTAAATAAAGCAAACATTCCTGATTTCGGCTGATCTGTTTCTGCTTGAGCGTTTTTAAAGGATTGAGTTTCCAATAAGCCACGACGAATACGGAACACCACGATAGCTAAAAGGGCTCCGATAAAAAATGGAACACGCCATCCCCAGTCATGCAGTTGTTCTTCGGTGAGTATCATTTGCAAGATAAGTAGTACGCATAAAGCTGTAAGCTGTCCTGCAATTAAAGTGACATATTGAAAGCTTGAGAAAAAACCACGACGATCTTTTTCTGCCATTTCACTTAAATACGTTGCACTTGCGCCATATTCACCGCCTACACTTAAGCCTTGAATTAAACGTGCAATAACCAAAAGCAATGGAGCAAATACGCCAATACTTTCGTAGGAAGGTGTAACCGCAATCAGTAGCGAACCGATACACATTAAAGTAACGGAAAGCGTAAGGCCCGCTTTACGTCCTTTACGGTCAGAATAGATCCCCATAATCCATGCGCCAATGGGACGCATAAGGAAACCCACTGCAAAAATAGCGGCAGCTTGAAGAAGTTGAGCGGTTTGACTTCCTTTTGGAAAAAATGCATGAGCAAAATAGAGCGTAAATGCGGCATATACATACCAGTCGTACCATTCGACAAGGTTACCGGCAGAACCGCCCAAAATTGATTTTAGACGGGTTTTTGTATCTAAATTAGAATGTGGAGTTGTTGCGGTAGAAGGTTGATCAACCATGATTCGCTCCATGTTTCGCTTGGGTTGAATGCTAAAAAAGAGAAGATTTATTCCGTTTTTACATATTATCTACAGGAGTATTTCACTTTATTTTTTTTATGTCTGTAAAACAATGTTTATTATTTAAGCAAAGGAATAAGTTGAATATTTATGTGATTTCAAATTAGCCGATCAGCATATTTTTATCTTCTAATTTCAATATTTTTCTTATTACTTTTTTCCATGCAGTAAAAAATTGATAAAGAATGGGTAATGTTTGGACGAAGAAACCCTATGCCACTTAAAAATAATGATATATTCCAAAGAAAATTTTAAATAAATACAGTTAGGCATGATGTTTTTGCATTATGGGCTAGATGTGTGTGGAAAATGAAAGGGACATTCAGATGTCAAATTGCCCGAAAAAATATATTGTTGCTTTTGATCAGGGAACAACAAGCTCAAGAGCAATTGTTTTAGATCATGATGCGAACGTTGTTAGTATTGCTCAAAGAGAATTTACCCAGATTTACCCTCAGCCAGGTTGGGTTGAGCATGATCCTATGGAAATTTGGGCAACTCAAAGTGCTGTATGGGTCGAAGCATTGGCTCAAGCTGGCATAAAGAGTGAACAAGTTGCGGCAATTGGAATTACAAACCAACGGGAAACCACTATTGTCTGGGACAAAAAAACAGGAAGGCCTATTTACAATGCGATTGTTTGGCAAAGCCGACAAACAACGGAAATATGCAATCAATTGTATAAAGCAGGTTGGCAAGAATATATCCGTAAGACCACCGGTTTAGTCATTGATCCATATTTCTCGGCCACAAAAATTAAATGGATTTTGGATCATGTTGAAGGCAGCCGTGAGCGTGCTGAGCGGGGAGAGCTATTATTCGGTACGGTGGACACTTGGCTCATTTGGAAACTAACTAATGGGGCCGTCCATGTCACTGATTTTACCAATGCATCTCGAACCATGCTGTTTGATATCGAAAAGCTTGAGTGGGATGAAAAGCTTTTACAAGCTTTAGACATTCCTAGAGCAATGTTGCCGGAGGTTCGTAGTTCATCTGAGGTTTATGGATATACACATACCATTAGTGGACAAGAAGTAGGAATCCCAATTGCCGGAATCGCGGGTGATCAGCAGGCTGCGCTTTTTGGTCAAATGTGTGTTGAGTCGGGACAGGCTAAAAATACCTACGGTACTGGCTGTTTTCTACTCATGAATACGGGTAAAAAGATTGTCCGTTCAGAGCATGGTTTACTCACAACTATTGCCTGTGGTGCGAGTGGTGAGGTGAACTATGCCTTAGAGGGTGCCGTATTTAACGGTGGTTCTTGCGTACAGTGGTTACGCGATGAATTAAAGGTTATTAAGAATGCTAAGGATTCCGAGCTTTATGCAACACGTGTAAAGGATAATAATGGTGTATATGTAGTACCTGCTTTTACCGGATTAGGAGCACCATATTGGGACCCGACAGCACGCGGCGCAATTTTTGGTCTGACACGTGGGGCTAGTATTGAACATATTATCCGCGCAACTCTAGAGTCTATTGCCTTTCAAACTCGGGATGTTTTAGATGCCATGCAACAAGATGCAGAGGAAGAGCTTCGTACACTCCGTGTTGATGGAGGAGTAACGGAAAATAATTTCTTGATGCAATTTCAGGCCGATATTTTAACGACACCGGTAGAGCGTCCAATAATGAAAGAAACTACAGCATTGGGTGCAGCTTTCTTAGCAGGGTTGGCCACTGGTTTTTGGCAAGATCTTCATGAGTTAAGAAATAAATCTGCCATAGAAAAGGTATTTGAACCGAAAATGCCTTCTGAACAAGCTGAACTCATTTATCAAGGTTGGCTAAAAGCAGTTAAGCGTAGCCAAAATTGGGCAGAGGATTGAGCTTTTTCTTAACTAGTTGAATTCAATAGTAGGGTAGTCAATGGATAGTTAAATGCTTGAGGGTGCAAAATTGATTATTCTACTTTTTTGATTGTTGTTTCATCAATTTGATGTTTTAATTTTTATAAGATCAACAATAAAAAGAACATGAGAAATGAAAGTACAACCTAATGATTATTCAAAAATATATGATATTGCTGTAATTGGTGGCGGTATTAATGGTGTTGGTATTGCCAATGATGCAGCAGGGCGCGGATTATCGGTATTTTTATGTGAAAAAGATGATTTAGCCAGCCATACCTCATCTGCTAGCAGCAAATTAATTCATGGCGGCCTACGTTATTTAGAACATAAAGAATTCAGGCTGGTCAGAGAAGCATTAGCAGAGCGTGAAGTATTGCTAGCTAAAGCGCCACATATTATTAAACCAATGCGTTTTATCATGCCTCATCGACCCCATTTACGCCCTGCATGGCTAATTCGAGCAGGTCTATTTTTTTATGATCATTTGGGAAAACGAGAAAAATTATTAGGATCAAATCTCATTTATTTCAAAGAAGACAGCCCTTTAAAACCAGCGATAACACGTGGTTTTGAATATTCTGACTGTACTGTAGATGATGCGCGTCTTGTGGTGTTAAATGCACTACAAGCTAAAGAGAAAGGGGCAAAAGTCGTTACACGTACACGTTGTGTTAAGGCTTATAGACAACAGGAATTGTGGCATCTGGAGTTACAAAGCGGAGCTGAGTTTTATCAGATCCGTGCGAAAGCTATTGTAAATGCGGCGGGACCTTGGGTTGAAGAAATTATTAGTGAAAATCTGAGTTTAAGTTCACCTTATCAAATTAGGCTTATACAAGGAAGTCATATTGTTGTGCCAAAATTATATGACTGCCATAAGGCCTTTATTATGCAAAACGAAGATCGACGGATCGTTTTTGCAATTCCTTATTTAGAAAAATATACCCTCATTGGTACAACAGATCAGGAATACACAGGTGATCCACAAAAAGTAGAGATTACTGATGTGGAAATCGATTACCTTTTGACAGTGACAAATTCACATTTTAAAAAGCAGTTGACGCGAGCTGATATTGTAAGTCAGTACTCGGGTGTGCGTGCTTTATGTGATGATGAGTCGGATAATCCATCTGCAATTACACGCGACTATACTTTGGCTCTACAGGCAGAAGATAAAACCACACCATTGCTCTCAGTGTTTGGGGGCAAGATTACAACTTACCGAAAGTTAGCCGAAGCTGCTTTAGAACACCTGGCTCCGTTTTTTAATGACATGGCAGAGGAGTGGACTGCAGATGAAGCATTACCTGGCGCCGAAAACTGGACCACACTAGATGATTTAATCAATCAGATTAAAACACATGTAAGTGGAATTTCTGACTCACTTGCTAACCGTTGGGCTCATGCATATGGCACAAGAGTGTGGAATATGCTTAAAGAGCGAAATACCATAGAACAATTGGGTCAACATTTTGGCCATGATTTGTTTGAGTGTGAAGTCAGATATTTGTGTGAATATGAATGGGCTCACACAGCAGAAGATATACTTTGGCGCAGATCTAAATTAGGTTTAGCATTTGATGAAAAACAGGTAAAAGTTTTAGAAGCTTATTTATCAGAACGTCGATTAAAAGACGATGCCGCATAATAAAAAAGGTCGCACATGGCGACCTTTTTTATATAGAGCAATTAGAAGCCAGTTTTTACAGCTTCAAGTAAAGCTGCTTGACGTTCTTTTAATGCTTTAGGTAAGCGTTCGCCAAGTTTATTGAATAACTCAGTGTGGCTTTCAATTTCAGTAACCCACTGGTCTTTATCTTGATTTGTGATGAGGTCAAATTGTTCTTTAGTGAACTCAGTGCCTTCCCAATTCAAGTCTTCATATGTTGGAACAAAACCGATAGGTGTTTCAACAGCGTTCGCACGACCTTCACAACGATCAATGATCCACTCAAGAACACGCATGTTTTGACCGAAACCAGGCCATACGAAGTTGCCTTCAGCATCACGACGGAACCAGTTTACATTGAAGATTTTTGGTAATTTGTTGCCAGAAGCTTCAGCTTTTTCACTTACTTTCGCACCAAGGTTTAACCAGTGGTCAAAGTAGTCAGCCATGTTATAGCCAGCAAATGGAAGCATCGCGAATGGGTCACGGCGAACAATACCTTGTTGACCAACAGCAGCAGCAGTAGTTTCAGAACCCATAGTTGCCGCTTTATATACACCGTCAACCCAGTCGAAAGCTTCAGAAACTAAAGGTACTGTATCTGCACGACGACCACCGAAGATGAATGCAGAAATTGGAACACCTGCTGGGTTTTCCCAATCAGCATCGATAGATGGACATTGACCTGCTGCAACAGTGAAACGAGCATTTGGATGTGCTGCTTTTTCGCCGTTTACGTGAGGTTGACCTTTCCAGTTGGTTAAGTTTGCTGGAACTTCTTTAGAAAGACCTTCCCACCATACTTGACCATCGTCAGTTACTGCTACGTTTGTATAGATAACGTCTTTGTGAAGAGTTGCCATACAGTTCGGGTTAGTTTTGGTATTTGTACCAGGTGCTACACCGAAGAAACCAGCTTCAGGATTAATCGCATATAAGCGACCATCTTCACCTGGTTTAATCCAAGCAATATCGTCACCTACAGTTTCGATTTTCCAACCTTCATAACCTGCTGGTGGAATTAACATTGCAAAGTTTGTTTTACCACAAGCAGACGGGAATGCAGCAGCGATGTAGTGTTTTTCACCTTGAGGGTTAGTTACACCAAGAATAAGCATGTGTTCAGCTAACCAACCTTGTTCGCGTCCCATGACAGAAGCGATACGAAGAGCTAAACATTTTTTACCAAGTAACGCGTTACCGCCGTAACCAGAACCGAAAGACCAGATTTCGCGAGTTTCTGGGTAATGAACGATATATTTCTCTGGGTTACAAGGCCAAGCAACATCTTTTTGACCTTCAGCAAGTGGAGCACCTACTGTATGTACGCAAGGAACAAACTCGCCATCTGTACCTAATACGTCATAAACTGCTTTACCCATACGTGCCATTTTGCGCATGCTAACAGCTACATAAGGAGAGTCAGTTAATTCGATACCAATGTGAGCAATATGGCTACCTAAAGGACCCATAGAGAAAGGAACAACGTACATGGTACGGCCTTTCATTGAACCTTCAAATAAACCATTTAATTTTTCACGCATAACAGCTGGATCTTCCCAGTTGTTTGTCGCACCAGCATCTTCTTTATTTTGAGAGCAGATGTAAGTACGATCTTCAACACGCGCAACGTCAGATGGGTCAGAATTTGCAAGATAAGAACCAGGATGTTTTTCTTGGTTTAATTTCTGCATGGTGCCGTTAGCGATCATCAAGTCGATTAGACGTTGATACTCTTCTTCGCTTCCGTCACACCATTCGATTTTTGCTGGTTTGGTTAAGTTTGCAATTTCTTCAACCCATGCTATAAGCTTAGGATGACGAACGAATTCTGGTGCGTTCACTGTGGTCATGGTGAGGCCTATTCAAAATATGTACAACGTACAAGTCATTCATTGGGATACAATGAAAGATCAAATAAAAAAGTGGCTGTATTAAAGCATAAAATCATAAAAAAAATAAGACTAAAGACTAACTAGCAGATATTTGGAGTTTTCTTTATTTTTTAATGAAAATCATATGTTTATATGTTTTTATAAGGTTTTTGCTTTTATATTTTTATGTTATATGTATGTTATTTATCTAAATTATTTTGTTTAAAATCAATTGGTTAGGCTTGAAAAATTTTTTTGAGAATTATTATTGATTATACAAATGAAGCTCATTCAAAATTTACATAAAGAGACTTTTAATAGGCGATTTTATATACAAAATAGAATAAAGAACTGACTTTACGATAATAAAATGCGGCCTTTGAAACCTCTTTCAATCATCTATAACGAAAAATCAGGATTTCATGCTTCAAAACATGAAGACGTCTATGAGCAGCTCATGACTGTATTTACAGAATATGGTTTTGAAATACAAGTATTTGAATTAAATGAAAATACATTATTTGATGATTTGATAAATAATGTTATTCATCGACATTCACAAAATGAAAATACAGGAGTGGTTGTTGCGGCAGGAGGAGATGGTACTTTAAATGCGGTTGCAACTAAACTTAAAAATACTTCTATTCCCATGGGAATTCTGCCTTTAGGGACTTTTAATTATGTTGCTAAAGTTTTAGAGATTCCGTTAGACCTTTTAGAGGCAGCAGAGGTTATTGCAACAGGTAAACCTAGGTCAGTACATGTAGCAGTTATTAATGATCATATTTATCTAAATAATGCCAGTTTAGGTTTATATCCTCTTTTTATCAAAAAACGCGAACTCTACAATAAATATTTAGGAAGACTGCCTTTACATGCCTATACCTCAGCTTTAGATGTTTTATTGAGAGAAAATAAATCAATGAAGCTTTCTATAACTGTAGATGGCAAGAAATACCCAGTTAAAGCGCCGCTTATTTTCTTTGGAAATAACCAATTGCAACTATGTGATATGAAGCTCAGAATTGCAGAATGTGCAGCACAGGGAAGAGTCGCTGGAGTTGTAATTACAAAAAGTGATAAGCTGAGTTTACTAAATATGCTTTGGCAATGGGTTCAAGGTAAAGTTGAAGATGCACAAGATGTATATAGTTTTTGTGCTGATCATGTCATTGTTGAATGTGCAAAGAAAACCAAACTCACAGTGGCCTTAGATGGAGAAATCATAGAGATGAAACCTCCTTTAAATTTCACTGTAGAAAAAAATGCTTTAAATATTATGGTGCCGAATGTTACTACATCTGTCTGATTTACACTTTGGGACAGAAAAAAAAGAGTGTTTAGAGGCAATAAGAGATTTTTGTATTCAGCAACAGCCTGAAGTGATTGTTGTGAGCGGCGATATTACTCAACGCGCCAAATATGAACAATTTTTTAAATGTCGACAGTATTTAGATAGCCTCAATATTCCTTATCTTGTGGTGCCTGGTAACCACGATATACCTTTGTATCATATCTGGAACCGTTTTTTTTCTCCATTTACCCGTTATCGATATTTTTTTGGTGAATTAGAGCCGACTTTAGAAACTGAACATTTTTATATTGTTGGGGTGAATAGTATACGTCGTCGTTATCATACGCGTGGGCATATTTCGATTGAACAAATTCAAGCTACTTATGAGCGTTTAGACAGGGGACCTAAAAATAAAATAAAGCTAGTTGTTTTTCATCAACCCTTTTATACGCCGCCTGATAATAAGCATGGAATAAAAGATTGTCCGGTTCTAGGCAAAATCGCTTTAGAAAAGTGGAGTACTACTGGTCTATTTGGAATGTTACATGGGCATCTCCATAAAACAGCTATATATGATTTAACTCAGATTTATTCTTTAAAAATAGATCATCCTATTTTTGATATACATGCAGGTACAGCAACTTCTACTCGCTTATATCATCATAATCCAAATAGCTTTAATACAATTTCAAATGAAGGAAAAATTCAGCATTATTGGTTTAATGAACAGCTGGCTGAATTCACTTCATATTGATTTGGTTTAGATGAGCTTAAATATTTGATTGTTTAAAAAATATTCAAAAAAGAGAAAATTTTTTCTTATTTCCCCTTGAAGCCATTTTTTTCATCCCCACAAAAGTGACATCTAAATATTTTGTTATTGCTCTGGATTAAAGCAATAACGATTAATCAAAAAGACTAAGTCTGATGGAGTTAATTATGAGCAACATTCGTCCATTACATGATCGCGTTGTGATTCGTCGCGTAGAAGAAGAAACCAAAACTGCTGGCGGTATTTTATTGCCAGGTTCTGCTGCTGAAAAACCATCTCAAGGTGAAGTAATTGCAGTAGGCAATGGTCAAATCACTGATAACGGCGTACGTGCTTTGGATGTTAAAGTTGGTGACAAGGTGTTATTTGGTACTTATGCAGGTACAACAGTTAAAGTAAATGGTGAAGAACTCTTAATCATGAAAGAGTCAGACATCTTAGCTGTATTAGAAGGCTAATCGATCCATAACTCAATTCATTATCAGATTCAGTATTTAAAAAGATTCGGAGTTTAATATGTCAGCTAAAGACGTAAAATTTGGTGATTCAGCTCGCTCAAAAATGATTGCAGGGGTAAACGTACTTGCAGATGCGGTTAAAGTGACTTTAGGTCCTAAAGGCCGTAATGTTGTGATCGACCGCTCTTTCGGCGCGCCGCACATCACTAAAGACGGTGTAACTGTTGCAAAAGAAATTTCATTAAAAGACAAGTTTGAAAACATGGGTGCTCAACTTGTTCGTGAAGTTTCAAGCAAAACTAACGACATCGCAGGTGACGGTACAACAACTGCAACTGTACTTGCTCAAGCAATTTTAAATGAAGGTATCAAATCAGTAACTGCTGGTATGAACCCAATGGATTTAAAACGCGGTATCGACATTGCAGTAAAAACTGTAGTTGAAAATATCCGTTCTATTGCTAAACCAGCTGATGATTTCAAAGCAATTGAACAAGTAGGTTCAATCTCTGCTAACTCTGATACTACTGTTGGTAAACTTATTGCTCAAGCAATGGAAAAAGTAGGTAAAGAAGGCGTAATCACTGTAGAAGAAGGTTCTGGCTTCGAAGACGCATTAGACGTTGTAGAAGGTATGCAGTTTGACCGTGGTTATATCTCTCCGTACTTTGCAAACAAACAAGATACTTTAACTGCTGAACTTGAAAATCCGTTCATTCTTCTTGTTGATAAAAAAATCAGCAACATTCGTGAATTGATTTCTGTTTTAGAAGCAGTTGCTAAAACTGGTAAACCACTTCTTATCATCGCTGAAGATGTTGAAGGTGAAGCGCTTGCAACTCTTGTTGTAAACAACATGCGCGGTATCATCAAAGTATGTGCTGTTAAAGCTCCTGGTTTCGGTGACCGTCGTAAAGCAATGCTTCAAGATATCGCGATCTTGACTGGCGCAACAGTTATTTCTGAAGAAGTTGGTATGTCTTTAGAACAAGCAACTCTTCAAGATTTAGGTACAGCGCACAAAATCACTGTTTCTAAAGAAAACACAGTTATTGTTGACGGTGCTGGTGATGCTGCTGCTATCGCTGAGCGTGTTCAACAAATCCGTGCTCAAATCGAAGAGTCTACTTCAGAATATGACCGTGAAAAATTACAAGAACGTGTTGCTAAGTTAGCAGGCGGTGTTGCTGTAATTAAAATCGGTGCAGCAACTGAAGTTGAAATGAAAGAGAAGAAAGACCGCGTAGACGACGCACTTCACGCAACTCGTGCAGCAGTTGAAGAAGGTGTTGTTGCTGGTGGTGGTGTTGCTCTTGTTCGCGCTGTAAATGCTCTTGAAGGCTTAAAAGGCGCTAACGAAGATCAAACAGCTGGTATCAACATTTTACGCCGTGCAATCGAAGCTCCACTTCGTCAAATCGTTGCGAATGCTGGTGATGAGCCATCTGTAGTTATCAACGCTGTTAAGAATGGTGAGGGTAACTTCGGTTACAACGCTGCAACTGGCGAATATGGTGATATGTTAGAAATGGGTATCCTTGACCCAGCTAAAGTAACTCGTTCTGCACTTGAGCACGCTGCTTCTGTTGCTGGCTTAATGTTAACTACAGAATGTATGATTACTGACATTCCTGAAGACAAACCAGCTGCTCCAGATATGGGCGGTATGGGTGGTATGGGCGGAATGATGTAATAACGCATCAACGCTTTAACCCAAAAAAATCCCTGCATTCGCAGGGATTTTTTTATTTTTCCAGTAATTTTAAGAATAAGTTAAGTTCAGAACCCTAAAATTAAAACAGGAACAGCAGCTAGAAGTTCCTCTTTTGTTACAACCATGCTTATCTATTTATAAGCATGGTTTTTTTTATCCAAATAAAATAATAAGCCAAGTGGCAACAATAATAGAAAGTGCAACAAACTGAGCGGCACTACCCATATCTTTCGCATTTTTGGAAAGTTGGTGTTTCTCGAGTGAAACTCGGTCAACCACTGCTTCAATGGCAGAGTTGAAGAGCTCAACAATGATGGCAAATAAACAGACAATGATCATCAGAGCATGTTCGCCGCGAGTTACATCCAGGAAAAAGCTGACAGGGATGAGTACAAGATTAATTAAAACAATTTGCCGAAATGCAGCTTCATTTTGATAAGCAGCTTTAAATCCTGAAATTGAATAACTGGTAGCGTTCAAGATGCGCTTTAGGCCACTTTTACCTTTATAGGGAGAATAACTATCCATTCACTTATATTTTTGACACTTTTCATGCATTATATAGTGCAGCCCTTAAAAAAATATTAAATCTTTTTTAAAGATTTTGACTTTATAACTCCATAGAGAAGAAGAGATGAAAAAACTATTTGTAGCCTTAGGACTTATCATGGGTAGCTTGCATATAAGCTATGCAGAACCAGCTTCAGCTCAACAAGTACCCGGATATTACCATCATCAATTTGGTAATTATCGGATAACTTCCTTGCTCGATGGCACTATTTATCTAGATCCTAAATTGTTTAAAAATTTAAGTCAGGCTGAAAAAACTAAAATTTTAACGAAATATGCTGCTGTAAATGAGAAGGGGATTCAGACTTCAGTAAATGCCTTTTTGGTTGATGATGGTAAAAGTTTGACGCTTGTTGACAGTGGAGCTGCGAGTTGTTTTGGTCCACAGTTAGGTTCAATTGCTAAAAATCTTGAATTAGCGGGCTATCAACTTGCCAATGTGAAAACTGTTTTATTGACCCACTTACATCCAGACCATGTGTGCGGTATTGCTCAAAATGGAAAAGCCGTATTTCCTAATGCAACGATCTATGCTCATGAGCGTGAAGCAGATTATTGGTTAAATCCAGCAAATGAAAAAACTGTACCAGCGGATAAAAAAGAAAATTATTTAGGTACTGTTAAAAACGTAAAAGCTGCACTTGCACCTTATCAAGCAAAAAAAGCATTCAAAACCTTTAAAGATGGTGATGTTATTCAAGGTTTTGAAGTGATTAATACACAAGGGCACACACCGGGACACCATAGCTTCCGTTTGAAGAGTAAAGGGCAACAAATTGTCTTTGTTGGTGATATTGTCCACTCACATTCTTTACAGTTTGATGCTCCAAAAACTGGGGTAGATTTTGATGTAAATTCAGAGCAGGCAATTAATACTCGTTTAAAAATGTTTGCTGAAATTTCAAATAAGCAACAATGGGTAGCTGCCCCGCATTTACCGTTCCCAGGAATTGGTCATGTGTATAAAGTGAATGCTGAGCAGTATCAGTGGATTCCTTTATATTTCAATAACAGTCTTGATAAATAAAAAAAACAGGGCATTCATTGCCCTGTTTTTTTATGAAGATTGAGTTATTTTGCAGCTTTTTCAAAATTAGTGACAGCTTCACGACCGAGTGCTGGGTCATCTGTAAAGACGCCATCAACACCTGCCTTGAAATAGGCTTCAAACTCTTTTAATGCACCAGATGGACAACGTTCTGCAGGTTTATCTGAGCTGCACTTTAACGGCGCTGGTAAGAAGTTATTTTCTGGTCGGAAAGTATAAGGATGTACTTTTAAGCCAGCCGTATGTGCATCAGAAATAAACGTACTAGTTTTATAAGAGCCATCATTATTAAAGGTCAGTATGTAACCTTTACTTGGTCCTACACCATTTGCATATTTGGCAACATCTTTTAACCCTTGTGCTGTGGCCAAATCTGCATAAGTTTTAGTGTCACCAGACTCTACGAAGTCTGCTGGTCGAGATGTTTTTGAATCGTATAGCTGAATAATTTGTGCATGTTTAAGCGTCTTATGAAGATCAAGCTCATTTTTTAAATATTTTAAATTACTCACTTCAAAAGACTGTAAATAGACAGGTGCAATATCACGTGTATATTTATATTTGGCTAAGGTTTTTAGAAGAGTATCTTCCATTGCCAGATTTTGATTTTTAAAATAAGTCGGATGTTTCGTCTCAATATATAAACCTATAATTTTCCCCGTCTTTTTATAGTTAGCTTCGGCAAGCTCAATGATTTGTTCTAGAGTTGGGACAGGGTAAAGATCATTATAAGCTGTGTTGGCTGGTCGAAACTCAGGAATACGTTCACGCGCTTTAAGCTGCTGTAATTCACTTAAAGTGAAGTCTTCCGTGAACCAACCGGTTAAGTCGACGCCATCAATATTTTTTGTTTTTTTACGGTCTGCAAACTGACTTAAAGTGCTTACATTGGTTGTTCCACCAATCTCATTTTCATGGCGGGCAACCAGTACGCCATCTTTTGTAGAGACTAGATCCGGTTCAATGAAATCTGCGCCGTCATCAATCGCTTTTTGATATGAAGCTAAAGTATGTTCAGGACGTAAAGCGCTAGCGCCACGGTGTCCTACTACTAGAATTTTAGGAAGTTGATATTCTGGCGTGGTTGGCGTCGTTTCAGTTTTATCGTCATCATTACAACCAACCAAGCTAATTAAACTTAAGCATAAAAGTGCTTTTCTAAACATAATTCTACTCATATTGTTTTAGTTGAAACGACTCAAGTTTCAGGGCTTTGTTTGACATGATCATGAAGAATTCATGAATTTTAAGTGACACTCGTTAACTGGTTTTTTATTGGTTTGTTGGAAATATTCAATCACGCTTTGTTTTTGTCTTAATTACATTTATTGTTTAATTCTACTTGTCTTTTTTATACCGCTCGTTGATCATCACAAGGTCTCGAAGCGGCATTTACTTCTGTTAATTAACGACATCATACCGAGCAGCCATGCTATCTAAATTTTTTATTCAACGCCCCATTTTTGCCAATGTATTGGCGATCATTGTTATGGCTTTCGGTATTTTTTCGGTCACGAATTTGCCGGTAGAACGGTATCCAGACATTGCTCCACCTAAAATTACTGTGTCGGCCAACTATAGTGGTGCAGATGCACAAACGGTTGAGCAAAGTGTTACTCAAATTTTAGAACAGCAAATACAAGGGATTGATCACTTACTCTATTTTAGTTCATCAAGTGACTCATCTGGACGTAGTCGAATCACTATAAGTTTTGATAACGGAACAAATCCGGATACTGCTCAGGTCCAAGTACAAAATAGTATTAGTGGCGTAATACGTCGCTTACCTGATGAAGTTCAACGCCAAGGTGTTACGGTAAGTAAGTCACTGGGTGATACTTTTATGGTAATTGGCTTATATGACTCGACTGGTAAAACAGGAAACATTGAGCTATCGGACTATTTAACTACGCATGTGGTAGATAACCTGAACCGTATTGAAGGGGTGGGCGAAACTGATGTATTTGGTTCACAATATGCCATGCGTATCTGGTTAAATCCTGATAAATTAAAGCAATATAATTTAATGCCAAGTGATGTAGCGAATGCAATCACCGCACAAAATACTCAGGTCGCCGCAGGGGCAATTGGTGACTTACCCGTAATTGACGGTCAATATTTAAATACAAAAGTCACAGCAGGTTCTCGCTTAAAAACAGTTGAGGATTTTAAAAATATTGTCGTGAAGTCGAATAAAACGGCGAGTTATGTGTATTTAAAAGATATTGCCAGAGTTGAGCTAGGTGCAGAAAACTATCAGTCTTTTAACACTATTAATGGCTATCCTGCCGCAGGTTTGGGTATTTCTTTATCTTCAGGTGCAAATGCAATTCAGACCTCTAAGCTCATCCACCAAACTCTAGATCAGCTTACAACGAAACTACCAGCGGGTTATAAAATCGTTTATCCACGAGATAATACGCCCTTTGTTCAAGAGTCAATTAAGGAAGTAGTAAAGACTCTGGTAGAGGCGATTATTCTGGTTATTTTGGTCATGTTCCTGTTCTTACAAAGCTGGCGTGCTACGCTCATTCCGAGTATTACCGTTCCAGTTGTGATTTTAGGAACTTTCGCTGTCTTATATGTGCTTGGTTTTAGTATTAACACCTTAACGCTATTTGCGCTGGTACTCGCGATTGGTTTGCTGGTCGATGATGCGATCGTGGTCGTGGAAAACGTTGAGCGGCTCATGCATGAACAGCACTTATCTCCTAAAGAAGCTGCTATTGAGTCGATGGGGGAAATTAGTGGGGCCTTAGTCGGAATTACGTTGGTTTTAACTGCTGTTTTTATTCCAATGTCCTTTTTAGGCGGTTCAATTGGGGTGATTTACCGTCAGTTTTCTATTACTTTAGTTGCCGCTATGGCGTTGTCCCTTATTGTTGCGCTCATTTTAACACCGGCTTTATGTGCATTAATTTTAAAACCAAACCCTCAACCTCAGCGCTGGGCCGTATGGTTTAACCAAAAGATTGAGCAACTTAAAAATCAATATATCAAGCTTGTTCAGACGAGTATTCATTACAGTAAATCAGTTATTGTGATTTTTGTGGCTTTAATTGCCGTTTTTACGCTGTTCTATAACGGTTTAAAAAGCGGTTTTATTCCTAAAGAAGACCAAGGAATTTTAAGTGTTCAAATTAAGCTCGTAGACAGCGCACCAATTTCTCAAAGCCAGAAAATTGGTGAGCAAGTCCGCCAATATTTCTTAACTCAAGAAGATAAAAATGTAGATTTGGTTTTAATCCGCTATGGACGAAATTATTCGGGCACAGGACAAAACTTGGCACAAGGGTTTATTGCTCTAAAACCGTGGGATGTCCGAACAGGAAAAGAAAACTCGGCTGAGGCTATACAAAAGCGTGCAATGAAATACTTTAGTCATTTTAATAATGCACAGATTAATGTGACTTTACCTGCCTCAGTTAATGGCTTAGGTCAAACAGATGGTCTGGATTTATGGATTCAGGATTTGAATGGACAGGGGCAAGATTTTCTAGATAGTGCCTTCCGCCAATTGCAGGCTCAAAGTAAAAATTATTCAACTTTCGAAAACTTTGATAAGCAGTCAACCAATAGTAAGGCAAATCTTAATATTAAGATTGACCAGAAACAGGCACTAGCAAATGGACTACAGCTATCGGCAATTAATAATACTTTATCGAGCGCATGGGGCGGAACTTATGTAAATGACTTTATTGATCGGGGCCGTATTAAACGTGTCATGATTCAAGGTGATGCCGAGTTTAGATCTAAACCGGAAGATTTATATAACTGGTCTGTACGTAATGACCAAAATGAAATGGTTCCCTTTAGTTCATTTGCCAACTTTAGCTGGGGCGGGGCGCCGGAAATTGTAAAACGCTATATGGGATATAGTGCTTTACAACTACAAGCAGATGTCGCGAGTGGCAGCAGTTCTGGCCAAGCGATGAAAGATGTAGAACAACTTGTTAACCAACAAAAAGATATTGGTTTAGCGTGGACAGGTTTATCTTTTGAAGAACAGAAGTCGACTAATCAGGCCGTGTGGTTATATTTAATTTCGGCTGGATTTATTTTCTTATGTTTAGCTGCTTTATATGAAAGCTTAAGTATTCCTGCCGCCGTAATGACATCTATTCCGCTTGGTGTAGGAGGAAGTGTGATTTTCTCTTATATTTTTGGTTTGCCAAATGACGTGTATTTCCAAATTGCGCTATTAACGACTATTGGTTTGTCATGTAAAAACGCCATTTTAATTGTTGAGTTCGCGGCCTTAGCGCAAGAAAAAGGTAAGAATGCCATTCAGGCGGCCTTAGAAGGTGCGAGCTTACGATTAAGACCGATTCTAATGACCTCTTTAGCCTTTGGGGCAGGCGTAATTCCGCTTGTGTTTGCTCAAGGTGCTGGTGCGGTTAGTCGTCAAGAGATTGGTATTAGTATTTTAGGTGGCGTGATGTTTGGTACTGTGCTGGTTCTGTTTTTTATTCCGGTCATGTACGTATTATTACGTTCACTATTTAAATCGAAAGCTTCAACCTAAAAGTAAACAATTTAAAAACGGGCATCAAATCAAGTATATTAAGATTAACTTTTCTTCTTATATTTGATTTTGATGCCTCAAGAAAAAAAATTAACACAGCAGCAGGTTATCGCACTAGAACGGGATCTTGCCAAGTTCGCAACCATGATGGACAGTGCGGTCCGTATTCCTTTTACAAAGCAGGGTATTGGCGCCGATGCTGCGCTGAGTACTATTCCAATTGCCGGTGATGTCGCTGGGTTCGCACTGACGTGTTATGCCATCTATAAGGCTAAACAAATAGGTGTGCCTCAGCATAAGCTCACTCCAGTGATCAAACTTGCTGTAGTCGATGCCGTAGTCGGTTTTGTTCCAGTTGCAGGGACTATTTTCGATATTTTTATACGACCAAGTCGAAAAGCATTAGATGTGGTGCATACGCATATACGTGAAGAATATGCGATCCAAAGTGATATTCATGTCGTTCATCCGTATTTACATGAAAAGCTCGAAAAGAAGCAACAACAGTCGGCCTTCTGGCGTAACCCTGTTGTGAGTTGGTTATGGTTGCACATACCCGATTTATTAGGTGCGTTTGTACTGCTTTTAATTGGCTTAGCTGTGTGGTGGGGTGCAAGTTACCTTTGGGGACTTTATCAAACCATGTAATCAAAAAAATAAAGCCTCCATTTGGAGGCTTTATTTTTACATTAAACGTTTTATGGGCAATCTAATTGGTGTAGAGCTGCCACACGTTGTTCAATTGTAGGGTGAGTTTGGAACAATGCAGCTAAACTAAAGCCTTGTTCTTTACCTTCCGCAATTGCGAACGCTTTCATTTCTTTTGGCATTTGGTCAGGTAACTCTGTTTCAGCTTGCAAACGTAATAAAGCAGAAATCATTGCTTGTTTACCAGCTAAACGCGCACCGGCTTCATCTGCACGGTATTCACGGTAACGAGAGAACCACATCACAATGGCAGAGGCAAGAATACCGAACACGATATCTAGAACCATTGTAATGATGAAATAACCCATACCTGGGGCTTCATTGTCTTGACGACCAAAGACATTACGGTCAATAAAGTCACCTACTACACGAGCAAAGAACATAACGAAGGCGTTTACTACACCTTGAATGAGTGCGAGTGTAACCATGTCACCATTTGCAACGTGGCCGATCTCGTGCGCGAGTACAGCACGTAGCTCATCTTTGTTCATACGCTCAAGTAGACCGCTTGAAACGGCAACTAAGGCATCATTTTTATTCCAGCCTGTTGCAAAGGCATTAGACTGATATGAAGGGAAGATACCAACTTCTGGCATATTAATACCAGCACGTTGAGAAAGTTCAGCGACTGTTTGCAATAACCAGCTTTCAGCTTGGTTACGAGGAGCATTTGGGTCAATCAGTTCTGTACCAGTAGTTTTCTTAGCCATCCATTTGGACATGAATAGAGAGACTAAAGAGCCCACCATACCGAACACAAAACAGATGACTAAAAGGTTGCCTAGATTTAAGCCACCCGCGCCATGGTAACTACCGACACCGAAGAGTGACAAAATAATGCCAGCTACAACCAGTACCGCGAGGTTGGTAAGCAAAAACAAACCAATCCGCATCATTGAGAAAATCCTCTTATAAATAAAATATTATCTGATTTATAAATTATAAATCACTCAGCTAATATGCGGCGCTTAGGGGAAAAATTCAAGAAAAAAATAAGGAATCAATACATTCTTTGCGATCGAAGAATGTATTTAAATTAAACAAGTTATTAGAAGGCCCCTCTGAACACGACAGTGGGGGTAATAGATCATTACAATTTTTTGACAATAGAACCCGCTAAATAAATAACCGTAAGGTATGAGGCCTTTTAAGCTTACTCAATCCGGATATGTGCAATAGCAGTTGCATTATTGGTGACATAAGTTCCCGTAGGTGCGTCTGTATATGTACCATCTGGCAATGTCACGATTTGGCGCGAGGAAGAATACTTTATAGGCTGAGCAGAGACTTGCGTCGAAGTACTGTGCGGTATGGCTGGCTGGTTTATCGCTTGGGCAGAAATACTCGAATTGCTAAAAGAAGAAAGGCCTACACCAGAAGAATATAAGTTTTGGTAGCGGCTAGTGACTCGGCGAACATAATCTTGGGTTTCACGGAATGGCGGAATACCGCCATATTTATCGACGTTTCCTTCTCCTGCATTATAAGCGGCAAGGGCCATTTGCGTATTACCGTTAAAACGTTTGAGCAACCAACTTAAATATTTAGCACCAGCGAAGATATTTTGCTGAGGATCATAAGCGTTAGATACGTTAAAACGACGAGCAGTAGCCGGCATAAGCTGCATTAAACCTTGGGCGCCAACCGGAGAGCGGGCATTTACGTTAAAGCCAGACTCGGTATGCATAACGGCTTTGATTAATCCTTCCGAAACGCCGTGCTGTTGTGCTGCCTGCTTAATAATATGGTCAAAAGCATTTTTGTTTTTGCTATAGCTTGGTAGAACCGAAGCCTCTGAAGTCCCCCAGTTGCTATAACTATGAATATTACTATCCGGGTAGTAGGTGACTTTTACTTTTTTGAGTGAATGGTCATAACTTTTACGGTTAGTCAGTAAAGTACTGCCGTTTTTGTCTTGATAAATGTACATCTGACCTGCTGAAGTCGGCATTATACCTACCGAAAAAGTGGTCATCCCCAGTAAACAAGAAAAAAGATATTGAACCGAATTTTTCATTTTATGTTATTCACAATTTTAGGGTCTCAAAACTTGTCAAAGAGTTTATCAAAAAATATTACTTAAAGAAGTTTTGTGTAATTTTTTTTATTTTGACTCTTTGAAAAAATCAAGCAGTTTTGCTCGAATGATCATCAAAAAAAATTAAAAAAAATTTTTAAAATGATTCTATTGACTTGGATAACTATTTGAAAAATAAGGGTAAAAATCATTGGTTAAAAAATGATCAATTTAAATAAAACCCTTAACAGAAGGTCAAAACAGTTTGTCAAGTATTAAGAAATCCACAATTTTATCCACAGGTTTTGTGGAAAACTGTGGAAAAGTCCAAAAAGTAAGCATTTTGCGCAAAAAATGAACTCATCGGTCAAAATAGCGCACTGCTTTTGCATCATGCCTGAGCATTATGACGACTTCAAGAATTGAAACTATTCTTTTGATGCGATTCTCATCCGAATCATATAAAATTGCGCGGTATTTTTATTTATGGGTATATCTCGTCTATGTACGCGCCAGTTGAGTCCAACGAAGGATTTAATTTTAAGCCTGAACTTCCAACAAGCTCGGCCTATTATCGTTTGCTTAAGAAGCTTCGCCGTCAAGTTGGACATGCCATCCGTGACTTCAATATGATTGAAGATGGTGACAAGGTCATGGTGTGTGTGTCTGGTGGTAAAGACAGTTATACCTTGCTCGACATTTTGTTGCAGTTCAAACGTATTGCACCAATCAATTTTGATATTGTTGCGGTTAACCTTGACCAAAAGCAGCCGGGTTTCCCTGAAGATGTCTTACCACGTTATATGGAAGAGAATAACATTCCGTATTACATTTTAGAAAAAGACACTTACAGCATTACCAAACGTTTAACTCCTGAAGGTAAAACGTACTGCGCTGTGTGTTCACGTTTACGCCGTGGTTCGCTTTATGGCTTTGCTCAAGAAATTGGTGCAACCAAAGTTGCGCTAGGGCATCACCGTGATGACATCATTGCTACTTTCTTCTTGAACTTATTCCATGGCGGTAGCTTAAAGGCAATGCCACCTAAGCTTTTATCGTCGGATAAGAAAAATATTTTGATTCGTCCTTTGGCTTATGTTGAAGAAAAGGACATTATCAAATATGCAGAGTTACGTAAGTTCCCGATTATTCCATGTAACCTTTGTGGTTCACAAGAGAACTTGCAACGTGCCATGATCAATGAAATGCTTCGTGAATGGGACAGACAGTATCCAAAACGTTTACACAGCATTTTTGGTGCGTTACAGAACGTTTCACCTTCACAACTTGCTGACCGTGATTTGTTCGATTTCGAAGTTCTTGACTCGCAGCGCGAATTAGACTTTAAAGATCCGGAAGAACTGAAAAAACGTTTAGATGTAGTAAACTTAAGCTTTGCTGCTGAATAAAACGAATTAATAAGTCAATTGAAGGCACTTTATAAACAAGTGCCTTTAATGTATCAAAATACTAAAAAATGAATGTTCCGTACAAAAAGTCATAGCTCAACCTTAAAATTACATGCTATAACAACGCTCAAGCAGAAGTGCTTCACACGATGTTGTCTGGATAGGCAACACTAGAGAAATTGAACAAATAAATTTGAGGAAGAATCATGCCTGCATTTTTAACTGATGATTGGTTTGCGACTGTCGAAAAATTAACTGCTGAAGCAGGTGATCTTAATTTGCCACCAGCTCTTGCGAATTTGGCAATTAATTTAGTAGTTACAGATGCTTCTGGAAATACCGAATTAGCGTTAGATGGGGGTAAAATCCAAAAAGGTTTGTCTTCAAATGCCAAAACTACATTAAACATGGATGCTGAAACTTTACGTAAAGTATTCCTAGAGTTTGATATGGCAGCTGCTATGCAGGCATTCATGACTGGTAAAATAAAAGTTCAAGGCGATATGTCTCAGTTAATGGCTTTACAAACAGCTAAACCAAGCCAAGAACAAAAAGATTTGTTCAAAAAAGTATTAGAGCAAACCGCTTAAACTGAAAAAGAATTCATATAAAAAGCTTACCCGAGAGGTAAGCTTTTTATTTATACAAACAATGAATTTATCAACTTTTAGATGATAAAAACTAGATATTAATTCGCGTTTGTGCCGTTTTAATGTGCTCAAGATAAGCACGTATACGAGTCACATACTGAACCGCTTGTTTGTATCGACCATTGCGAGTTTTGTTACTCTGCAAATAATTATAGAGATTAACCCATTGGTTCGGGTCTTTCCCTTGGGCTTGCAAACGCTTTTGAATCTGGTTCACCGCACCCGGTCCCATATTGTAAGCCACAAGTGCATACCAGTTGCGATCTGGGAAAGGAATATCATCATACTCACTTAACATGAGATCATAATATTTCGCACCGCCCTGAATACTCTGTGCTGGATCATTACGGTTACTCACACCCATTGCCCGAGCTGTACTATTGGTTAACATCATTAACCCACGTACACCTGTTGGTGAAACAGACTCCGGTTTTAGGTACGATTCTTGATAACCAATCGCTGCAAGCAAATGCCAGTCTAAATCGTACTGAGCAGCACTTTGTTTAAAGCTTGCTTTGTAAATCGGTATACGTGCACTTAAGTCACGTTGAATCGTAGACCAAGCTTCTGGTTTTACAACATTACGGTTATAAAAAGAAGCAAGTTGCTGAGTTAGGCCATTTTGTTTGCTTTGACAAACAAAACCACTTGCTGTTTGTGTAAGCGGGTCATCTGCTTGTTTAAACACCCAGCTTAGATTCGGATTTAATCCATTTTTTTGCAAATTTACGATATCACCACAACTTGCAGAAAAAGACATTAAACCTTTGTTCTCGATTGAACTTAAGCTTGCGGTTGTCATGGCAAGATTTGCTTTACCTTGCTGAACCCACTTAAGCGCCGTGGCATTATCTGTTACGATTTTGAAGTCCAACTTTACATTTAAGCTTTGTGCATAGTTACGCGCTAAGTCATAACCGAAGCCGTGTAAAAACTGGTCTTCTTTAAAAACAGTCGTTGGGCTTTCTACAGCAACCACTGTTAATGTGTTTGTGTTAACTACAGTATTGTACTGTAGGGTTTTTCCTGCATTGATACTATGAAAGGGAAAAAACATAGTGCTGAGCGCAAGAACTTTCAATGGGAGAGAAGAAAATAAAGAGCTAAGGCCAAGCCTCGACCCAGAACTTGAATTACTGTGCATGTTGTCTCCGCTACAGGTAATTTATGCCCTAAAAGTCAGACAAAAAGCTGCCATAACTTCTAAAAGTTGATAAATTCAATAAGGGGTGGGCAGTCATGACGTCATTCAAAATGACATGAAATGAAAAAAGCAAACTGTGTAGAAAATCTACATAGTTTTTGAGTGGGTTAAAAAATACTCAACATTTAAGATGCGCGCATCATAATATTGATAAAAAGTATTGTCAAATTTTGTACAATTAAATATCCGATATATCATCATAACAACATGAATTTATTAAGGAAGAAAATTTATACACTTCTGATGTGAGAAAATAGGGTATAAAATGCTACATCTTGTAACCCTTATGTTGTTAATCAGTGGTTTTTAATCATGAAATCTAACTTAATCACTCGGTCAGGCCATGACAAATTAGTTGCTGAATTAAAACAACTTTGGCATGAAGAAAGACCGGAAATTACGAAAAAAGTAAATTGGGCTGCAAGCCTCGGTGACCGTAGTGAGAATGCAGATTATCAATATAACAAGCAGCTCCTTAGAAAAATTGATCGACGAGTACGCTACTTAGGAAAGCGTTTAGAAGAGTTAAAAATTGTTGATTACTCACCTGAGCAAGAAGGCAAAGTTTACTTTGGTGCTTGGGTCGACATTGAAAATGAAGAAGGGGAGCAAAAAACTTTACGAATTGTCGGGGTAGATGAAATTTATGATCACCATCCTCAGCATATTTCAATTGAGTCACCTATGGCACGTGCACTCTTGAGTAAAGAAGTCGATGATGAAGTAGAAGTACACACGCCTCTGGGCAAAAAGCTGTGGTATATCAATGCAATTCGCTATGAAAAACCTAAAAATGATGAAATTTAGATAGATTTGTTTTTATTTTGAGCGTTTGAATTAAAAATTAAATAAAAGATTTGCCAACTTGCATTTTTGTTTATATTATAGCGCTCGTTGGAAGCGTGGCAGAGCGGTTTAATGCACCGGTCTTGAAAACCGACGAGGGTGTGAGTCCTCCGTGAGTTCGAATCTCACCGCTTCCGCCAAATTCAAGTTTCTGACACTGTTTAACACTATATAAGTTTATGATTTATAAGGTTAAAGTTGGAAATATACGATATGACAAGCCGTGACGCACTACGCCAATCGGTAGTTATAAAGTAGTAAAAAATGCAGTAAGATTATTTCTTACTGCATTTTTTTATGTCTGAATTATGGCGACTCGTGGAATCAATAAGCTTAGTGCTTTACAAGTTAAAAAAGCTAAACCTGATCCTGACAAGATGTATAAGCTGTCTGATGGGGGAAACCTGTACCTGCGTATTGATCAGAGTGGTAGCAAGTACTGGATATTCAATTACACACGTCCATTTTTAGCCAAACGTAATGATTTATCTTTAGGTACTTATCCTGAAGTTTCACTGGATGATGCTCGCACTATTCGTGATGAATATAAGAAGCTCATTAAGCAGGGCATCGATCCAGCAATGGAGCGGATTGAAACCAAGTCCCAGAAACAGAAAGAAGCAGAAAATACCTTTCGTATTGTTGCTGAAGCATGGCTATATAAACGTGAGCTAGAGCAAAAACAGGATGAAGAGACGATCCGTCGTTTAAAGCACGATGTCTATCCCTATATTGGTGATTTAACCTTTCCACAGCTTACCTTGGAAATTCTTGAGATTAAGGTCTTTAAACGCATTATTGAACGTGGTGCATTGTCAGTTGCCAAACGCCTAAAATCGGACTTGAACCAGATATTTAAGTCAGCACGTAAAAAGAAGCTGATTCAATACAATCCTATTGAGGATATTGAACTGCCCAAACCACAGGGTGGGAACTTTGCAGCCGTGACAGAGGAGCAGGAACTAGCTCCAATGCTCAATAAAATTTGGAACTACTCCAAACTTTATCCACGTTGTTCACATATCACACAAGTGGCGTTAAAAATCTCCGTGTTGACCTTTCAGCGACCTGGGGAGATACGCAAGCTGAAAAAGGAGTATTTCTATTGTGAAGAAAGATGCTTTAAATTTACAGCTAGTAAAACCAAGCAGCTTCATATTGTACCATTGTCAGATCAGGCCTTTGACTTAATTGATTCAATTATTGATCTGCACCCATACAGTGAATACATTTTCGTGGGTCGGGATGGTAAAACTTTTATTTCTGATAATACGATTAACTCAGCGTTAAAACGCTTGGGCTATGCTGGGAAGCAAACGGCACATGGATTACGTGCAACCGCACGAACCATGTTGGATGAAATATTAGAACAACGTGTAGACTTTATTGAGCATCAATTGGCACATAAAGTAAAAGATAATAATGGTACAGCCTACAATCGAACCAAATTTTTAAACAATCGTCGGGAGATGATGCAGGAGTGGGCGAATTACCTAGAATCATTGCTGGATCAGCAACAGTAAAAAGATGAAAATCCAATGATAAAAAAATAGCCTGTCAAACGACAGGCTATTTAATTTATGCTGCTTTAAGCTCTTTGAGTTCAAGCCATTCAATAATCTGGCTTTCAGCCCATGTGGGCATACTTGCTGTTAAATAGGTAGGTTCAGGAAAATCACCCCGACGAATCATTTTCCAGAAGGTGGATTCTGCAATATTCAATATCCCTTTGGTTGCAGGCTTATAAGATAGCTTTCGTCTGCGACCACCACGATCTACATAGTCCTTGGCAGGGCGTTCAGGGTAGTTGACTAAGTCTTTGACACGATAATGCTGTTCTATCATTTTCCACCTCTAGGATTTTATACACATAAATATTAACAGTATGAAAGTATTGATATTGAACATTGCATACTTTCATATGGCTCATGATAGACAGTGGTATACAGTGATAAAAGAACAGTGCATAATTATAAAAAAATAGTACTATTATACATTGTTAACATATTGAAATATAATGATATGAGTATTATGAAATTTGAAGACTTAAGCGAACTGGAGCAGGAGCTCTTTGATTGTCTGTTTAATTATTATGAATCCAGCTTTCTACAGAGTGAGGCAAGTGGAAGTATAAAAACAGCTGATGAGCCAGAAAAAAGAATTATCGTTTCTGAGTTAAATGAGATGCAGCGGAAGGTGCTGAACGAGCGACTACACCTTAACGATTTAATTCCGAAAGAAATAAATGAATTTCATCAACTGATTTTAGGTGAGAATACGGTCATTTCACCTATGCAGATATTGGTACTATTAGAACAGCTGGATGTATTAAAAGACGAGTTTGGTACGCTTTCAAATACAATTCAAAAAAAACGTTATAGTGTAATTTTACAGGCTTATCAGGCTTTGGATGAAAATATTTGCACCCAACGCAATTTAAAGATTCTGAAACGAATGAGAGGTATTCGTGCAGTCAAAGTTCGTAATGATAAGAATGTATACCCACGCCATCAAATTCTGTATCGGGTTTTAAGGGATGAAGCTCATAAAAATGGTCGGTGGGAGAATTTATCACAGGCGGTAAAATCAATTTTGCCAATACTTAGACTTGAATATCAAAAAAATAATCTGGTCTGGATTCAGAATGAAATAGATTCTAAGCTGGCATTGATTGAAGAATTGGAAAAGGGACGACTCATTAATTCCCATAATAAACAGAATGAAAATTATCATGGAAAGGTTTATCAGAATCGTAAATATCAGAACAGGATCGACAAACTTCAGTTAGAAATAAACGAATTAATCATTGCTCAGAAGTCAACTGACCCTGCTTTGCTGCTGGGGAAAAAAATACCCTATAACACCATTTATAATGATGAAAGTATTCTTCACCACTTAAGAGATTGTCCTGAACTGTTACAGGATATTCTTATTCAAAAGTGATAAGAAGTACTCAAAAAAACAATCATCAACTTATTCATTACCAAAAGTATCAGAAGCAATTTGATCAACGGATAGGTGCCTGATTTGCTCTAGCTGAATATTTTTCTGTATTTCCTTTAAAAACTGGAGTTTTAATTTCTGAATTTCACTGGCGTCCTGAAGGGGGCTATTGGTTAATTCATTAATGGTAATTTTACTATTGATTAATTCATTAATGAGATACTTCTGGATAACTTCATCCTGTTTGCGTACCTGAAGCTGTTTAATATAAAGCATTTTATCAAGGGCTTTGATGCGTTGGTTCAATTCCTCAATAATCATGTCTTTTTCATTTAATTTTTGCTTATAGGGTAGAGGGAGCGTTTGCTTTGTCTCATACGTATTCATCAGGAATTCTAGACACTCTGCCTCAGTTTTAAGTTTGAGTTTTTCAGTCAATGTCTCCATTTTTTTTGCTGTATGTGAGGTTAGATAAAATTGCTTTCTCACATTCGCATGATTTTTCTTGGAATATTTGAAATTTCTGAATCTATTTTTCAGATCGGAAAAATATTTTTCATTGAGTAAAAGTACCCATTGATTCGTTATTTCTGCTACGAGTAATGGGTGGATCATGGTTTCGATGGGCTGAATTTGCAATCGTCCATCAGGAAGCTGGACTATCTGCAGTAGTGCCTGTTCTTTGTTACATTCGTGCTCTAAAAACAAGGATTTTAATGTCTGATCTTTATCAAGCCATTGTTGCAATGTCAGTTGTTTTCTTGCCATTTTGATGTTCTATGATGTTTGAAATTCTAATATGATTATAGATTTTAATTAAGGTGGAATAAACATTTCTAAATACGTTTAGTAAATGTTTATTTGTTTTAAATTTATTTTATAGTAAATATTTGTGCCTATCTAAAAATAATTCTAAAATTTACTAATAGCAATGTTGAATGAATAAAAATGTATGGATGAAATGACAGAAGAGCATAAGCAGCTCATTTTTAATTTTAATGAGTTATCACCACATAGATTAAGTTCCTACGCTAGACTGGTGCTGATTAAATTTATTAGTCTCTTTGGTACACAAAAAACCAACGATTCATTGTTGGAATTGTCTGAAAAGATAGGTGTGCAACATAAAAAATTAAAACTGGTATTGGAGGAGTTATCAGGCTTTGAGATATTGGAGTTTTCATATCCAGAAACAGGTCGGCGGGCAAGAGTTACAACCATACAGCTGAATTTAGATTATTTAAATCAGCTATTGAGTAAAGTTAATCAACATGAAACATCCCATCATAGGTATGTCCGCCTTAAGAGAGCGATTAAGCAGTTTGACCTTTTAATGCTTATTTTTATCAAATTATCTCAAGTCAGAGTGACCACTAAAAAGTTTGATTTACTACCCGAACAAAAACTGGATTTTAGGGTATTATTGACGCTATTACACCTGACTCGCTCATGTGATGTTTATGGGGTGATACGTAATATAGGTACAACACAACTGGTTGCTAAAACAGGGTTAAATAAGCAAGCAATATTTGATTCGATCTGCTTTTTGAAAAAAATAGGTTTGCTTCGGGTACATGTGCATGGGACGATCAATAACAAATTTATAAAAAATATAACGCCAATCTACATGTTGAATTTATCTCATGCCTTTTGGGGCAATCATGCTCGGTATGGTCGGTTTTATATATCGGAAGCCAGTGAAAGACATCATTTTGAAATAAAAATGATTGCTGATATTTTTACGGTAATTTCTGAGCAGGTGCAGCCGTTGGATTCTGACAACTCACGCGATCTCAATCATCTTACGGAATTGGTTCTTAAGCGTCTTGATTCAGATATAATCAACATTATTACTGGAACAATGATTGAGCGTATCCAGGCTTCATCACAAGTTCAGGAGACGATTTCTAGTTTCATTAAAGAATGTCTAATTCATTATTTACAATTACAACAATGCCATCAGGAACAAGGAGATTTGACAGTATTTGCAAAAGTGTTCAAACAAGCATCAATCAATAAAAAGAAACAACATATCAAATTGAATGATTTGGATTCAAATTTGACCATGATGCAATGTTATTTTGAATCATGGTGTTGCAGACTGCTTGATCAGCGGGGTTTACGTCAGCAGATTATACAGGGTTCACTGTTATATGGTGTGGATATTTTAAATCGAACTACAATTGAAAAAGATATTTATCCTTTTGTCTTTCAGGAAAAATACCGTTTGGAATTGATTGCAAATCCTGGCTTAATCAAAAAAGGCGACCTAGATGCAGACATTCAAATACAGATTCAGAAGCTGGAGAAGCAGGAGCAACTAGTCATCCTGGAATTCTTATTATTTTGTTTGAATTTGATTGCCAAAAATCAGATTTTACCATTTTTAAAAAGTACACGAAGACTCAGTCATGTAGCAGGCAAGTTTTTTCAAATTATACCAAAAGTCGAGTCGCAGAAAATGTATAGTTGTATCTATGTGCCCGATTCAACACTCACTAAAGATGAGTTTTTTCTGATCGATATGCCTTATCCAATTCGTGAGAAAGAGGATGAATTTTCGAGTGAAGACTGTTTGCTGAAATTCACTGAACCTAGTGTTAATGACATGAAAAAATATGGATTGCTGGATCAGTTTTATACAGGAGGAACTGAATTGCTGAATTAAAAAGTAGCGTAACTTTAGCTTCTGCAACATTCCCATAATTTGGTTATTCTCGCTGTATGGGACAGCGGGGTAATGGTCAGTCTAGACAGGTTTGCTTAACAGGTAATATATATTATTATCTATTAATAATATAAACAATAACTTATATCGTTGATTAAATACAGTGAGTTATTTAGTTAAGTATAGCCCATACTCAAATGGGTTATAGACAATGTATCAATATCAAATCACTAAAAGCATTCTAAATTAACCCTATAGTATGTTCCAAAGTCTCTAAGCATGTTCAGCTAAGCAGGATGACCACAACATCCTGCTTTAGAATCATGATCAGTAAAATTTTACATCTCTCACTTAGATATGAACCTTATGTTTCAGTGAGAACCTAAATGTACCAGAATAATCCATTAGAAAGTGAATCATCCATTCTTATCTCAATCGAAGATTTTATGGTTAGTACATGCCATGAGCAATTTGTTGATGATCATGAAGAATTCAAGCGAGAGCTGTTGGATGCTGTGTGTGCTTTTAAGGTGATTTACAGAGAAGATTTTACTTATTCCAGAATCATTAATGTTTTCAAAAGAGTGATTAATCTCGTAGATTACATTATGGATAAATTGGACTCCCATCTTTATGAAGATATTTTACGATTTGAACTAAACCACATCTTCCATATTCAAGGCATAATTCAACATGAGATGAAAAATACAATACGAGAACAATTCGATTTTCAGCGTCAAGAACAACGTAATCGCTTTAAACTGGAATGCTACCTAAATAAACTGCTTACACACTATGCTAGATTACAGTTTGTTCGAGTAGATATCTCTATTCTTAAAGAATATCAAATCCATTGGGGTATTCAAGACTTTAAGTATGCATTGGATATTCTATGTAATCGTATGTCAAATAAAGATACCTGTTTTAAGCACTTACAAGGTTATGTATGGGCATTAGAGCAGGGTGTAGAAAAAGGCTATCACTGCCATTTATTACTCATCTATGATGGGAATAGTCGTATAGAGGATTCAGGTTTAGCAAAACTGGTGGCTGAGTATTGGAAGCACATCACCAATCAACAGGGTACTCACTACAACTGTAATACCAAAGACAACAAGGAAAAATTTGATAAAAATGGATTGCTTGGGGTTGGAATGATTCATCGTGATCAACCAATACAAGTTACAAATGCGATTCGTGCAGCGATGTACTTGGTCAATCCTGAAAAAGAAGATCAGCGCTTACGGGCTAAAACCTCTCCACAGATGCGGACTTTTGGTACAGGTCAGTTTGAAGTAAAATGGCGCAGAGATATTGAACAAAATGAGTCATTATGATATTAAAAATAGAGAACACGACTATCAGATGTATTCTCTATCTTGTACAGTTTGACATCAAAAAGACAAACTTACATTTCCTTGATCGGTGATTAATTCAGCTTCAAGCACCTGATCACCACGGCATTTCAATAAGTACGATACTGTAGAGCTATAGCTCATTTGCACAGGCATCTTGCTATGAAAGTCAGCGGTGTAATAACCACAACGACCACGATTAATTTTCATGCCTTGTAGAACAAAAGGCTGATTGCTGGTCGATTGAATTTCAAGAATATATTCAATTGCCCCTTGTACATTAAAAGCAGATTGAGATTCTCTAGCACTAATGCGAGCCTTAACATTTAGATCGCTAACTTGTGCAGATTCATTCTCAAGCGGAATGTCAGCAGCTTCCTGAGTGTTGTTTGGATTAAGGTCAGTTTCCATCATGGCTTTCAGCACATCAGGATACTTATTCCATCCACTGATATAAGACTCCGCTTCCTTGACCTCAGCAGGTAAATAGACATGACCATTGTCAATAATCATCTGCATTTCATTGAGTTTAGCTTTAACTGCTTCCTCGGTATAAGGAGCATAGATTGATTGAGTATGCTGAGCAGCATTATTGGTAGGCTCACCTGAAGTATCAGTTTTTGGTGGTTGATTGTTCTGGCTACATGCCATTAACAGGGAACACAAGGCAATGGTGGAAAATAATGATTTCATGATTGCACTCCCTTATAATTTAGGACGAATAACAACAAACCAGACGAATAGTAGAATCAAAATTCCACCAACAATTTTACCGATGACTGGAAACATTACAGCAGGCCACACTAAGCCTTGCCCCAAATTGTAAGTAAATGGCTTGTAGTTATACTGTCCCCAAAAGTGTTGATAGATGGCAAAGAAAAAACCAATCACCAAGTAGCTACTAATCACCCATGTCTTAATATTTGAATTCATTTACTTTCCCCCAATTGCATATTTTGCCAATGCAATAAATAGTCCCATCACGATCATGAAGCTAATGAAGGGTAGACCCAGTACACAAATCACAGCGATGACGCAGATAATGCCTGCAAGTGTTCTCATGGCTACTCCTTCATACACTGATAGGACACATTGACCATATCCATCTGGAAGGATTCAGTTTGTTGAAGGGTGTACAGATTGTTTTTAAGACCATCCTCTCCATATTTATCTTCAAGTTTGTCGTAGATACATGAACAGGTATTGCCATCAATGCCGCCTGTTTTACAACCACTGATAAATTGGCGTTCTGTTTTACTGGCACAACCTGCAATCATCAATGTAAGTGAGATGAGTGCAAGCGAAGTAAGCGTTTTCATCATTTCCCCTAATTTTTTATTGTGTTATTTGATGTGTAATAAATTTTGCTGAATGAACTAAAGTGTAGATGTGACAAAGCTTTCCAAGGCTAGACAGCGTTTAGATTAGTCAAATAAGCAAAAAATTTATGAATGCTGTTAATGCAATAGAGGAATAGAAAATCGTTTTAGGAAAAACAATAAAGATAGAAAAAGTTTAGTCATGGCGACTACTCCTGTATGTATTAAGAAGCTCTACCAACTTACTGCTAAATAATGGTGGCAGAACGAAAAGGGGTTAGCAGACTGGACATACAGAACCAGCACGCGCGGACGCGTCCCCCTCCCGTTCTACCGCAAAGGGGGACGAGAAGGTTTTACGCATAAGAGATACTCAGAAGAATAAACCCTGATGCGCTGTATGAAACGGTCTGCTAAAACCGACTGACAATGTAGGCCAGCAGTTGAATGATAAAATTAAGGATGGGTTTAGTCAATTCAGCTAATGAAAATATATAAATAAATCAATAATTTTATTATTTTTAATACACTAGTACTTTTTCAATTTTAAGTAATATAATTCTGATGTCTAAAATAGTAAATTATCTGAAAATTCAAAAAATTAGGGGGATATATGAATTTTAAATTACTTAAAGTACGACTAGATAGAATTAAAACTCAAAAACATACACTTACTCCAGAAGATATGTTGATGTTAGTTACTCAAGAAAAAGCTGATCTTAATTCGGGGTTTTTCTCTCGCTTATTTAGTGTGACTATTCCACAAAAATGGGAATTTTCTATCAATTCATCTGAGGAAATTGGCGTTGCTTTAGAATTGGTTGAATTGATTGAAACAGTATTTATCCCTCACTATCAGGGGCATGCAAAAAATTATGCTTGGTTAGAGCAATGTATTTTATTCAAACTCAAGCATCAAGCGTCGATGAATATTTCTGAATTAGTCAGTCGGTATTTATCGAAGATTGAAAAAAGTGAACATTTACAGATTAGTCGAGAGATCTTAAAAATTTTATTTGAGCGTGAGCCTAGCAATGCTGTCATTAAAGCACAGGCGATAGTGTACAAACGTAGTCAAATCTATACTAGCGCTATAGAAAAGTTTGAGTACTATTTTGAGCATTGTTCTTATCAAGAAACATTATATTTTGATTATCTTGAATGTTTAATAATGCGGAAGAATGTTATCTATAATCAGGAAAAAGGAGAGTTTGGTGATTTGCAATATGCTGTATATTTACTTTGCTCTATAGACGATGCGAAAGATAGAGCATTACAAGGGAATCTACTCAATCGTGCTATAACAGCCCTTTTACCAGAAGACGTTATTGCAACTCGTCCTGAAGATACGAATTTCTTAGCTGACATGGGACGTGGGCTAAATAGTTTTAGTAAGGGAGTTGGTACATTTTTTGGAGGGCGTGATTCGCAGATTCCATATAGTGAAGGAATTATTGCGAGTGCACCAAAACTTTTGAAAAATAAAAAAATTGTTGAGTGTCTTAACCAAAATCAAAAAGCACAAAAAGAGCTAGAAAAAATATTATCTGATCAAGGGCTAAAGGTGGGTGTGGGCTTAACGGCATCCGCATATTCTTTAGGATTAATTTGGGATTATGCACATATTGATCCATCTGTATTAGATGCATTGAGCTTTGCATCAAAAGGAAATCCTGAAAACTTAAATACTTTACAAGACATTTCAGCGAATACACTAGATAGTGCAGGAGCAGTGACTCGTTTAACTGGTTATGTTGCTGAACAACAGGTTGCACTGAATTTACAACAACAAGGACATACAGTTGAATTTCCCGATAGCGCAAACCAAGCTGGTTATGATTTGATTGTTGATGGCACACCGATGCAAGTTAAGTGCTCAATGGATGCTGATTATGTATTAAGTCATTTTGATAAGTATCCAGATATTCCAGTGATTGTGAACAGTGAACTTGCAGAGCAGCTAGGTAATCATCCGATGGTGTTAGTGGATACCACTTTAAGCTATGAAGCTGTTCAGGAAACTACTGGTGTAGGACTAGAGCAAGTTTCAGATTTTGCGGATGTAGGAGATATGCTACCAATCCCACTATTAACGATTGGTTTAGCGGCATATCGTAATTATGGTGATTTTAATTCAGGTAAAGTGGATGGCGAGCAATACTTAAAAAATGTTGGCAAAGAAACTGCTGCAATTGCTGGAGGTGCAATGACAGGGTCAATGCTACTCGGCGCATTAGCAGGTCTTGCTACAGGTGGTGTTGGAGTCATTGTTGCGAGTGGTATTGGTGCATATATGGGAGGGGTTGCTGGTTCTACAGGTGCAAATAGTATGAATCGAGAAGCCTTGTGTAATCAGAGAGATATCGTAGTGAAATTACTCATTGAATTCGCAGCGTGGTTCAAGAGCCTGTAAATTATTTTGTGTAAGTTCCATTTTTTATAAATGATCTTTTAATCGATCATCGAACTGAATCGTAAACCAATTCATTGCTAAACGCCAATTTTGAATTGGCATCGTCCATTTCTTCGCAGCATTTGATGTTGCTAAGTAAATGACCTTCTTTACTGAGTCATCAGATGAAAAGATTTTCCTTTTCTTCGTTGAATGGCGTATTACGCTATTCAACGACTCAATCGCATTTGTTGTATAAATTGCATGACGTATTTCGGCTGGATAGCTAAAGATCGTTCGGATATTTTCCCAATTGGCCCGCCAGGATTCTCCAATTTTGGGATACTGGTGATTCCATTGATCACAGAAGATGTCTAGGGATTTTAAAGCATTTTCCTCTGTACTTGCCTGATAAATCGCTTTCAGACCCGACGTAACAGCTTTGTAGTCTTTCCAGCTTACAAATCTCAGGCTATTGCGTACAACATGCACGATACACAGTTGAATATCAGTATGAGGGTAAACAGAGGCTATCGCGTCAGGGAAGCCTTTTAATCCATCTACACAGGCAACAAGAATGTCCTGTACTCCTCGATTTTTTAGCTCTGTCATGACTGACAGCCAGAATTTGGCACCTTCTGTCTGAGCAATCCACATACCCAGTAATTCTTTTTGCCCATCCATATTGATGCCTAAAGCAAGGTATACGGACTTGTTAATCACATTGGAGTGCTGACGGACTTTGACAACAATACAGTCAAGATAGACAACAGGATAAAGGCTATCTAAGGCTCTATTTTGCCACTCAGTCACTTGCTCAATCACAGCATCGGTAACTTTGCTGATGAGAGATGCTGACACATCGGCATCGTACATTTCTTTGAAGAAGGCTACAATTTCCCTATTAGTCATTCCTTTTGCATACAGTGAGAGGATTTGGTCATCCATACTGGTGATGCGTGTTTGGTGCTTTTTGATAATTTGTGGCTCAAATGAACCTTCTCGATCACGGGGAATATCTAAAGCCAGTTGTCCATCTTGAGTTGTAATGGTTTTAGAACTAAACCCATTACGGCTATTTGAGCCTTTCTTGGGCTGATGCTTTTCATAACCGAGATGGTCTGAAAGTTCAGTATTGAGTGCAGTTTCAATCATGAATTTTTTAAAGACTGCTGTCATTTGGTTTAAGTCTTCTGGTGTTTTTAGACCTTTAGCCAATTCGGCAGCCATACTTTTGATTGTTGCTTCATCCATGTGAAGTACCTTTTGTAATTATCCTCTGAAGGATAAATGAAAATTAAGTACTTACACAAAATTTAGAACAGTCCC
>NZ_JAKTIM010000009.1:0-19721 GCF_027855455.1 Acinetobacter sp. AOR01_HL | reverse complement strand
GAGCCTGTAAATTATTTTGTGTAAGTTCCATTTTTTATAAATGATCTTTTAATCGATCATCGAACTGAATCGTAAACCAATTCATTGCTAAACGCCAATTTTGAATTGGCATCGTCCATTTCTTCGCAGCATTTGATGTTGCTAAGTAAATGACCTTCTTTACTGAGTCATCAGATGAAAAGATTTTCCTTTTCTTCGTTGAATGGCGTATTACGCTATTCAACGACTCAATCGCATTTGTTGTATAAATTGCATGACGTATTTCGGCTGGATAGCTAAAGATCGTTCGGATATTTTCCCAATTGGCCCGCCAGGATTCTCCAATTTTGGGATACTGGTGATTCCATTGATCACAGAAGATGTCTAGGGATTTTAAAGCATTTTCCTCTGTACTTGCCTGATAAATCGCTTTCAGACCCGACGTAACAGCTTTGTAGTCTTTCCAGCTTACAAATCTCAGGCTATTGCGTACAACATGCACGATACACAGTTGAATATCAGTATGAGGGTAAACAGAGGCTATCGCGTCAGGGAAGCCTTTTAATCCATCTACACAGGCAACAAGAATGTCCTGTACTCCTCGATTTTTTAGCTCTGTCATGACTGACAGCCAGAATTTGGCACCTTCTGTCTGAGCAATCCACATACCCAGTAATTCTTTTTGCCCATCCATATTGATGCCTAAAGCAAGGTATACGGACTTGTTAATCACATTGGAGTGCTGACGGACTTTGACAACAATACAGTCAAGATAGACAACAGGATAAAGGCTATCTAAGGCTCTATTTTGCCACTCAGTCACTTGCTCAATCACAGCATCGGTAACTTTGCTGATGAGAGATGCTGACACATCGGCATCGTACATTTCTTTGAAGAAGGCTACAATTTCCCTATTAGTCATTCCTTTTGCATACAGTGAGAGGATTTGGTCATCCATACTGGTGATGCGTGTTTGGTGCTTTTTGATAATTTGTGGCTCAAATGAACCTTCTCGATCACGGGGAATATCTAAAGCCAGTTGTCCATCTTGAGTTGTAATGGTTTTAGAACTAAACCCATTACGGCTATTTGAGCCTTTCTTGGGCTGATGCTTTTCATAACCGAGATGGTCTGAAAGTTCAGTATTGAGTGCAGTTTCAATCATGAATTTTTTAAAGACTGCTGTCATTTGGTTTAAGTCTTCTGGTGTTTTTAGACCTTTAGCCAATTCGGCAGCCATACTTTTGATTGTTGCTTCATCCATGTGAAGTACCTTTTGTAATTATCCTCTGAAGGATAAATGAAAATTAAGTACTTACACAAAATTTAGAACAGTCCCTCATTCGAGTCTAGACAAAATGACACCAAATGAGTTTTACTATGATCAGCTACCCCAACAAAACAAGGTGGCTTAACTAGAGCGGAATATCACTTATAAATACGCTTTTAGTTGTTCAAACATGTGGGACCACCTCTAAAAGAACAGAATTAAAGAAACATCTAGTAATTTCTATAACTTATAGATTGTTAATTCTGTGCTATCTATTATTTTTAGAAATAAATGTCCCTAACATAATCATAGAGGTACTAACTCCCCCTATTACTAAACTCATGAGTATTATTTCTATACTTAATATCTCTGTCCAATGGCTATGGTCACTCCACGGAATATATATGCCATGTCCAAATAAAAAATTTATAGTGCATAAAATAAGGAAGCTAATGAGAGTGGATATTATCAAGGTAACTATAAGATTTTTCCAAACCTCCTTATTTTTAGAAAGAGTTATTACTTTAATCGTTATACTCTGTAAATAAATATCGTAGATTTCAGCTCTAAAAATTTGATTTATTTAACAATATTTTAGTATTTGGCGTATTTTGCCAGTGAATATTATTTGATTAGTACACAAAATAGTGAACAGAAACTAGCTGTGGTTTCTTGTTGGCTTTCAAAGATCTTTAGTTTATAAGCCCACCTCACTTTCCTTGAGTGGGCTTTTTTTATGCTATTGCTTCGCTCGGCAAATATTTTTTAAACAAAAAAATGATAAAGAAGCCTTTTAGATACATCTTTTAAACATTTTGATTCATATTGCATTTATAATAAATATGCTAACTAGTTGTTCCATTCCCTCAGAGGTTAGTAAAAACTATTGTTTCAGCATGAAATAATGATTTGGCCCACTTCTGTGGGTTTTTTAATGCCTTAAAACGCTCTCGTTTGCCCTCTAAGGTCTTTTTCATTTCATATTTTTTACAATTATCATTAGTCAAGAAATGGATCAGATATGAAGTTAACGCGCTTAAATGGTTTAATCACTTATAATTGATTCATGAATCCTTTGTTTTTCCTTGTCATTTTCTATCTTAACGGCTAAGGCTAATACAATTATCATTGTGATGAGACAGATTATTTTGATCTTCATTTTTCTGCCTCCACTTAGAAATAACTTAATGAATATTAGCATTTTAACTCGATACTTTGAAGTATGATTAAGCCTTGTTTCAAAGTCGAGTTATTTTGCGAGGCGGTGATCTCATTAGTAATGATAAAAAATAAGTAAAGTACCACTCACCTGATATTTTTTAGGGTCGATTAGGCACCAGTCATAGGTTTTTTCTTTAATGTTATTCGGTTCAAATAAGTACACAGCTTTTTAGTCATAATTCTGATTAATATTTTTCCATTACACTCTTTGATTTGTAGCGGATATTTTTAAGTATAGTCATATCAACTCTATGTTCGTCTAGTTCATCTTTGCTTGGTACATACAGGAATATTGCCAAAAAGAACACCATAAGAGAGCTTGTAATCAGAGAAAAGGTAGGGGCAAAATTTTAATGCCAGTTGATCGCTCGTAGATACTCGCTCGGTTCGGCACTGTTGCAAATAGGGATCTGAGTCGATGATTTTCCCTTCAAAAAAGCTTAGAGACCGAAAACTTTATTTACTAGCCAAACTTCTCCTAGAATATTACCGTTATAAAATAATGAAGCTTGTGCTTTGCGTAGAGCACGCATAACCTCAATACCTTTAATTGTGGCATAAGCCGTTTTCATAGACTTGAATCCCAACGTAGCCTTGATGATCCGTTTAAGCTTGCCATGATCACATTCAATCACGTTATTCTTGTATTTAATCTGTCGATGCTCCAGATCTTCAGGACACTTTCCTTCGTGTTTTAGTCGCGACAAAGCACGGCCATAGGTATGAGGCTTATCAGTGTTTATGACTCGTGGAATCTGCCATTTTTTGACATGATTCAAAATCTTACCAAGAAAACAATAAGCTGAATGGGTATTTCGTCTAGCAGAAAGATAGAAATCAAGAGTATGGCCACGTTGGTCAACTGCTCGGTATAGATATGCCCATTTGCCATTCACTTTTACGTAAGTTTCATCCAGATGCCATAAATGTCGATCTTTAGGATTACGCCAATACCAACGTAAACGTTTTTCCATTTCAGGAGCATAACGCTGAACCCAACGATAAATCGTGGTGTAATCGACATTTACTCCCCGTTCAGCGAGCATTTCCTGAAGTTCACGATAGCTGATGCCATATTTACAGTACCAACGGACGGCCCAAAGAATGATTTCGCCCTGAAAATGACGACCATGGAAAGCATTCATCTGCTGATCCTTTAGCTAAAAGAGTATTTAGCTTACCATCAGCAGCTATTTGCAACAGTGCCACAATTGCCAATAAAGGGACAATCAACAAGTCTTCAAACAGCAGAATCGAGACAATTTTTTGTCCGCGTGGTTGAGCAATGTCTCCACGATCTCCCAAAAGTTGCATTACAATTGCAGTCGAGGTGAGTACAAAGCCTGCAGCACACACAAAACTCACTTGCCAAGAATAGCCATAGACCAAGCCTACAGCCGTTAGCCCCAATGAACAGGCACTAATTTGTAATGTACCTAATCCAAAAATTTCTTTTCTTAAACTCCATAAATACGATGGACGCATTTCTAGTCCAATCACAAACAGATACATCACAATACCAAGCTCAGCGATATGCAGAATAGACGCAGAATCGTAGAAAAATGCCAGTCCAAATGGACCAATAATTAATCCTGCAATTAAATATCCCAATACCGAGTTTAATCCTAGGCGCTTGATTAAGGGGACTGCGATCACTGCAGCCGTGAGCAATATGACAGGGGATAGAAGGCTGATTGAAACGTACCGGGTTTGTCGGAGACTTTTTTATTTAAGTTAGGCCACCTGACCTAACGGGTTAATCTTATCATAGTACATTGCTTCAAACTCAAAAGGCGATACATAACCCAGTGCACTGTGTACACGCTTTTTATTGAACCAATCTACCCAGTTTAGTGTCGCAAGTTGTACATCTGCTAAACCTTGCCAAACTGCTTTTAGATATTCAATCACCTATGTTTTGTATAAGCCATTCACCGTTTCAGCCAAAGCATTATCGTATGAATCGCCTGTCGTACCGACTGATGCTCGTAAATTTGCTGCTTCTAAACGATTGGTATAGCGAATGGAAAGATATTGCACACCTCTGTCGGAATGATGAATCACATTCTTTGGCATGCCTCGATCATGCAATGCTTGCTCCAATGCATCGAGCACCATATCTGTATTCATCCGTGTAGATACTTTCCATCCAACAATTGCTCGTGAAAACACATCAATAATAAAGGCGGTATAGACCCAGCCTGAATGAGTTTGAATATACGTAAAGTCACCGACCCATAGTTGGTTTGGATGATCAGCACTAAAATTACGTTTCACTAAATCATCTGCCCGTTTTTGGTCATCTCGGCTACGGGTAGTTTGTTTATTCTTACCACGCCAAACACCTTGTATACCTAGCTTCTGCATCAATCGAGCAACTGTACAACGTGCAATCACATAGCCTTCACGTTTCAGTTGTTGCCAGACCTTACGCACACCGTATCGACCTGAACTTTCTTTCCAAATTCGCTTGATCTCCTCAGCATGATGCAAGTCATGTAAATCTCGTTTCGCTCGATGTTCTGGATTTACTGTGAGATCTAAAGTCCGGTAATAGGTTGAAGGTGCGATCGGTAAAATTCTACAAATCGCCTCGACTCCGTACAGCTCTTTATTATTATGGATAAAATCCACCATTATTTGTGTGGGCGGTCGAGCTCCGCCTGGGCGAAAAAAGCGGCTGCTTTACGTAGAATCTCATTGGCGCGTTGCAGTTCTTTATTTTCGCGTTCGAGTTGTTTGATACGTTCTCGGTCTGAAAGCTGCTGTACTTTAACTGGATTTTGTTTATCTAAATATTTTTGATACCAAACACGTAGTGTTTCAGGACTACAACCTATCTTGGGAGCAATAGCGGTGATCGCAGCCCAATTCGATGGATAATCTTTTTCAGATTCAATCAATAATTGAACCGCTCTTTCTCTGATTTCAGGGGTATATTTTAATTTTGTCATCGGGATAGTCTCTCAGAATATTGACTCTCCGACAAACCCGGTACCGTTCACTACGTTGAAAAGTGATATGTGCTGAAAAAAACAGGAGAAATTGTTACTTATGTTTGGGGTAAAAGAGATATAGCTATAGTCCAACGACTAAAGGAAAAGTTGAAACAGTTAAGTATTCACTATACCCGAATTTCAAGTAATCAATGGGATAGTTTTATCACTGCATTTAAAGACTGTCAGCAAAGTATTGGTAAGTTTTTCACTATAGGTATTGAGGGAAATAATTGCAAAATAAGGTATCGGATTAGATGTGTTAGTTCAGTATTGAGTGTGGCTTTAGCAAGAATACGGATATTAATGCTTCTCGCAATATTCTAGCGGTAGGACATACCACTTTGTCTGTGGAGGAAAGATGCGGTAAAGTTCGCTTTGTGAAGCAGAAAGCATGCCTAAATCCGTGAGGAAGTCGCCTAAGAGCTTTTGCTTTTAAAATCCCTGAGAAACATGTTTCGTAAAGAGTTAGTTGAAAGTGGGGGGAGTATGTTAGAAGTTTAATTTTATAAGCTATTGTAAAGATTCGGAAAGTTAATTATAGCATCCAGTTGCAGAGCCAATAGTGACTTCATTTAATCTCAGCATACTTTTTGAAACACTACCTAAATTTTTAAGGTTTATAAAAAATATTGTTCTTTTTTATACTATGGGGTACTATAGTATCAATGCTAGCAAATAAGGAGGTCTGATGCCTAATCAGGTCGAAGACAAAAAAAAGATTCTTCTACGCGTCAGAAAGATCAAAGGTCAGACACAAGCGATTGAAAAAGCGCTAGAAGACAATGTGGAATGTGGTGCGATTCTGCAACAAATATGCTCTGTGCGTGGTGCTATTAATGGTCTAATGAATGAGATGTTAGAGGTTCATTTAAAGGACACTTTAGTATCAGGTGAAACCACAGAACAACAACGAAAAGAAGAATTGGCTGAAATCGCCAAGATTCTAAAATCATATTTAAAATAGATCTGTATAAGGAATTATTCCATGAAGTCACGTGCTGCCGTTGCGTTTGGTCCTGGTCAACCTCTTCAAATTGTTGAAGTTGATGTTGCACCACCGAAGAAAGGTGAAGTATTAATCAAGATTTCCCATACCGGTGTGTGTCATACAGACGCATTTACTTTATCTGGCGATGATCCTGAAGGCGTTTTTCCGGCTATTCTCGGGCATGAAGGTGCTGGTGTCGTAGTTGAGGTTGGTGAAGGCGTGACTAGCGTCAAACCAGGTGATCATGTAATTCCACTTTACACCGCTGAATGTGGCGAGTGCCTATTCTGTAAATCTGGAAAATCGAACTTGTGTATTTCCGTTCGAGAAACTCAAGGTAGAGGCGTAATGCCAGATGGCACGACTCGTTTTTCCTACAATGGTCAACCGATTTACCACTATATGGGCTGCTCAACGTTCAGTGAATACACGGTAGTGGCAGAAGTATCATTGGCTAAAATCAATCCTGAAGCCAATCACGAACATGTCTGCTTACTAGGTTGTGGTGTAACAACGGGTATCGGTGCAGTACACAACACGGCTAAAGTACAAGAAGGTGATAGTGTTGCGGTCTTTGGTTTAGGTGGTATTGGTCTAGCAGTCGTACAAGCCGCACGTCAAGCTAAAGCAGGACGTATTATTGTGGTTGACATGAATCCAGATAAATTTGTGCTGGCAAAAGAGTTTGGCGCAACGGACTTCTTGAACCCTAAAGACTACGATAAACCAATCCAGCAAGTCATTGTCGAAATGACTGGTTGGGGTGTAGATCATTCATTTGAATGTATTGGCAACGTGAATGTAATGCGTGCAGCCCTTGAAAGTGCACACCGTGGCTGGGGACAATCTGTAATTATTGGTGTAGCTGGCGCAGGTCAAGAAATCTCTACCCGTCCATTCCAACTGGTTACTGGTCGTAAATGGCTAGGTTCTGCGTTTGGTGGCGTAAAAGGTCGTACGCAACTTCCAGGAATGGTTGAAGATGCCATGAAAGGTAAAATTCAATTAGAACCATTTGTGACACATACGATGGGCTTGGATCAGATCAATGAAGCCTTTGATCTAATGCATGAAGGTAAGTCAATTCGTACTGTAATTCATTACGAATAATTCCGTCAGACCTTATAGTTTTCCATGCATGTGCATCATGAATGACATGCATGGAATCCTCTAAAACGGCACATTATCTGTAAAACCCATCTATCTGTGTAGGCATCGTGTATAGGTTCAACAAACCTGCCTACATTTTAAATCTTAATCACTATTCTCTGTGGAGAATGACAGACTCTTTGTTTACTCGATTTCTCATGAAGTCTTGCTCAACATAGGTAATTGATTATGGAAATAATTGAGAAACATGCTTCTTTTGGTGGATCGCAAGAAGTGTATTGCCATCAGTCAACAGCATTAAACTGTTCAATGAAATTCTCAATATATCTGCCACCTCATGACAAAGATGAGCGGTTGCCAGTTTTATATTGGTTATCAGGGCTGACTTGCAACGAACAGAACTTTATTACTAAAGCCGGAGCACAAAAGTATGCGGCTGAACATAAAGTCATTATTGTTGCACCAGATACCAGCCCACGTGGAGAAGATGTACCAGATCATGCAGATTATGATTTAGGCCAAGGTGCAGGATTCTATGTGAATGCAACACAAGCACCCTGGTCACAGCATTTCAAAATGTATGATTATATTGTGGAAGAGCTCAGAAATCTGATTGACCTGAATTTTCCGACCAACCAAGTCCAAAGCATTATGGGGCATAGCATGGGTGGTCATGGTGCATTAGTCATTGGGTTAAAAAACCCTGAGCTGTATAAAAGTATTTCTGCTTTTGCACCAATTGTTGCACCTAGCCAAGTACCTTGGGGGAAAAAGGCTTTCACACACTACCTAGGTGAAAACGAAACTTTATGGAAAAGCTATGATGCGATTGAATTAATCAAAAACGCGGAAGTTCATTTACCTATTTTAGTCGATCAGGGAACAGCTGATGATTTTCTTGAAGAACAGTTAAGACCTAAGCTGCTTAGTGATATTTGTTTGGAACAAGAATATCCTCTTACACTTAACCTAAGAGAAGGGTATGACCATAGCTATTACTTCATTGCGAGCTTTATAGAGAAACATATAGAGTTTCACAGCAAATTCCTAGCAAAAAAACTTTCATAGATATGAGGATATACATGTTGTTCTTGAATGCTTCTTGAGCAATATAATCTCCAGATGAAGAGGTCAGCTTATAAATCTAAGGTAGAGTCAATTGATCCTTATATAACTAAGATTGAATTTAATCATCTCATATCTTGATTTTTGATTCAAATGTTAATGATATTAACTTGAATAAATTCATAGCATTATGTCGAAATAAAAATCTAAATTTTGGCTCAGCTATGGGAAATTTTTTTAACTTTTATACAACAAAACTTTCTGACATGCATACATTAGCAATGTCAGAATCAGTTTGAATTCTAATCAATTGTGGAGTTTTAGTCATGCTTAAAACAGCTTTATATGTGCGTCTTGAAGCTAAACCGGGTAAAGAAGAAGAAGTGGAAGCTTTCCTTAAAGCCGGTTTACCTATTGTAATGGAAGAACCTGCGACCGTTGCGTGGTTTGGCCTACGTCTTGGACCTACAACATTTGGTATTTTTGATGCATTTCCTGATGAGGCGGGTCGCCAAGCGCATTTATCTGGCAAGGTTGCAGCTGCTTTGATGGCTCAGGCCGAAGAGCTATTTTCAGAGCCACCGTCTATTGAAAAAGTAGATGTTTTGGCGAGTAAACTACCAGCTTAAACCGACGCTTAAATGTATGAGTGTGCTGCCTGAAATTTTGAATGAAAGGCAGCACTTCAACACTGTGAGGTTTGTCAGAGGCTTTTTATTCAAGTTGGGCTACTTTATTTATTGGCTTAATCTCATCGTTTACATGGGTCAATATCCAAAACAGGGTAAATAAACGAATGAATCCACATGCCTTATATTGAACCAATCTATCTAATTTAGCGCTGCATTTGTACATCTGCTAAACCTTGCCAATCTGCTTTTAAAATATTTAATCATTGCTATTTTCTATGAGCCATTCACTGTTTCAGCCAATGCGTTCACGACCATGTCAATAGTCATACGTGTTGATATCTTCCATCCAACAATCGCTCGTGAAAATACATCAATAATAAAAGTGGTATAGAACAAGCCTGAATTTGTTTAAGCATCACTCAAGTTGGCAAGCTGAAATAATTTTTTTAAAAAAATAGACGACTGGTCTATTTTTATGTACAGTTAGCACATGGTGTAGGCAAAAGCCACAGTATTGTCCAATTTTTTAAAGTTTATTTGATGAATAACGGTGGCTTTTCAAATCAATTAGCTGATCATCCTAGGATAAAAATATGCTGAATTTTAACTTTTATAATCCGACCCGCATTATTTTTGGTGGCGATACAATAGCTGAAATCAATGACTATGTGCCTACAGAAGCAAAAGTGTTAATGTTATTTGGTGGTGAAAGTGCACGTAAGAATGGTACTTTAGCTGAAGTGCGTGAAGCATTAGGTGCAAGAGAAATTCATGAATTTGGCGGAATTGAGCCGAATCCGAGTTATGAAACCCTCATGAAAGCTGTAGAGCTGATTCGAGAACAAAAGATTGATTTCTTGATGGCTGTCGGTGGTGGATCGGTAATTGATGGTACTAAATTTATTGCAGCAGCAGTCAATTATACAGGGGATACATGGGAGATTTTAGAAACCCATGGTACTAAAATTACTCAAGCTTTGCCTTTTGCGAGTGTACTCACCCTTCCGGCAACTGGTTCAGAAATGAATAGCGGTGGTGTAGTAACCAGAAAATCGACCCAAGCCAAATTGTCATTTAGCAGTCCCTATGTTTTTCCGCAATTTTCCGTACTAGATCCGAATAAAAGCTTTAGCTTGCCGACGCGCCAGTTGGCTAATGGCGTGGTGGATGCATTTGTTCATGTCATTGAACAGTACTTAACTTACCCTGTGAATGCACAAGTACAAGATCGTTTTGCCGAAGGTCTATTGCAAACTCTGATTGAGATTGGACCGAAAATCTTGGAAGATTCAGCAGATTATGACACGCGTGCGAATTTGATGTGGTCTGCTAGCATGGCACTGAATGGGCTGATTGGAGCTGGTGTACCACAAGATTGGTCAACCCATTTGATTGGACATGAGCTCACGGCTTTACATGGTATTGATCATGCTCGTACCTTGGCCATTGTGTTGCCGGCCAATCTACAAGTGCGTCGTCAAGAGAAGCGAGAAAAATTACTACAGTATGCAGCTCGTGTCTGGCAGATTGTCGAAGGTGATGAAGAACAACGTATTGATACGGCTATTGCTCGTACTCGAGCCTTCTTTGAGCAACTTGGATTGCCGACTCGTCTTAGCGATTATGGACTGGGGGAGACAGATATTGAGATCATCATTACGCAACTTAAATCACACAATCTGACACGGCTAGGCGAACACAAAAATGTTTCATTAGAGATCAGTCGCCAAATTCTTGCGACGAGCATCTAAATAAGCTATCTGGCATGCTCACGCCACACAGCAAGTGATCATGCAACAATGCTCCTCAATCATGAAAATTATCGGAGAAATAACATGAAAATTTTAGTCGTTTTAACCTCACATGATCAACTTGGCAATACTGGTAAGAAAACAGGTTTCTGGCTAGAAGAACTTGCTGCACCGTATTACACCTTTATTGACTCTGGTGCTGAAGTTACGCTGGCGTCGCCTCAAGGTGGGCAGCCACCACTAGATCCTAAAAGTAATTTAGCCGATGCGCAAACTGAAGCCACTCATCGTTTTGAAGCTGATCCAACTGCAATGCAAGCATTGGCACAGACGCATAAACTTAGCGAAATTTCTGTAGCTGATTATGATGCGGTGTTTTATCCAGGCGGGCATGGTCCATTGTGGGATTTAGCAGAAGATCCGATTTCAATTTCTCTGATTGAACAGGCGATTCAGTCTGGCAAACCTGTTGCAGCAGTGTGTCATGCCCCAGGTGTTCTTCGTCATGTGAAAGCGAGTAATGGAGCGCCTTTAGTCAGCGGTAAATTAGTCACTGGTTTTAGCAATACTGAGGAGGCTGCTGTAGGCTTGACTGAAATTGTACCATTTTTAGTCGAAGACATTCTTAAAGAAAATGGTGGTCATTATTCTAAAGTAGATGATTGGCAAGTACATGTTCAAGTAGATGGCTTGCTGGTTACTGGACAAAATCCAGCCTCTTCTGCTGCAACTGCTACAGCATTACTTCAATTGTTGAAATAAAGAGTAGCTAGCGTCTGTTGTGGTGCTTAGCAGTGAATAACTTCTGACTCTGAGCAACGGGTGCAATAAGCAAAATAACCCTCACTTAATGGTGGAGGGTCTGAGTTAATAGCTTTCTTTCCTTTATTTTTCTATATACAGGAAGGAAGGGTATTTTTTAATTTAGATCAATTAAGTCATGATTATTTGGATACAATGAAATGAAAGACAGCATACTTTTTCAAAACTTAAGCTTAGGCCCTTATGTTTTGCGAAACCGTATTGTATTGCCACCATTAACGCGGTCGCGCAGTACTCAGCCAGGGAATATTCCAAATGAACTGATGGCAACCTATTATCAACAGCGTGCCGGGGCAGGATTTATGGTCACCGAAGGTACGCAAATCGAGCCACGTGGTCAAGGCTATGCTTGGACTCCCGGTATTTACAGCCCTGAACAGATTGCTGGATGGCGTAAAGTGACTGAAGCAGTGCATGCTAAAGGAGGCATTATTTTTGCACAACTTTGGCATGTTGGGCGTGTTTCACATACATCTTTGCAACCCGATCATGCATCACCGGTCGCGCCTTCGGCTATTAGGGCTGATAGTAATGTTAAAGTCTTTATTGAGACCGGGCCCAATGCAGGGGCCTTGGCTGATCCTTCAATGCCACGTGCTTTAAGCAATGCAGAAGTTAAAGAATTAGTGCAACTCTATGCTCAAGCTGCACGCAATGCCTTGGCTGCTGGTTTTGATGGAGTTGAAATTCATTGTGCAAATGGTTATTTGGTAAATCAATTTATCTCTGCACATAGTAACCACCGTGAAGATGAATATGGTGGATCACTAAACAATCGTTTGCGTTTTTTACGTGAAGTAGTAGAGGCAGTTGCTGAGGTGGTTGGTGCAGATCGTTTAGGAGTGCGTTTTGCCCCGCTATTTGAAAGTACAGAGGAAGATCGTGTTTACATGGGGTTGGTTGAAGATGATCCACATGTGACTTATATTGAAGCCATAAAAATACTTGAAGAAGTTGGGATTGCCTATTTATCGATTGCAGAAGCTGATTGGGATAATGCACCAGAACTTCCTCATGATTTTCGTAAAGATGTCAGAGACACTTTCAGTGGTCGGATTATTTATGCAGGTCGATATACGGCAGAAAGAGGGACTCGAATTTTAGAGGCAGGGCTGGCCGATTTAATTGCATTTGGACGCCCATTTATTGCGAATCCAGATTTACCCGATCGCATCGCCAATGGGTGGCCATTGAATGCAGTAGATGCAAGTACTATGTATGGTGGGACGGAAAAAGGCTATATTGATTATCCAGCTTACGCAGATTAATATTGACTTAATGAGTTATTTTGCCAACCTTTGTGGTTGGCAAAATAACGACTTAGGATTGCTGTTGCCAGCATAAATTCTTCTTAAAACAAATTCTTAAAATTTTTTAGCTGTGTAATGAGCCAACCTGCCAGTGGGAAAGAAATCAGTTGCGTTACTGGCACTAATACTATGACTTCAATCAACACCATCATCGGGAAACTTTGATGCTCAGTAATTGGCTTTAATAAAGTGAGTACCAGTAATAGTGTGGGATATAAGCCTAAATATCCGACTAAAATACGAGTCATGAGGGCTTTAGGAGGAGAATTCATTGTGCGCTATACTCATGATTGTTAATTGATCTAATAGCAACACAATAATAGGTAATCATTGGACTGCTATCATGAATTATTAATTATGTAGTTGATATTTAATTTAATTTTTATGAATCTTCACTTTTTAATAGAAATTTAGTTGCTCTCAGAGCTTGATGTAATGGTGTTTTATCTTTTTGCAACTTACTCAGTAATGCTGCACCTAACCACATTTGGTAAAGTACTTGTGCCAAAGTCGAGGCCTCAGTATCTGCTTGGATAGATTGATCCTGTTTACCCAAATCAATTAAACCAGCAATACGTTGGATTACATCATCCACGCCAGCGGACATAATGGAGCGCATATCTTCAGATAGATCGGCAACTTCTGCGGCAAGTTTCACAATTAAACAACTATCCGCCCAACCACACTGTGTTTCAGGATCTTCTATCCATAAATTAAAATACTCAATCAGCTTTTGATAAGGAGATTTATCGCTACGCCATACATCATTTAAACGAACTTGGTAATTATCCACATAATGCTGTACCAATTCACATCCGAAAGCTTCCTTGGATTGGAAATAATGATAAAACGAGCCTTTGGGGATCTCACAGCTCTGTAAAATTTCCTGTAATCCTACACCAGTAAAACCTTTATGCAAAATCAGGTCTGAACTGGTGTTAAGAATGTGTAAGCGCTTCGCTTCAGACTTTTTAATAGGATTAGGCTTCATATTAATTATTTACTCTATTACAAAAAATAGACCAGTCGTATTGTTTTTTATTATAACTCCTCTACAATGGATGTAAAGAAATTTTAATCATAATTTTTGATTGTGAAGGGAAGTAATTCTAAATAAAACATGGAGTTATGTGTGTGAAAACAGTTATTAATCAACGCATCGTTTTAGCTAAACGGCCAGTGGGTGAGCCAAAACACAGCGATTTTCGTATTGAACAAGTTGAGCTCAATGAACTTAAACAAGGCGAGATATTGTTAAAAACCATTTACTTGTCACTCGATCCTTATATGCGTGGTCGCATGAGCGATGCTCCTTCATATGCAGCACCGGTTGAAATTGGCGAAGTGATGGTCGGTGGAACAGTCAGTCAAGTAGTGGCCTCTAAAAACCCAAAATTCAAAGAAGGCGAGTGGGTTTTTTCAGGAAATGGCTGGCAGGGCTACGCAATTTCTAATGGGACTGCATGTCAAAGCTTAGGTATGCAACCTGAACATCCATCTTGGGCATTGGGTATTTTGGGAATGCCAGGATTTACTGCTTATATGGGGTTGTTGGACATTGGTCAGCCTAAAGCCGGTGAAACTTTAGTCGTTGCAGCTGCAACGGGACCTGTTGGTGCTACGGTTGGACAGATTGGCAAACTTAAAGGTTGTCGCGTGGTTGGCGTCGCAGGTGGGCCTGAAAAATGCCGTTATGCAGTAGAAGAACTCGGCTTCGACGCTTGTATCAATCATCATGATGAAAATTTTGCAGAACAATTACAACAAGCAGTTCCGAACGGTATTGATATTTATTATGAGAATGTAGGGGGTAAAGTGTTTGATGCGGTATGGCCATTGCTTAACTCTGCGGCACGTGTACCGGTGTGTGGTGTGGTTTCCCAGTATAACGCTACCGAGCAAGTACAAGGGCTAGACCGTTTACCGGGCTTTATTTCCACCCTTTTAAAAAAGCGTATTCGCATGCAAGGCTTTATTATTTTTGATGATTATGGCAGTCAGTATCCGGAATTCTATCAGCAAATGTTTGAATGGTTGAAAGACGGAAAAATCAAATATAAAGAGCATATGGTGCAAGGTTTAGATAACACGATCAATGCTTTCAATGGTATGTTGAAAGGCGAAAACTTTGGCAAAGTGGTTGTAAAAATTTAAAAAAATAGGAATTATCATGATTAAACTACATCATTTAGATCAATCACGTTCTTTTCGCATTTTGTGGTTACTTGAAGAAATCAAGCAGCCCTATGAGCTGAAACGCTATTATCGTGACTCAAGCACGCATTTGGCCCCTGAATCTTTAAAAACCATCCATCCTTTAGGGAAATCTCCAGTATTGGAATGGGATGGCAAAGTTATTGCAGAGTCAGGCGCAATCGTTGAGTTATTAATTCAGAAACTTGCGCCGCATTTAGCACCAGATATGGATGAATCTACTTATGTCGATTATCTACAGTGGATTCATTTCTCAGAAAGCTCTGCCATGCTGCCATTTTTGTTAAAAACGTTTAATGCGATAGAAACCAAGCAAGGTACGAAGTTGGTATTTCTAGAAAATTATACTCAAGTTGAGTTCGATAAGGTATTTGGCCATTTAAATGAATATTTAAAAGATAAAGAATTTCTAGTGGCAGACCGTTTAACCGGTGCTGACTTTATGATGGGCTTTGGACTACATGCTTTAGTTTATCATATGGGACAAGGTGAAAATTATCCCCATATCCAACGTTATGTAGCAGGTTTAAGCCAACTACCTAGCTGGCAAGTCGCAGTACAAATTGAACAAAATGGTGTGAAAAGTCAAAAATAGCAAAATTGTTTTTTTAACGCAATTGAGAAAAAGAATCATGATTGACAAGTACATATGATTATAAAATAACCTGACACTTATTTAAAGTAAACGCCTAATGAATTTCATCGGGCGTTCTCTATTTTAAAGATAAGGAATTACCATTATTTAAGACAAGTTTCGCCTATTCTTTCACTGCAAATTCCTATCAAAAGAGCTTGAATATCACGACGGTTACGTTGAAAGATATAATCAACTTTTGAAAGAAAAGTGACTAACGCACAGCAATATTAAATTATTCCTTGGGGTATTAAACAAGTAATCTATATCATTTTAATAACATAAACACATATGCGTAAAAATCACGCCCCGCTTAACTGGCAATAGTTTTTGAACCCTCGTATAAAAGCTTAAAAGAATCTAGCAAGTCTTTATTTAATGTTAATACTCATCCAGTATTGAGGTTTTTTATCTTTTCTTGCCTGTGATCTAGGTTGTAATACTCTAATTTCATACTCACCTGAAGCAGGTAAAATATAAATACCATTATCATCAAGCTCTGGAGAATATTCTCCAATATTGATGGAGTCTTTTAATTGATTACCCCGTAAGTAAGCTTCAACATTTCCTCCAGTCAACTTCACTTTTAACTTTTGCCCTTTTTTAGCATAAAATTTGTAGGAATCATACTTGTATCCCTCTATCCTTCCGTAATAATTTGCAGAGTAAGCTTTTTTTGCAAACTTAACTACAACAGTCTTTCGTATATCATTGTTATCATTTGCAAGTACGGCTGGGCTAAGCATAGTTAAAGTTAGGGCCATAAAAGCACCAGCTAGTAATTTCGTATTCGCTATTTTCATAAGGTTACCTTAATTCTTGTATCGCCCCTGACATAGTAACATAAGTAATAAGTAACCATGAATCATGGAACAGAACTGTGAATAGTCATAACATAGAGTTGCACTTCAAATGCTAATTTAAGACTTGCGAAATCAATGGTTAATTAATTGGTCACTAAGGAATAGCCAATCTAGATATAAAGTTTATTTAACAAATACTTATAAAAATATATGATGCGTATCATACGCATCATATATAAAGCGTTCTATTTTGATATAATTGATCCAATCAACCCCTTATTAGGTTTCATTTAAATTCCATGAGTCTTACTGATATTAAAGTTCGCCAAGCTCATTGCAAGGAAAAAACCTGTTTTTTATCCGATGAAGATGGGCTTAGCCTGAAGATTGAGCCGAGTGGAAGAAAATCTTGGTGCTATCGCTATACAGATCCACAAACTAAAAAACGTCGACGCATTCAGTTAGGTCTTTATCCTGATTTATCGCTGAAAAAGGCACGACAAGTCAGAGATGACTTTAAAGACAATAATTTCTGTTTTGAACATGATACTGCCTCTAATCTTATCACCTTTGGTAAGGTCGGGGAGGAGTGGTTACAGTTCAAACTGAAGAATGCCTTCAACGATCTACCCCGCTGTGGTGTACTACAGTTAGCAGAAAGATGCTTACAGCAAGATATTTATCCAGACCTTCAGGATTTACCTTTTCAAAACATCAAGCGCTATGACCTGGTTTCAGTAATCAAAAAAATAGAGGGACGCCAAGTAAAAGAACCTGTCAAAAAAGCTTGTAGTTATTTGAACCAAATTTATGACTACGCTGTAGCGATGGGTTATTGTGAGTTCAACATCGCTCATGGTTTAAATAAAATCACCATTAACAGCAAAATCAAGAAAAATTATCCGTATTTGAAAGCGGAGGAAATATCTGATTTTAAGAATAAATTACAAAAATTGGATGCCCATCCCATTATTAAAAAAGCACTGATGTTCAAATTACATACTGGCGTGAGAGGGGCCGAATTGTTATTGGCTGAGCCTCATCATTTTGATTTAAATGAAAAAATCTGGAAAATACCTGCCTTGCATATTAAACAGTTTCGACGAAAAGTTATATTAGGCCATGAGATTCCAGATTTTTTAGTTCCACTTTCAAATCAGGCTTTAGAGATTTTGAAAGACGTCATGCAGTGGTCATACGGTGAAAAATACCTTTTTGCTAGCCCTCGCAAACACAATCAACCGATTCATTTTAATACTCTAAATATGGCCATACGTAAGATGGGGTATGGCAAACATCAACTATCTTCTCATGGATTACGTTCTACTTTTAGTACCATTTTGAATGACTCAGGTTTGTTCCAAGATAATTGGATTGAGGCACAACTTTCACATATTGATAAGAACCGTACCCGTGCCAGCTATAATCACGCTGACTATTTAGCTCAACGGACTGAAATGATGCAGTGGTGGGGTGATTATTTAAGTACTAGTAAGTGAAAATCGTACTTTTATACATAAACTTAAAACATGATGGGGTGTTAAATGGATAGTAAACAATATACTTACCGTGTTAAATGGTCAGCTGAAGATAATGGGTATGTTGGAGCCTGTAAATTATTTTGTGTAAGTTCCATTTTTTATAAATGATCTTTTAATCGATCATCGAACTGAATCGTAAACCAATTCATTGCTAAACGCCAATTTTGAATTGGCATCGTCCATTTCTTCGCAGCATTTGATGTTGCTAAGTAAATGACCTTCTTTACTGAGTCATCAGATGAAAAGATTTTCCTTTTCTTCGTTGAATGGCGTATTACGCTATTCAACGACTCAATCGCATTTGTTGTATAAATTGCATGACGTATTTCGGCTGGATAGCTAAAGATCGTTCGGATATTTTCCCAATTGGCCCGCCAGGATTCTCCAATTTTGGGATACTGGTGATTCCATTGATCACAGAAGATGTCTAGGGATTTTAAAGCATTTTCCTCTGTACTTGCCTGATAAATCGCTTTCAGACCCGACGTAACAGCTTTGTAGTCTTTCCAGCTTACAAATCTCAGGCTATTGCGTACAACATGCACGATACACAGTTGAATATCAGTATGAGGGTAAACAGAGGCTATCGCGTCAGGGAAGCCTTTTAATCCATCTACACAGGCAACAAGAATGTCCTGTACTCCTCGATTTTTTAGCTCTGTCATGACTGACAGCCAGAATTTGGCACCTTCTGTCTGAGCAATCCACATACCCAGTAATTCTTTTTGCCCATCCATATTGATGCCTAAAGCAAGGTATACGGACTTGTTAATCACATTGGAGTGCTGACGGACTTTGACAACAATACAGTCAAGATAGACAACAGGATAAAGGCTATCTAAGGCTCTATTTTGCCACTCAGTCACTTGCTCAATCACAGCATCGGTAACTTTGCTGATGAGAGATGCTGACACATCGGCATCGTACATTTCTTTGAAGAAGGCTACAATTTCCCTATTAGTCATTCCTTTTGCATACAGTGAGAGGATTTGGTCATCCATACTGGTGATGCGTGTTTGGTGCTTTTTGATAATTTGTGGCTCAAATGAACCTTCTCGATCACGGGGAATATCTAAAGCCAGTTGTCCATCTTGAGTTGTAATGGTTTTAGAACTAAACCCATTACGGCTATTTGAGCCTTTCTTGGGCTGATGCTTTTCATAACCGAGATGGTCTGAAAGTTCAGTATTGAGTGCAGTTTCAATCATGAATTTTTTAAAGACTGCTGTCATTTGGTTTAAGTCTTCTGGTGTTTTTAGACCTTTAGCCAATTCGGCAGCCATACTTTTGATTGTTGCTTCATCCATGTGAAGTACCTTTTGTAATTATCCTCTGAAGGATAAATGAAAATTAAGTACTTACACAAAATTTAGAACAGTCCC
>NZ_JAKTIM010000008.1:0-26995 GCF_027855455.1 Acinetobacter sp. AOR01_HL | reverse complement strand
ACGTTTTCGGCAGTCTGGGGCATGGTGTCTACACCATACAATTCTTTAAGTTTAGGGTTAATGAAACGCCAGCCCATGGTGGTGTCTTCAATCTTTTGGCTACGGCCAAAGGCACTGTCAGACTTACCCATTACATAAGGTGCACGGCTCATGCTTTCTACACCACCTGCAATTACCAAGTTCGCTTCGCCGGCTTTAATGGCACGGGCAGCAATGGCAATGGCATCGAGTGATGAACCGCATAAACGGTTAATGGTGGTTGCTGGCACCTGATACGGTAACCCAGCAAGCAGTGCTGACATACGGCCGACATTACGGTTATCTTCACCGGCTTGGTTGGCACAGCCATAGATCACATCATCGACCTGTTCCCAATCTACACTTGGGTTACGCTGCATGAGGGCTTTAATTGGCACAGCGCCAAGGTCATCGGCACGGACAGGCGCAAGGCCACCGGCATAACGGCCAAATGGAGTACGGATGGCATCGATGATATAAGCGTTTTTCATTCTTACATTTCCATTTTGAAATCTGTTGCTGTCATTGCCACATCGTTAGACTCTTTTTCAGCATTTGCTGGAGCTCATCGTCACTACTAAATTAGGAGTAGTCATGACGGAGTCTTATCGTGTTGAGTCAAATGCCAGTAGCTAATTCTTGTCACTTTTTTAAAAAAGTAACCAAAAACCTTTGTTGAACAGAGGAGGCTTCCATGCCTCCCTGTCCAACGGGCGACATCCATGTCGCCTGTCACAATAGCGAATTACGGTAAAATCCAAATTAATAAGCAAGAACCGTATTCAAAGAGTTCCATTCAATGTTTCGCGTTGGCGACATGGATGTCGCCTCGTTGCTCAGCACAACAGGGATGTTGTGTCTGAATAACAAAGGATTTTTGTTACTTTTTATCCTTAAAAAGTAAGGTATTGCCTATACAAAGGGCCTTTGAATATCACCATCATTTATAGGCTGTGGCGCTATTGATTAGCTGCCATACTCAATCAATTTAGAGACTTAATTCGTTGCATCAATCAACACTGCTCCGGTCAACCCTTGCAACTCCTCAAAACTCAGCCCATCCACCTTCTCAATCACCTTTAAACCATCTTTGGTCACATCAATCACACACAGGTCAGTGTAAATACGGTCAACACAGCGTTTGCCTGTTACGGGATAAGTGAGCTCAGCCACAATCTTCGGTTCACCTTGTTTGGTCACATGGTCTGTGGTGATAAATACTTTCTTGGCACCAACTGCCAAATCCATCGCACCACCAACAGCAGGAATCGCATCCGGCGCACCCGTGTGCCAGTTGGCCAAGTCACCATTGGCTGCCACCTGAAATGCCCCAAGCACTGCAATATCAAGGTGACCACCACGCATCATGGCAAAGGAGTCTCCATGGTGGAAAAAGCTGCCGCCTTCAAGCATGGTCACAAACTCTTTACCCGCATTAATCAGTTCAGGGTCTTCTTCACCTGCCGCTGGTGGTGGGCCAAAAGCCAACAGGCCATTTTCAGAATGTAGAAAGACATCTTTGTCAGCAGGTAAGTAGCTGGCAATCTTGGTTGGTAAACCAATACCCAAGTTCACATAGGCACCATCTGGAATATCTTGTGCCACACGTTTTGCAATCTGGTCACGGCTGAGTTTCTGGTAGCTCATGTTATTTCTCCTTATTGCTTACTGTGCGGGCTGTACTTGTACAATATGTTGTACAAAGATACCTGGGGTAATGATGTGTTCCGGGTCTAATCCACCCAGCTCAACCACTTCAGAAACCTGGGCAATGGTGACATCAGCAGCCATGGCCATGATCGGGCCAAAGTTACGTGCAGATTTACGGTAAACCAGATTGCCCCAGCGGTCGCCCTTGTAGGCTTTAATTAGGGCAAAGTCAGCCTTGATCGGATACTCAAGCACGTAGTCTTTACCATCAATATGACGGGTTTCTTTGCCTTCAGCTAAAAGTGTTCCAAAGCCAGTTGGGGTAAACACCGCCCCAAGCCCCATACCTGCAGCCTGAATACGGCACGCCAGATTGCCTTGCGGTACCAGTTCAAGCTCAACCTTTCCGGCACGGTACAGTTCATCAAATACATAAGAGTCAGACTGACGTGGGAAAGAGCAAATCACTTTTTTAATTGAACCGGCTTTGAGCAGCTTAGCGAGACCATAATCCCCATTACCGGCATTGTTGCTCACAATGGTCAGGTCCTTAACGCCAAGTTCAATCAGACCGTCAATGAGTTCAGCGGGTTGTCCTGCGGTACCAAAACCACCAATCAGAATGGTTGCACCATCTTTAATCTGCGATAGAACCTCGCTTAGTGAGGACTTACTTTTGTCAATCATGTGAGAAACCCTAGAGCATGAGGTAACGTGATGTATTACTACCGCTAAAAATTTATTGAAATTCTTAATGGTAGTAATAAATGGAGTAAATTTTGTGAGTCAAAAGCGAACTTTTAACTCACATACACTTTCAATTAAGCACTAGCGCGACGGCGTTCAACTTCAGTTGAAGGAGCAGCAGCGGCTTCTTTAACCAGTTCAATGTTAAATGTGATGTGTTTGAAAGCGTGATCTAAACCACGGCGTTGAATTTCAGCAGGGTCTGTGACATCTACTGCTGTTGCCACTAAACCGTCACGAGTAGCGAAGGCAAAGTCATCCCATAAATACTCATCACCCTCAATGTTGAATTGAGTAGTCAGCTTGCGGTAACCCGGTGCAGATAAAAAGTAGTGAACGTGAGATGGACGGTTACCATGACGGCCTAACTTGTTAAGAAGAGCCTGTGTTGTACCTTCAGGAGGGCATCCATAACCAACTGGCATAGTGGTTAACGCTACATATTTACCATCTGCATCGGTGAAAATGGTACGGCGTAAGTTAAAGTCAGATTGTGACTTATCAAAGAATGAATAGTTACCTAAACTGTTGGCATGCCATACTTCAACTTTGGCATTTTCAATAATATTGCCATCAGTGTCGGTTACCGTACCTTCAATAATTAAGGTATCGATTTTGCCAGTCTCAGTTCCGTCATCCATACGTGCAAAGCCAACTGATTCAGGTGCGCCAGCAACATAAAGTGGACCTTCGATGGTACGAGGTGTACCGCCTGTAATACCAGCTTTGGCATCTGCTTCATCTGCACGTAAGTCAAGGTAATGTTCAAGACCTAAGCCTGCTGCCAAAAGACCAAGTTCATTTGCTTGACCTGCATCGGTAAAATATTCCAAACCTTTCCAAACTTCAGAAGGTTGGATGTCTAAATCTTCGATGGCTTGAAATAAATCCCCAAGAAGGCGCACTACAATTTGTTGAACACGTGCATCAACTTCGCCTTTTGCAGTGTCGACATTCATTTGTTTTACAAGCGCATCAATTTGTTGACGGTTCATACTAAAACTCCTTAAGTATGCAATACGGTTTTGGGTGGCAGCGCTGCGGGCATTTTGTTTTGCTAGCGAATAATTGCCGCCACGTTCCTTGTTACCTTCTGAATAATCTGCTTGGTTTTTAAATGGACTTCAGAGATCGCATTTAAAAAATTCTTTCTATTTACGAATCATCATCACGGACAGAAGATGGATGACGGTTAAGTGCCATCACTTCAATGTTCATATATGGATAGAGAGGTAAACCTTGTAAAATGTTGTGCAATTCTTCATTGCTCTCTACATCAAAAATACTGATGTTCGAGTACTGACCTGTAATTCGCCAGATATGACGCCATTTACCTTGGCGTTGTAAGTCTTGCGAATAAGCCTTTTCAACGGCCTTAATTTCATTTGCTTTGTCGGCTGGCATATCAAGTGGAATATGCACATCCATACGTACATGAAATAACATGGGAAACTCCTTATCCTGTTGCCTTAACGACGTAATTTCTCAATCTTATCTTCATCAATTTCAATGCCTAGGCCCGGAGCTGTCGGCAAATGCAATTCAAAGTTTTCGTAACGTAGCGGCTCTTTTAAAATTTCTTCGGTAAGTAACAACGGACCAAATAATTCTGTGCCGAACGCTAACGTTTCAAAAGTTGCAAATACATGGGCCGATGCAATACTTCCTACAGGACCTTCAAGCATAGTGCCGCCATATAGGTCGATACCAGCCAAACCAGCAATTTTGCCAACTTCACATGCTTCGATCAGGCCACCAGATTGTTCAATTTTTACGGCAAATACATCTGCACCGTGATTTTTTGCAATACGGTACGCGCTGTCAGGTCCAGTTAAAGCCTCATCAGCCATAATGGCTACATCAAAACGTTGGGTGAGGCGAGCAAGTGCTTCGGTATTTTGAATGGCACATGGCTGTTCGATTAAATCGATTCCACCATCTTGGAGCTGTTGAATACCATGAATACACTCAAGTTCTGACCATGCACGGTTCACATCTACACGTACACTAACATCAGCACCTAATGCTTTTTTAATAGCAATCACATGGTCAACATCTTGCTGTAAAGGACGTGCACCAATTTTAAGTTTGAACGTGTTGTGGCGCTTTAGCTCAATCATTTTGCGAGCTTCAGCAATATCTTTTTCCGTGTCACCAGACGCAAGCGTCCAAAGCACAGGTAAACTATTACGCAGACGTCCACCTAAAACTTCGCTTAATGGCACACCTAAACGTTTGGCCTGAATATCAAGTAGGGCAGTCTGAATGGCACACTTAGCAAAGCGGTTACCATTAATATTTTTACGAATCAGTTTTAGTGTTTGTGCAACATTTAAATCTTTAACTGATGTCAGTAATGGTGCAAAGTAGATATCAATATTGGCTTTGACACTCTCAGGACTTTCTTCACCATAGTTCAGCCCACCAATGGTGGTGGCTTCACCCCAACCGACAATACCATCCGTGGTCGTAATTTTAACGAGTACCAAAGTCTGGGTACGCATAGTAGTCACAGACAACTGGTGAGGACGGATAGTTGGAATATCCACAAGTATGGTTTCTATGGTTCTATACATGAAGTTTCAACTATTACGAACTTGTTTGTATACCATAGAAGAATGTAATAGCCTAAAATAGATATAGAACGGTATTTTAAGATACTAAAAAGGTATATTAATGGAATTAAGACATCTACGTTATTTTGTTACCGTTGTTGAAGAACAGAGTCTGACGAAAGCTGCAGAAAAGCTTTTTATTGCTCAGCCACCTTTAACACGCCAAATCAAAAAACTAGAAGAAGAATTAGGGATCGATTTATTCGAAAAAGGCTCTCGTCCATTAAAAGTAACGGAAGCAGGGCTGTTTTTTTACCAGCATGCGGTACAAATTTTGACGCACACCGCTCAAGCTGCTTCGATGGCTAAAAAAATGAAGCTGGTCGAGAATGTTGTTAAAGTTGGTTATGTGAGTTCGCTTCTTTATGGGCGATTACCACAGGTCATTTATCTATTTAGGCAAAAAAATCCTGACATTCATGTCGAGCTTATTGAATGTGGTACACGAGATCAGGTGGAAGCATTAAAACTCGGTAAAATTGATTTAGGTTTTGGTCGATTACCAATTAGTGATCCAGCCATTAAGCGACTTTTACTCAGAAAAGAAAAATTAAAACTCGCAATCCATAAAAAACACCCATTAAGTGATTTCCAAGAGTCAGGAATTTATTTATCTCAAATTATCAATGAGACAATTTTTTCTTATCCAACCACACCTAAACCAAATTTTTCGACCACTATTCAAGCTTTATTTACCAAATTAGGTCTTGTTCCGGCCAAGCTGACTGAAGTACGAGAAATTCATATGGCACTTGGCTTAGTGGCATCCGGAGAGGGTATTTGTATTATTCCGGAAAGCGCCTGCGACATTGGAATGAAGAATCTAACTTATTTAAATATCTTAGACTTAGAAGCCTATAGCCCCATCTCTCTATCCATGCGCAACATGGACCAAAGTTCCTATGTTCCTAAAATCTTAGATTGTATTGAAGAGATCTATAGTGAAGAAGAAGTATCCAGAAATTTGAATTTATAACTTTTTAATACGCTTTAAATTGAATTATCATGTTATTTTAAAACTTTAAACCTATAGGTAATATGTAAAAGGAATTATTAAATGAGAAAAATTTTAGGTGTAGCTTCTCTCATTATGTCTACAGGTGTTGTACATGCTGAACAATTAAATGAACAAGAACAAATTTCTCCGTACAGTGCGAATGTGACTTTTGCAAGTCAATATATTTCACGTGGTTTCCAACAAACTTGGGGTAAGCCTGCACTACAAATTGGTTTCGACTATGCAAATCCGAATGGGCTATTTGTGGGTACTTGGGCATCCAATGTAAGTTCAAACTATCTCCGCGATGCTTCAGTTGAATGGGACTTTTATGCAGGTTATTTAAAAACTATCGATAAATTCTCAATTGGAATGTCTGTTTTTTATTATTATTACCCAGGTGCAAAAAGTACGCCTGAAACGGGGAGTACCAGCTACAACTATGGTGAAATTGTGCCCCAAATTGGCTATGGTCCTTTAAGTCTCAAATATTTTATTACCTATACCCCAGATTACGCAGGTTATAACTCAAATACGATGGGTGGACCTGAAGGTAAACGTTCACGAGGAACAACTTATTTAGATTTAAACTTTACACAGCCGATCAATGAAACTTGGACTTTTGGTGCCCACTATGGCTATGAAAAAATTAAAAATTTCTCGGAAGCTAACTTTCAGGATATGAAAGTCGAACTGATTAAAGATTTAGGTGATGGCTGGACTACAGGGTTAGCTTATACCAAAGCGTGGGACAAAGACGGATACTATAGAAATTATAGTAATGGTGAACCAGATGCACCAATTTCAAATCCGATTCACTCAACCTTTACAGTATCTGTAAAAAAGGTGTTCTAATTTATAAATAAAAAGCCTGATCACTTTAATTTGGAGTCAGCAGGCTTTTTCTAATACATAGAGAAAATTATTTTTTAATTAAATCATAAGCCATTTTAGTATCGTCTAGCTGAACCAGTGAAGCATGACGAGCAGAGAGCGGATCTTTATTTTCAATTGCTGTCAAAATAGCTTTATGTCTTGGTAATGAATGACCTTGTAAATTTGGGCGTAGACTGGTGACTTGAATCGATTGCTGCAAAGGTAAAACCAGCATTTTTGACATATAAGCCAATAAGTCATTATGCGTTGCTTTGGCAATTGCTAAGTGAAACTGGATATCTGGCTCTATAAATTCTTCAACTGTTGTTGCCTTTTCCATTCCTTCATAGGCTTGCTTAATACGTTCAATATCTTCTTCATTTGCTGTACTTGCCGCAATATAGGCTAACTCCGGTTCTAAAACGCGTCGTACGGTAGAAAGTGTTTTAAAAAACTCGTGCTCAGGCGTGGTTTGAATCAACCAGAACAGTACATCTGGGTCGAGTAAATGCCATTCTTCTTTAGGTCGAACTACTGTTCCGATTTTGGGCCTTGAATAAGTTAAGCCTTTCGCATTTAAAACGCGTATTGCTTCGCGAAAGACAGGGCGGCTGACTTTATATTCCTCACATAAATCAACTTCACTTGGGAGTTTTTCATTTTCTGAGATTTCTCCAGAAACGATTTTTAATCCCAATTGTTGAACAATTAATGCATGTTGGCTTTTGCTTGGAATAGGATTTTTATAGTCAGCTTTACTCATATTTCACTATTACGACATGTTGAATATCCTATGGTATAGATGACCTTGTGTTTTAACAAGATCATCTTTTTCAAGAATAAATATTAATGGGAATGACGTGGAACTTCTGAGCCACGGCAACCGACCAAGAAATCAAAATCACAACCTTCGTCGGCTTGTAAAACATGTTCTACATAGAGCTTACGGTAACCGCCAATAAAACTTGGTGGAGCTGGTGGTGCTAAATTTTCAAGACGTTGCTTAAGTTCTTTATCACTCACTTCTAGGTGAAGTTTTCCAGCATAGGCATCAAGTTCGATAAAGTCACCATTTTGAACTACAGCCAAAGGCCCACCCGCCATAGCTTCAGGGGCAACATGTAAAACGACCGTGCCATACGCTGTTCCACTCATACGTGCGTCGGAAATACGAACCATGTCGGTAATACCTTTTGCTAAAATTTTTGGTGGTAGGCCCATATTTCCAACCTCGGCCATGCCGGGATAACCTTTAGGGCCGGCATTTTTCATCACAAGAATACAAGTTTCATCGACATCTAGATCTGGGTCATTAATGCGGGCTTTATAATCATCGAAGTTTTCAAATACGACTGCACGACCACGGTGTTTCATCAACTCCGGTGTGGCAGCAGATGGTTTAAGCACCGCACCTTTAGGCGCTAAATTTCCACGCAAAATACACATACCGCCATCTTGTCGAATTGGATTATCTATTTTCCGAATCACTTCATCGTTATAAATAGGTGACTGTTGGCAGTTTTCCCAAATGGTTTGACCGTTTACGGTTAAAGCTTGAGGATGTGGTAAGAAATTGGCTTCACCCATGCGACGAATCACGGCTGGCAAGCCGCCGCTATAATAGAACTCTTCCATTAAAAAACGACCCGAAGGCTGTAAGTCGACAATGGTTGGCATGCCGCGGCCAACACGGTTCCAGTCATCAAGTTGTAAATCAACCCCAATACGTCCGGCAATTGCTTTTAGGTGAATCACGGCATTGGTTGAACCACCAATAGCTGCATTGACTTTAATGGCAATTTCGAAAGCTTCTTTGGTTAAAATTTTAGAAAGGCGTAAATCTTCATGGACCATATCAACAATACGCATACCAGAAAGATGAGCCAACACGTAACGTCGAGAATCTACCGCTGGAATGGCCGCATTGTGGGGTAAAGAAGTGCCTAGGGCTTCAGCCATACAGGCCATTGTAGAAGCAGTACCCATGGTGTTACATGTACCAGCCGAGCGCGACATACCAGACTCAGCAGATAAAAATTCATTTAAATCAATTTTGCCTGCTTTGAGTTCTTCATGCATTTGCCAAACGATGGTACCTGCACCAATGTCTTTACCTTTGTGTTTACCATTCAGCATTGGTCCACCAGTCACTACAATGGCTGGAATATCACAGCTTGCAGCTCCCATTAATAATGCAGGGGTGGTTTTATCACAACCTGTCAGTAACACCACACCGTCAATAGGGTTACCACGAATCGCTTCTTCGACGTCCATACTGGCTAAGTTACGGGTAAACATGGCGGTAGGACGTAAATTCGACTCACCATTTGAAAATACAGGAAACTCAACAGGGTAGCCGCCCGCTTCTAAAATCCCTTTTTTTACGTGTTCGGCAATTTTTCGAAAATGCGCATTACATGGGGTGAGTTCAGACCACGTATTACAAATTCCAATGATGGGTTTGCCTTGAAACTCATGATCTGGAATTCCTTGGTTCTTCATCCAGCTACGATACATAAAGCCATTTTTATCCGTTGTACCAAACCAGGCAGCCGAACGAAGAACTTGTTTGTTATTCATACAAATTTCCCTATATAGTATTACTATTAGAATTAATTAATTTAAAAATACACCATAAATATTATTTTTAAAAGGTTTGAAATTTAAATAGTATTACTATATTTTAAATTGAAAGGATAATTTACGAGCAAGATGCTCTATAAGTAAATAATAGGAAATGGAGTCGAAGATGGATTTCGAAAAGGATGTAATACGGACGGTCACGTTTAAGCTGATACCTGCATTAGTCATACTATATCTGGTGGCATACATTGATCGGGCCGCTGTCGGGTTCGCTCATTTGCATATGGGTGCCGATGTAGGAATTGGTGATGCTGCCTATGGTCTAGGAGCTGGCTTATTTTTTATTGGATATTTTCTTTTTGAAGTTCCAAGTAATTTGCTTTTAGACAAATTTGGTGCTCGTAAATGGTTTACCCGCATTTTATTAACATGGGGCCTCATCACCATGGCCATGGCGCTTATTCAAGGCCCTAAAAGTTTTTATCTCTTAAGGTTTTTACTCGGTGTAGCAGAGGCGGGTTTTTTTCCTGGTGTTTTATACCTAATTACGCAGTGGTATCCGGTGCGACATCGCGGAAAAATCATGGGAATGTTTGTGCTTTCACAACCGATTGCCATGATGATTGCAGGGCCTTTAGCTGGTCTATTACTTGGAATGGATGGCATTGCGAATTTGCACGGCTGGCAATGGTTGTTTGTTGCAGTTGGCTTGCCCGCGGTTTTATTGGCTTTACCTACATTTTTGTGGCTGCCCGATAACATTGATAAAGTAAAATGGTTAAGCATTGAACAAAAACAATGGCTTAAAAATGAACTCGTTAAAGATGAAGCCGAATATGACCAAACCCGACATGCCAATCCACTACATGCTTTAAAAGACAAACGCGTACTTTTATTAGCACTCTACTATTTACCGGTAACGTTAAGTATTTATGGTTTAAATCTCTGGCTTCCTACCATTATTAAGCAATTTGGCGGAGGTAGTGATATTCAAATTGGGTTCTTATCTAGCATTCCCTATATTTTTGGAATTATTGGACTTCTCATTATTCCGCGTAGTACTGACCGCCTAAACGATCGTTATGGACACTTAAGTTTTCTGTATGCACTAGGTGCTTGTGCAATGTTTTTAAGTGGTTGGCTAAATTCTCCAGTTATGCAGTTGGCAGCTTTGGCTGTAGTTGCGTTCTGTCTATTTTCATCGACTGCCGTGTTTTGGACACTACCGGGTCGTTTCTTAACGGGTGCAAGTGCAGCAGCTGGTATTGCCTTAATTAACTCTGTTGGAAATTTAGGTGGCTATGTCGGTCCATTTGGGATCGGACTTTTAAAAGAATACACGGGAAATATGGCTGCTGGTTTGTATTTCTTATCTATCGTCATGCTTTTTGGCTTGATTCTGACTTACATCGTCTATGCCAAGCTCGAACGTCAAAAAACACAAACAGTGAATATTCAAAAGCCTTTGTAAGGAATAAAACATGCAAATTATTCAATTTGAAAATCGTGCAAATCAACGTGCCGTCGCGAAAGTAGAAGGCAACATGGCATATCCGGTTAAAGATATTCAATCGGTTCGTGATTTAGCACTTTTAGCAATCCGCAATAAAGTTTCACTGGAACAACAAGTTGAGGCGTTAGGGTTTGAGTCCGAAACTTATGATTATTCATCTTTATTAGCAGACTTAAAGGTATTGCCGCCTTTAGATCATCCAGATCCAACACATTGTTTAATTTCCGGTACAGGTTTAACCCATTTAGGTTCTGCATCTGCACGCGACAAAATGCATCAACAAAATTTAAGTGATGACAGCTCGGTAACCGACACCATGCGAATATTTCAATGGGGCCTACAAAAGGGCCGTCCAGCAGAAGGTCAGATCGGTGCGCAACCAGAATGGTTTTATAAAGGTGACGGTTCAATTGTGGTAAGACCGGGAGCTGAATTACCTTTACCACCATTTGCCGAAGATGGCGGCGAAGAACCTGAAATCGCAGGACTCTATGTTATTGGAGAAGACCTAAAGCCTTACCGAATCGGGTTTGCGCTAGGCAATGAATATTCTGATCACGTGATGGAGCGTCGTAATTATTTATATCTGGCGCATTCAAAATTACGTTTTTGTAGTTTTGGTCCGGCTTTACGGACAGGTGAACTACCAAAACATTTAGTCGGAACCAGCCGCTTGCGCCGTAATGGACAAATCATTTGGGAAAAAGAGTTTTTGTCGGGTGAGGACAATATGTGCCATAGCTTGGCAAATCTGGAATATCACCACTTTAAGTATCAACAATTTTTAAAAGCAGGGGATGTTCATATTCACTACTTCGGTACAGCCACTTTGTCTTTTGCCGACGGTATTCAAGCGCAAGTCAACGATGAGTTTGAAATTGAAATGAAAGAGTTCGGCCATCCACTCAAAAACAAACTTGCTCATATGCAACCCGAATTACCGGTCGGTTCAGTTATTACTCTCTAAGGAATATAAAAATGGTCATTGGACACAACTTTATTGGTGGTTCACGCAGCGCACAAAGTTCCACTTTACTAAAAAGTATTCATGCTACGACTGGTGAAGCTCTGCCTTATGAGTTTCACCATGCAACCGAGCAAGAGGTTAATCAGGCCTGTGAAGCAGCCAGTCAAGCGTTTAAGACTTACCGCCATACGTCTCCTGAACAGCGTGCTACCTTTTTAGAAAACATTGCCGATGAGCTCGATGCTTTGGGTACAGATTTTCTTGAAATTGTGTCACAGGAAACCGCTTTGCCACTTGCACGTTTACAAGGTGAACGTGCCCGGACCAGTGGGCAAATGCGTTTATTTGCCAAAGTGTTGCGCCGTGGTGATTTTTTAGGTGCCCGTATTGATACCGCTTTGCCTGAGCGCCAGCCTTTACCTCGCCCAGACCTGCGCCAGATTAAAATCGGTGTTGGCCCTGTTGCAGTCTTTGGGGCAAGTAACTTTCCTTTAGCATTCTCAACTGCGGGTGGTGACACTGCTTCGGCACTGGCAGCAGGTTGCTCTGTAGTGGTGAAAGCCCATAGTGGACATATGGCTACGGCAGACTTTGTAGCTCAGGCAATTGAGCGTGCCGTAGAAAAATCAAATATGCCTAAAGGTGTATTTAACATGATCTACGGTAATGGCGTGGGTGAACCACTGGTTAAGCATCCTTTAATTCAGGTAGTTGGTTTTACCGGTTCACTGCGTGGTGGTCGTGCTTTATGTGATATGGCGGCAGCCCGACCACAACCGATTCCTGTGTTTGCTGAAATGAGCAGTATTAACCCGATGTTGATGTTGCCTGATGCCTTAAAAAACCGTGGTGACAAAATTGCACAGGACTTGGCAGATTCAGTAGTTTTAGGCTGTGGTCAGTTCTGTACCAATCCGGGTTTAATTTTAGGCATCAAATCAGCTGAATTTAGCCAGCTCATTAGCAACCTGACCGACATTATGGGGGCTAAGCCTGCACAGACTATGCTCAATGCCGGCACCTTAAAAAGCTATACCGCTGGTCTTGAGCACTTAACCGAGCATCAAGGTATTGAACACTTGGCAGGTCAAACTCAACAAGGTAATCAGGCGCAGCCACAACTGTTTAAAGCTGATGTTGAGCTTTTACTGGCAGGTGACCAGCTTTTACAAGAAGAAATCTTTGGGCCAACCACAGTCATCATTGAAGTTGAAGATAAAGCCCAACTCATTCAGGCACTACAAAGCATGAATGGACAACTGACTGCGACTTTAATTGCTGATGAAGCTGACTTAACCGAGTTTGCAGATGTAGTTCCTGTGCTAGAGGAAAAAGCCGGTCGATTACTCATAAACGGCTACCCAACAGGTGTTGAGGTGTGTGATGCGATGGTACACGGCGGGCCATACCCAGCCACTTCAGATGCACGAGGTACCTCAGTCGGAACCTTGGCCATTGACCGTTACTTAAGACCTGTGTGTTACCAGAACTATCCACAGAGTTTATTGCCGGAAGCCTTAAAAGACAGCAACCCATTGCAGATTTTAAGACTGGTCAATGGTGAGATGACTAGAAACGCGATCTAAGAATAAAAAGAGACCACGAGTTGGTCTCTTTTTATATCTCGAAGAATAGATTTATAACGGAGTAGGCAAATTAAGGACTGCTTGGGCATCTTGAATAACATCTAAGCGGAGTATTCTTGACGCACCTAGCTCATTTAGCAATGTACTTAAAGGCCCCTCATTTTTCTCGAGTTGAACTTTTTTAGGGAAAAGTTTTTGCGCAAAAGAAAGAACGTTTGATTGAACGTCTGTTTGATGCCATTTCCCATCGACTATATGTAGCATGGTTGCTTTATTAATATGTGTTTCAGAATCGACACGTTTTAAAGTAGGAACAGCAGTTTTTAAACTTAAATCCAATTTTCCATTAACATCGAAAATTTTGGCTTGAACCTCTTTTGAACTAATACCGATATCAATTTTTGTTAACCATTTTGGTAACTGGTAACCATATACACCACGGACTCTAGCAATTTCTGTATCTACAGGCAAAGCTAAAACATGTGCATGAAAGTGGCGTTGACGCATCGATTTCATTAACTCTGCGATGTGAGGCCCACGAGCCTTGGGTTTGCGTACAACAATCGCAATCGACACCTCGTTATACGGGTCATTGTCACAAACCGAATAAGAGAAAAAAGTGACGGCGACTAACCCATAACCAGGAAATGGTTGTAAGGGCGTTAAAGCATCAGGAAGTTTTGCCTTAATCTGTTTAATGGGAGCAAGCATTAATAGCTGAACATTTGCACTACGATAATAAAAGTTCGGTGCCCAAACAGGTCCAACTCTTGATTCAACTAATTTTTTAGGAATATGACGGAAAAAGTCGATATTGCCAGCAGCAGGGTCTTGCGCGACTTCATCTAAATCGGGGTTCATTCTGAAACGGTCATAATAACCACCTTTAGGTACTTTGACTTTTTGTTGCCCAAATTCAACTTCAGTAAACTGTTGTTTTGTATTCATGAAAGTTCACCTTTATATTAATTGACCGAGTAGCTAATGCTGTATATTTCAAGACGTGTTAATTTAGAATCAATACAGAAACTATAAGATTAAAGCTAACTTTAAGGTCAAGTCTTTAATTTTGAGGTGTAAAGTCTTTGACATTTAAGGGAAATAAAATAAAAACAATTAAAGATTAAAAAGATACAATGTCGCCTAGCGTCTTCATATAAATTTTATTTTTAAAAGACGATTAAGATAGTTGACCTTAAAGTTAACTTTAAACTTAGTATAAATATTCAATCCTTTATAACGAATCAACAAGCAGTTTTTCACCAGGAGAACAAAGATGGGATATGTAACCACAAAAGACGGCGTAGAAATTTTCTATAAAGATTGGGGACCACGGGATGCCCAAGTTTTATTTTTTCATCATGGATGGCCTTTAAGTTCAGATGATTGGGACACACAGTTGCTTTTTTTCCTTAAAGAAGGTTTTCGTGTAGTTGCCCATGATAGACGGGGACATGGACGTTCGAGTCAGGTGTGGGATGGTCACGATATGGACCACTACGCAGATGACGTTGCAGAAGTGGTTAAACATCTGAATATTAAAAATGCAATTCACATTGGCCACTCAACGGGCGGTGGTGAAGTAGCTCACTATATTGCACGTCATGGCCAAGACAATGTTAAGAAAGCTGTTCTTGTCAGTGCAGTTCCGCCACTGATGGTTAAAACTGAAAATAATCCTGAAGGTTTACCAAAAGAAGTTTTTGATGATCTGCAAAATCAGGTTCTCACAAACCGTGCGCAATTTTTCCGAGATCTTCCATCTGGCCCGTTCTATGGTTTTAACCGACCAGATGCGAAACCATCTGAAGGTATTATTGCTAACTGGTGGCGTCAGGGTATGACGGGCAGTGCAAAAGCACATTACGATGGTATTGTGGCATTCTCACAAACTGACTTTACAGAAGATTTAAAGAAAATCACCATTCCTGTTTTGGTATTACATGGTGATGACGACCAGATCGTGCCTTACAAAACGTCTGGCGTAAAATCTGCTGAGTTACTTCCAAATAGCCAACTCAAGATCTATCCGGGTTTTTCTCACGGTATGTTAACTGTAAACCATGAAGTGATTAATGCTGACTTATTGACGTTTATTCGCGAATAATTTAAAGCTTTAAACTTTAAAAAAGAGGCCTATTAAGTGCCTCTTTTTTATTTATAAGTAAATGAAATTGAAAGTAATAAATATAGAAATGCTAAAAGGTATTGACATTAAAGTTAGCTTTAATCTTAAAGTAAAGCCATACTGAATGAGGTCATTCCAATGAAAGTGTTCGAAAAATTAGTATTCCCAAATGGCTCATATGTTCCAAACCGTATTGCTAAAGCGGCAATGGAAGAAAACATGGCTGATTTAAACCACGCACCATCAGAAGAATTAATGCGTTTATATCAGGCTTGGGCAAATGGTGGCGTAGGTTTAATCATTACCGGAAATGTAATGGTAGACCGCCGAGCAATGACTGGACCGGGCGGTGTAGTGCTTGAAGATGAAAAGCATCTGGATACTTTTAAAAAATGGGCACAAATTGGGCGCTCAAAAGGCGCTCAGATGTGGCTTCAAATTAACCATCCGGGTCGTCAAATGCAAGCAAACCTTGGTCAGCAGACTTGGGCGCCATCGGCTATTTCACTTGATCTTGGCAAAATGTCAAATCGCTTTAATACACCAATTGAAATGACTGAATCTATGATTGCAGAGGTGATTCAGCGTTTTGCAAACACAGCGCGTCTAGGTGAAAAAGCTGGGTTTACCGGTGTAGAAATTCATGCAGCGCATGGTTACTTATTAAGCCAGTTTCTTTCACCACTCAGCAATAAACGCCAAGATCAGTGGGGTGGTTCTTTAGAAAATCGCGCTCGTATTTTAATTGAGATTGTGGACGCAGTTCGTAAAGTCGTTTCGCCAACGTTTACTGTTGCAGTAAAACTGAACTCAGCCGATTTCCAACGCGGTGGATTTAGCGCTGAAGATGCTCAACAGGTAGTTAAAATGCTAAATGAACACGCTGTAGATTTGGTTGAACTTTCAGGCGGTAGCTATGAAGCACCTGCCATGCAAGGTCAAGCACGTGATGGCCGTACTCTTGCTCGTGAAGCTTATTTTTTAGAATTTGCGCAAGAGATTCGTAAAGTTGCCAAAATGCCTGTTATGGTGACAGGTGGCATACGCCGTAAACAAGTGGCAGAAAGAGTAGTTGAAAGTGGTGTAGATATGGTCGGTATTGCCACAGCTCTAGCGATTGAACCTAATTTGCCAAATGCTTGGAAACAAGGCCAGAATCGTACTCCTGAATTAAAACCGATTACTTGGAAGAACAAAACACTTGCTTCACTTGCCAATATGGCGGTGGTCAAATTCCAGTTACGTAATTTAAGCTCTGGTAAAAAAACAAAACCATATGTTTCACCAGCTTGGGCTTTAGTTTTGCAACAATCAGCTATGTCATGCCGTACTCGGCAATATAAAAAAGGTATGCGTGACTATTCATTTGCTTCTTAATAAGTGAGTTGTGTTATGACAAATGCGAACGATTCAAACTGGATAATTTATGGAGCAAATGGCTATACGGGCGAGTTAATCGCTCGTGAAGCTGTACGCCAAGGGCTAAAACCAACTTTGGCTGGTCGTAACAAAGCTAAGGTTGAAGCACTTGCTCAAGAGTTGGGGCTTAGTTATAAGGCTTTTGGGCTAGATAACGTGGATGCGGTAAGTGAACAACTCCAAGGCTTTAAATTGGTAATGCACTGTGCAGGGCCATTTTCAGCAACATCAAAACCCATGATGGAAGCTTGTATAAAGGCAGATACTCACTATCTAGATATTACGGGCGAAATCTCAGTATTTGAGTTGGCACAGTCACTTAACGGCCAAGCCGAAAAAGCCGATATTGTGCTTTGTCCGGGTGTTGGTTTTGATGTGATTCCGACAGATTGTGTCGCTGCCGCGCTCAAAGAAGCATTGCCAGATGCGACCCATTTAGCGCTTGGCTTTGACTCTAGAACAGGGTTTTCACCGGGTACTGCTAAAACAAGTACAGAAGGCATGGCCGAAGGCGGAAAAATTCGTAAAAACGGAAAAATTACTACCGTTCCACTAGCCCATTATGTGCGAACCATTGATTTTGGTGACGGTAAAAAAAGTGCCATGAGTGTTCCGTGGGGAGACGTATCTACAGCGTTTTATACAACAGGTATTCCAAATATTGAAGTATTTGTACCTGCATTTCCCAAAATGATTTTTGGTGCGAAAATGATGAACTATGTACGTCCAGTATTAAAACTAAATGCTGTACAGAAGTTTATTAAATCACGTATTGAAAAAACGGTTGTTGGGCCAAATGAGGAACTTCGCGCAAAAGTACCTACTTATGTTTGGGGTGAAGCCAGAAATTCACGTGGGGAATTCAAAACTGCTCGCATCCAAACAGAAAATGCTTATAGCCTTACCGTAAATGGCTCACTGACTGTGGTGAATTATTTACTCACAAACACCGTTAAGGGCGGTACATATACGCCTGCAAAACTGATGGGTTATAAGTTAGTGACGGAGCTACCGGGTTCTGGTCCATTGGTTATTAATTAAAAGCTTTTATTAAAATAGTATGTTTATAGATTGTCCCGAATAAGGAGTCACTCTTATTCGGGTTATTTTTAAATATTTCAATTAAATACGACTTAATATGGATAGAATGAAAAACAGAAAACAAAACACTGCATAAGAAATAATTCAAATTGAATATACTAAAAAGCGATAAATATTTTTCATAACAAAGGAATGAGAATAATGAGAAAACTCATACTATTTCTACATGCATCGCTTGACAGTTTTGTCGAAGGTCCAAATGGGGCAATGGACATAGGCTGGATTGCTTACGATGCCGATTTAGCAAACCATGCGAAAGAAATTTTGAGCACTGCCGATACGGTGATTTGGGGACGTGCGACTTACCAGATGATGCATAATTACTGGCCAACCATGCTTTCAAATCCAGAAGCCTCAGAACATGAACGCAATCATGCAGAGTGGATTGAAAAAACAGAGAAAATCGTTTTTTCAACAACCTTAGATAAAGTTGAGTGGAATAATTCTAGGCTTGTAAAAGATCATGTTAAAGAAGAAATTAATAAGCTCAAACAGCAACCAGGCAAGGATATGGTGATTTTAGGGAGTCCAAGATTCGCACACTATTTGATGCAACTTGGTTTAATCGATGAGTATAAAATCACGGTTTCGCCCGTGCTGATTGGTAGTGGCTTACCACTATTTCAAGGTATTAAAGAAAAAACCAATCTTAAACTCATTGAAAATAAAACGTTTGCTTCTGGCGCGATAGGTCTTCACTATCAAAAGATAAGCTGATTTTTTTCTATAATATTTGCATGGAAAAGACGAATTACAGCTTTGGCCTGCAATTGGTTTTTTTCAAGAAAAGTTCTATTTAAAGTTTAAAACTACGGTGTTTTTGCTTTGTCGAAATAGAGATTCATGAGCCGTTCTGCATTTTGTTCGCAGGTAATTTCATCGGGTTTGTCATTAATGGCATTAATCATGGTACGTAAGTTTTGCTTACTCACCTTGAGTTTTTGTTCTAAAAGCTCGATTTCTTGAATTTTTAATTCAATTGTTTGAATAAGGGCATCATGGTTCCAAGTGGCAACTTTTGAAGGCAAAAAAGCTTTAATTTCTGCTAAAGAAAAACCAACTTGCTGGGCTTGTTGGATAAGAGAAAGTTGCTTCAAATCGTTATCGGTATATTCACGGTAACCATTCGATTTTCTTTTTGCTTTAGGTAAGAGTTTGATTTGCTCGTAGTAACGAATTGTAGGGGTGCTTAAGCCGCTTAGTTTCGATAACTCGCTAATATTCATGGCACAGACTCTATTGACATTAAAGTTAACTTTAGACTTATAGTAGTGTAAAAGCAAGGTTCATAACTTTACTAACCACACACTTTCATTAACAGCTTTCTATGCTTTGATAGATGAAAGAATAGAATTATAAATATGAAAAATGAGGTGAGAAAATGTCTAAACGCATATTACACGTCGTCACCAATGTTTCACGCTATAAGGATGTAGATGAACCAACAGGCCTATGGTTAGGCGAACTCACCCATGCCTATGATGAATTTGAAAAGCAAGGTTACATACAAGATATTGTGAGTCCAAATGGCGGTAAAACTCCAATTGAACCTAAGTCACTTTTGCCTTTAGTTGCAGATAAGTCTGTTAAAGACCGAGAAAAAGATCAGGCTTTTATTACGCTGCTGGCAAATACCTTTAAGCCTTCCGATATTAATTGGCAAGACTATGACGTGATCTATTACACAGGTGGCCATGGGGTGATGTGGGATTTTTTAGATAACCCTGAATTGCAAGAAATCACCAAAAACATTTATGAAAAAGGCGGCATTGTTTCGAGTGTTTGTCATGGCTATTGTGGCTTGCTCAATGTCAGACTTTCAAATGGTGAACGACTTATAAAAGGTAAAAAATTAACAGGCTTTGCATGGAGTGAAGAGGTTTTGGCAGGGGTGGCAAAAAAAGTGCCGTACAATGCCGAAGAGTTAGCGAAAGAATATGGCGCTCGTTATGAAAAAGCTTTTATTCCTTTTGCACCATACGTCGTTCAAGACGGCAAATTAATTACCGGTCAAAACCCTTTTTCAGCTAAAAAGACGGCTTTAGCGATAATAGAAGAGCTAGAAAAGTCATAATTTAGTAATTCAAATATAAACCCTAAAAGTAGGACCAGCGATGGGCTTACTTTTAGGGTTTTTAAATAAATGGATTGATCCTACGAGGTTAAATTTAAGGAACAATCACAAAATCAGGGTTTGCTATTGCAAAAACTGCTTCACGGTCTGCAACTGGTGGATAAATCCAGACAGTATTAATTTCCTGTTTAATTTTTTTCGCTTCTTCACGCACAAATTGAACCTGACGATCCCAACCTTCGGTATAAAGTGCACCCCAAGGACCTAAGTCAACACAAGTGACATACTTTGGTTGGCTGTATGGATGAAGTGGTAAATCAACCAATTCTGCCGCAGCATTATAACCCGCCACACGGCCTAAGCTCATAGCATGCTGACACGACATCACATTAAAATTGCCTAAATCATCGGTTGGAACTTTTACAGTATCGCCAGTCACAAAAATGTTTTTTGCTTCAGGTGCATGTAAATAAGCATCCCCAATCAAACGGCCCAAATTATCTTTTTCACCAGCAATTTGAGAGGCGAGTGGGTTGGCCCGCATGCCAGCTGTCCAGATCACGGTTTCTGTTTCAATTTTTTCGCCGTTAGAAAGCGTTACGCCAGTGGCATCTAGCGCAGTAACTCTTAGCCCAGCTTTACCTTCAACACCGAGTTCGTTAAGGGCCTCTCGAATAACAGTCGCAGCTTGGTCACCCATTGCCGCACCAATGTCTGTCGAGGAATCAACCAAAACCACACGGACATCCATTTCACCTAAAATGCTACGCAAACGTTCAGGCATTTCGGTCACGGTTTCTAACCCAGTAAGACCACCACCAGCAACGACTACAGTATTACGAGCTGCATTTGCAGGTTTAGTGGCTAAGTTTTTAAGATGATGATCTAGTTTTTCAGCATCTTCTAATGTATTTACGCTAAATCCATATTCTTTTAGACCCGGTATAGGGGGCATAAAAGTCGTACTTCCGGTTGCCAGAACAAAACGGTCATAGCTTAAGTTTTGTTTGTTGCCATCGGTGGTTGCAACTTCGATAGTTTGTTGGTTGACATCAATTTTATTGACCCAACCTGCCAGAAATTTAACTCCCACCACACTTAATAACTCTGAAATATCAGGGTTCATGTTTTCAAGCACGGCCTCATAAAGACGAGGACGAATCCCGACATTTGGGCTAGGGGAAACCATCATTACTTCAACGTTTTGTTCTTGCGATGCTAAGTGAATTGCTCTTTGTGCCGCGAGTGCAGCCCATAAACCTGCAAAGCCAGAACCAGCAATAATAATACGCTTACTCATTGGATTATCCTTTTGATAGATTTTTCGGACAACACGTTCCAGCTCATCACAAAATTTAGGGTGAGCGAATCCATTCTCTGATTGTCCGAAAAAATCTGAGAAGGCATTTAAAAAGGATTAAGGGTGTTTTATGTTAGGGTGCGAGCCCCTACCAACTTATTAGTCGGGGATATCCCGCGATATTTTACTTTTCCGCATTTTTGCTGTTCTTCCTTCAATGCGCTCGTTGATCCAACCATTTACATCACTAAAAAATACGTCGGGGGCATAACGGCCAAAACGGTCTGCAATATCGCCAAGTGTATGAACACCTAAAGCGTCTCGCATAGCTTTTTCGGCCTGTAGCATGACAGCATGTACGGCACACACACCACTGGTTGCCCAATCTGGCGGGACATTGTTAAAGACTGCACATTTACCACGCACTTCTTGGCACTCAAAAAGCGGTTTTTCACCTTCGATTGCATTTACGATATCTAAAAAACTGATTTCGTGGGCAGATCGAGCCAGTAAATAGCCGCCGCGAACACCTTCTTGAGCAACAACCAGACCTGCCTTTTCAAGTTTGGGAAAAATCTTGGCCATAAAACTCGGAGAGACTCCTTGTAATTCAGCAAGATCCTTACTACTCAAAGGTTTATCTTCATTGTTCACAAGAAAAAGAAGACAGTGAATCGCATACTCGACGCTACTAGTGATATAAGCCATTTAATTTCATAATTGATCAACTATAAACACAGACTAATGTAGTCTGTGTTTTAAGTCAACAATAAAACTAAGACAAAGTTAGTCCTAGTTTTGTTTGAAAGTGGTATTAAGGCTAGATGTGTAGGGTATATAACTGAATTTAAATACCTTTAAATTGAAATTTAATAGGATAAATAATTTAAAAAATTATCGGAAAACTTACGAACGCCACCAATAATTTTCAATATTTGGTTCCTCTAAGTTCAATAATTCACCCATTTGCGGTGTGCTAATCGCTAAATTATTTTGTTGAGCCAAAGCGACGATACGTTCAAAAGGGTCGTCCCAAGCATGAAGTGCCAAGTCGAAAGTACCGTTATGGATAGGCAACAAATGACGTCCTTTTAAATCGATATGAGCTTGTAAAGTTTGCTCTGGTTGCATATGAACATCGGGCCATTCGGGGTCGTAAGCACCAGTTTCTAACATGGTCAGATCGAAAGGACCGTAACGATGTCCAATCTTTTTAAAACCGTCAAAATATCCCGTGTCACCGCTAAAAAATACACGTAAGTCATTATCAATAATCACCCACGACGCCCAAAGCGTCGCATTGCTATCACCCATTCCACGGCCTGAAAAATGATGGGCAGGGGTAGCCACCAGTTCGAGTCCATCTACATGTGTAGTGTCCCACCAGTCGAGCTGCTGAACCTTTTCTGCTGGAATTCCCCATTTAATAAGGGTGTCGCCTACACCAAGTGGTGTTAAGAAATGCTCAACTTTATCGTTAAGCTGCATGACCGCATGGTAGTCAAGATGGTCGTAGTGGTTATGCGACAAAATCACGCCTTTAATGGGTGGTAAGTTTGCAATACTAATCGGTGGTTGGTGAAAACGTTTTGGACCAATCCATTGAAAAGGTGAGGCACGCTCCGAAAAAACAGGGTCGGTTAACCAAAACTCATTTTGTAGTTTTAGTAAAATAGTTGAGTGGCCCAAACGGAATAGAGAGCGGTCAGGCGCACTTAATAATTGTTCTTTTGACAAACTTAGAACAGGAATTTCTCTGTCTGGAACGGTATCTTTGGGTTTGTTAAATAGAAACTTCCACATGAGTTGAAGCGTTTTGCCAAACGAAGGCTGGTGTTGGTTCGGACGCGTATTTCTAAATTTGCCATTGTGTTGTTGAGATGGCATTAGGGGAGAAGATAAGTCTGTTGTATTTGAAATAGTCATCTTATTTTTCCTTATTGGAACAAACCTAATGTGCAAATAAGAACTTGGGTTAAGTGCTTATTTTGATTTATTTAAATGAGTATTTACTCACTCATTAATCCATTCAAAAATAAGGACGCCGTGCATCCTTACTTTAATCTATATTGAAACTGCATGCCAAAAGGCTTCAAAACCAGATTTGCGGTAACGCTCGGCTTGAGAAGGGTCTTGGGCAATAAAATTAAGTGTAACTTCGGCAAGCGCACCTAAAATTGAAGCAATAAATAACGGCGGGTAATCTCTTAATTTGCCATCGTTAATACGTTCTTGAATGTTTTGAGTAAAATCACAAAAGGTTTGCATACCAATTTGTTTACTTTGCTCAGTAATTTGTTCCGATGTTGAAAGCTGCGCCATCACTTTACGTTTAAGGGGAGCTTCTAAACTCCAGTCCAAATAGCTTTGCCAAATGTGCGACATTTGTGTTTGCAGGTCAGCGTTAGTGGGGTAACCATGCATCATGACCTGACGTAACTCAGCCTTTAGTGAAAGATATAATTGGTTAAGCAGTTCTTCTTTATTACTAAAATAGGTAAATAAAGTACCTTCTGCTACGCCAGCAACTTTGGCAATTTTTGAGGTAGACGCACGCTCGCCAAGCTCTGCCAATGTTTTGATAGCAGCGCTTAAAATTGCATTACGTTTATCTTCACTACGAGGACGAGCCATATACAAATAAAATAATTGAGTGATTACTCAATCATAAATAAAAATGGAAATAATGCAAGCTAAATAAAAAGCTCTTAACGAAGGGGTTTCAATAAAAAAATTGACGGTCTTTCTTTATTTTAAATAAAAGTACCTCCTTAAAAGGAGGTACAAAAAATTGAAAATTTAATAATATAAATTGATACTAAGCCAATGCTTGAAGCCGATGAAAAAATTCTATTTTTTCAACGTTACCCATGCCTTCTTTTTGAAAGTTTTGGATATGTGGTCCAAAATTATGATGATGTTCCTGATCTTTTTCACTAGCCCAATGTTCATAAAATATAAATAGACTAGGATCATTTTGATCTTGGAATAATTCATAAGTGATACAGCCGCTTTCTTTGCGGGATGGAGCTACCACTTCAATAAGATCACTTCTGACCTGATCAATCTTTTCTGGTTTTGCTCGAAGTCCCACTACTAAATAAACAGCACTCATTTTGATGTGTATCCTTTAAATAGGAGCAATACAAAACTTTTATTCAGCTTTGTCGTAAGAGAATTGGATACCAGCTGTACCACCAGTCTCAATAAATAATTTCATAAATTGAGGTACAGTTTCTGAACGTTTCCAATCACGTTGCAGTTCACAGAATAACTGAGCAACACTGATCATTTTGCCGCCTGCTTGTTCAATACGGCGTAGAGCAGCTTCATGCGCTGCAACAGAAGTACCACCTACAGCATCTACCACAACATATACTTCATATCCTTCAGCTAGGGCGTCTAGTGCAGGAAATGTTAAGCAAGCTTCAGTCCAAAGCGCTGTCATAATGAGTTTTCTACGGCCTGTTGCTTTTACGGCTTCTTTAAATTCGGTATCTTCCCAAGAGTTAATACTTGTACGGTCATAGGTAGGGTAATCTTTCAAAACCTTACTCAATTGTGGAATCGGTGGTTTATTTAAACCAGTCTTAACATTTACGGTTGAATGGATAATTGGCAAATTATAAACAATGGCAGCTTTTGCCGTGCCTACAATATTATTAATCAACAGTTGACGATCCATCGAAGCAATAGAGTTTACTTGAACCGGTTGATAATCAATGACAATAAAAGCAGAGTTTTCTGGAGTTAAAAGATGATCTTGTTTTGGGTCACGGATGTTTTCACTAGTCATTTTTTTCACCTTTATTAAATATAATTAAATAATACAAATATTATTTTTGTGCCATAAGTTTGGTCACTTATGAACTATATAATTAAGTGAGAAAGGACGGAACTACACAAAATTAGGCTAAAGAATCCTAAAATTGAAACAGTGGTAATTGCATGAAAACAGATTTAAATGATCTTTATTATTTTGTAAAAGTTGTACAACATGGAGGGTTTGCTTCTGCTAGTCGCGAAATTGATATTCCAAAATCTAAGTTAAGCCGCCGCATTTTATTATTAGAAGAAAGGTTAGGGGTAAGATTAATCAATAGAAATACTCGTCAATTTGATGTAACCGAGTTAGGACGAGAATACTATCATCAATGTCAAAATATGATTTTAGGTGCAGAAGCTGCACAGCAAGTCATTGAAAGAAATCAGGCAGAACCTTGTGGGGTAATAAGAGTCAGTTGCCCGCCTGCATGGTTATATGACCACATTGCAGATATGATTTCAAAATTTATGAGGTTGTATCCCCAAGTTAATATTCATCTTGAAGTAACCAATAAGAATATTGACCTGTTAAATGACGGAATAGATATCGCGTTAAGAATTAGATTTCCGCCCTTGGAAGATTCCGATCAGGTCATGAAGATTTTTGCAAAAAATCCGCAATGTATAGTGGGGCATTGTGAGCTGGTCCAGCAACATGGTATGCCCGAAACCCCATTAGATCTATGTGGTTATCCTTCAATTGGGTTAGGTAACTCGGAACAAAAAAGTATATGGATACTATACAGTCGAGAGAATGGTAAAATCGAAAAAGTTATACATACACCACGTTTGATTGTAAACGACATGATTGGTGTACGAGATGCGGTATTAAGAGGAGTTGGGATTGCTCAATTACCTTTTGCCCTGATTTATAAAGAAATTGAGCGTGGTGAATTAATTAATTTAATGCCAAATTGGGAATTAAAAAATAGCATTATGCATGCAGTTTACCCCTCGCGAAAAGGACTATTGCCAAGCGTTCGAGCACTATTAGATTTTTTATCGGAGGAGTTCGAAACACTTATTAATGAAAGACCCGGTTTTGAATAATATTCAAGACAAGTGAATTTGTTGTTAATGAGATTTTGGTCTTCAACTCAAGATTAAGTCATTTTTGAGATAGTGTGTCTCATTAATATGGATTTTATTCGGTTTTTGATAATTTCATAATAATGAAAGTTTAACTACAGACTAAAGAGGTGGTCCCACATGTTTGAACAACTAAAAGCTTATTTATAAGTGATACTCTGCTCTAGTTAAGCTACCTTATTTTGTTGTGGTAGCTGGTCATAGTAAAACTCATCTGGAGTCATTTTGTCCAGACTCGAATGAGGTCGTTTCAAATTATAAAATTCAAAATATGCGTTTAATTGCTTCTTCGCATCCAAAACATTGCTGTAGGCTTTGAGATACACCTCTTCATATTTAACGCTCCGCCATAATCGTTCAACCATCACATTATCAACCCATCGACCTTTACCATCCATGCTGATTTGGATGTCATTTGATTTCAATACATCAATAAATGCATCACTGGTAAACTGACTGCCTTGGTCTGTATTAAATATTTCAGGTCGACCATATTTTTCAATAGCT
>NZ_JAKTIM010000007.1:0-135228 GCF_027855455.1 Acinetobacter sp. AOR01_HL | reverse complement strand
TGAACTGCACCCCGAAAGTTGGACACATTCAGTCTAACTTGGAGGGTGCTTTTCTATGGCTAAATATTCTCAAGAATTTAAACTTGAGGTTGTCCAATATTACTTATCTGGTTTTGGCAGACACCAAGTAAGTCATAAATTTGGAATACATCATAGCGATGTTGCTAAATGGGTAGCCAATTATAATAATCATGGTGCTGAGGGTCTGAGCAGGAAAAACACAAATACTGTATATACTCCTGAATTTAAATTTAAAGTTATTCAGTCTGTTCTTGAACAAGGTTTATCTGTACGTGAAGCTACAAATCAATTTAATCTGAAATCACACACACAGTTATTAAGTTGGTTGCTCCAATACGAAGAACACGGTATAGATGGCTTAAAAGCTAAGCCGAAAGGACGACCTAAATCCGTGCCAAAGCCTAAGATAAAAAAAGTCAAAAATGCTCTGAATGATAGAGACAAAACCCAAGAACAGCTACTAGAAGAACTTGCATATCTACGAGCTGAGAACGCTTATTTAAAAAAGCGGAGAGCCTTGATTCAGAAGCAGAAAGAACAGGAACAAGCCGAACAGCAACGGTTACAAGATTCATTTCTGAATTAAGGCAAAACTATAAATTGAAATATCTATTACGTGCATCACAGATGGCTCGAAGCACGTACTTTTATCATGAGCAGCGATCAAAGCTTAACGACAAATACAGTGACCTTAAGCAGCAAATTAAGATGATCTATCATAAGCATAAAGGTCGGTATGGCTATCGTAGAATTACTCTTGCTTTAAAGAATATGGGATTAACAATTAACCATAAATGTGTACAAAGACTCATGCAGTCAATGAAACTTAAATCACGCATTAGAATCGCAAAATATCGTTCTTACAAAGGGGACATCGGGCAAGTTGCAGATAATGTACTACAGCGCCAATTTAAAGCTGACAAACCAAATCAGAAATGGGTAACGGATGTAACCGAGTTTAATATTCGAGGAGATAGGCTTTACCTATCACCAATTATGGACTTGTTTAATGGGGAAATTATTGCCTTCCAAACCCACCGTAGACCAATGTATGAGTTAGTAAAAAATATGTTGAAAGATGCACTTACGAAGCTTGCAGATCATGAAAAGCCTATCATCCATTCAGATCAGGGATGGCAATATCAAATGCGTCATTATCAGCGAGAACTAGCAGAAAATGGTTTAACCCAAAGTATGTCTCGTAAAGGAAATTGCTTAGATAATGCATCAATGGAGAGTTTCTTTGGAATACTTAAATCAGAATGTTTCTACGGTGAAAAATTTAATTCTGTTGAGGAATTAGAGAAAACTGTGAAAGAATACATTCATTATTACAACCATGAAAGAATCAAGGTTAAATTAAAAGGACTAAGCCCTGTACAATACAGAACTCAGTCCTTAGAAGCTGCTTAATTAATTGTCCAACTTTATGGGGTCAGATCAATTTAGAGCGGTTTTTTATGGCCTAATTTTTTAATTCATTCATTTTTGCTAGTTCAATCCACTCAGCTTCAGGGAAATGAATGGCTAAATGGTTCTTCAAATAATTTGAAGTATCTTGAGAGATTAATGGATCTTTTGATTCATCTTTTAGGTTGTAAACCAAAGCTTTTAATTTCAGACCACGTGACTTAAGTGCCTCGAGACTAAGCAATGTATGGTTAATACTCCCCAAACGACCAGACGTCACCAAAATAACAGGAAACTGATGCTGAGCAACGTAATCAATAGTAAGTAAACTGGTGGTTAAGGGTACCATTAAGCCACCTGCACCTTCTAACAATACAATTTCAAAACGCTCAGCCAATGTTTTAGTCGCATTCTCAATTTTTTGAAAATCGATCTCTCGGTTATCAAGACGCGTTGCTAAATGAGGTGAAGCAGGATAACTAAAGATTTCCGGCATAGTTAGCTTGTCATGATCTTCTTGAAACCAACCTTGCCCCATAATTTCACGATGCTTCTGGATATCCTCAGAGATATCAGCATTACCTGTTTGAATAAGTTTTTGGGTAATTACTTTTTTACCCTGCTCAGTCCATAATTTTGCTAAGAAACCTGTCGCGTAGGTTTTACCAATTTCGGTATCAATCCCACTCACAAAATAGATCTGGCCACTCATTTACTTCATTCTCCGGGCAATACAATAAATCGGGTGATATGTTAGGGAGTACCCCTCGGCGTGCTTAAACCGGTCATAATCTTGATAAAACTGCTGTAAAGATTGCTTAGTCCAACGATGCTGAGCAGTTGCCGTTACACCTGTTGCTTTTAAATGCTGCAACACGGCTTTAGGCGAATCGAAATAAAGCTGAGTTTCCGACTGTGCCAAATGCAAAATCTCAAAACCAGCCTGAGTTAAGGCACTATTCCAATTTTCAAGATTCCAATAATTTAAACCTTGCCCAGTTAGCTCTTTAATTTCAATGAGGTTTTTAGGACCAAATGTTGAAAAGCATAGCCAGCCTTGCTCATTTAAAGCAGCATAGCAATGTTGAAGTAGCCGTGGTAAATCTTGCATCCATTGCAAAGCTGAACCGGAAACAATCATATTGAGCTGCTGAGGGAATTCTAAGGTTTCAACGTCTCCAATTAACCATTTCACATGTTCTTCATGATTAAAGTGCTGTTGCACCTCTGCATACAAATCATTTAAAACTAAATTTTCAATTTGAAAAGATTCAACAAGCAGACGAGTTAAATTGCCAGAACCACAACCAATTTCAAAGACACGTGACATTGCGCTTGGACAAAATTGCTTTAGTAAGTTCGTTAAGTTTTGGCAAATTTGTTTTTGGACAATTGCATGCTTTGAATAGCTTTGCCCTGCTTTAGCAAAACGTTGGGCAACCAAATTTTTATTCAAACTCACAGGAAACTCACCAATGCTTCAAGTTCATGTTGCTCAACCATTGATGTTAAGGAAATGCGCAAACGCGAACTATTTTTAGGTACTGTTGGTGGACGTACAGGCATGGCATAAAAACCGCTTTCCTGAACCTGTTTCGCCTTATCGATAGCAGCCTGACTTTCTCCCACAATCACTGGAATAATATGGCTGGTCGATGGACTCACATACCCCTTTTGCACCACTGCTTGTTGAAGATATTGGCTAATATTTTTTAAATGTTCACGTTGAGATTGAGCCATTAATACTTTTTTAAAAATAAAATTTGCCCATGCCATAACAATCGGAGGTTGAGCGGTACTAAAAATAAGCGGACGCATTTTATTAATGAGATAATCTTTAATAATTGGATGGCAAATAATATAACCACCGACTGCTGCTAGCGCTTTACCCAAGGTACCAACTAGAAAATCAATTTCCTGAATTACATTATATTGTTCGGCACATCCTAAACCTTGCTGTCCACGTACGCCAATTGAATGCGCTTCATCGACATATAACATGGTTTTAGCAAAGCGTTTTTTAAGCTGGACTAAAGCGGTTAAATCTGTTTCATCGCCATCCATACTAAAAATACTTTCCGTGACCACAATAATTCGTTCAATCTGGTCATCATCATGATAATTTTGTAGAAGTTGCTCTAAATGCTGTAAATCATTATGTCGATACCTCACATACTGGGCACCAGACAAACGAATCCCATCAATCATACTGGCATGAACTAACTTATCTGCCAGAATTAAAGTTTTACTATCAGCAACAGCGGGCAAAATACCAATATTCATATGGTAGCCACTATTAAATAATAGAGCCGCCCGACCACCAAATGCTTGGCTTAGGCTATTTTCCAACTGTTCATATTCATCAAAATTGCCGGTTAATAAACGTGAAGATGAAGAACTAAAATAGCTGCGTTCTAATGGATAGCAATCTAAAAATTCTTGGCGAAGATCAATATCAGCTGCCAACCCAAGATAGTCATTTGAAGCTAAATTGAGCATCGTTTTATTTTGAATCGTAATAAAACGGCCATGCTGCACATTTTGGGTAAATTGTCTGAAATTACCTTGTCGTTTTAACTCATCTAACTCTGTAGCAAAATGATCGAGCAATGACATCTTAATGTGCCCCCTGCATCGTTTTAACTACTTCAACCAACTGTTCGAGCAAGCCACTTAACTCTTGTTGAGTGATGACATAAGGCGGCATGACATAAACTAATTTTCCAAAAGGACGAATCCAGATTCCACGCTCTACAAATTGTTGCTGTAAAGTTTTCATATCGACATTAAAGGTGAGTTCCACTACACCAATTGCACCGAGCACTCTTACATCGGCAACATAATCAAGCTGATTTAAAGGCATTAAATATTGACTAAGCTGTTGCTCAATTCGCTTAATATTGGCCTGCCAATCTTGCTCAATTAATAATTGCGTACTTTTTAAAGCAACGGCACAAGCGAGTGGATTGGCCATAAAAGTTGGGCCGTGCATAAATACCCCAGCCTCACCGCGACTAATGGTTTCTGCTACATGCTTTGTCGTTAAAGTCGCAGACAAAGTCATATAACCGCCTGTTAACCCTTTACCTAGGCACATAATATCCGGCTCGACTTGAGCATGTTCCCAAGCAAAGAGCTTACCTGTACGACCAAAACCAGTGGCAATTTCATCAAAAATTAATAACAGATGATATTTTTCACAAAGCGCTTTAGCCTGACGTAAATATTCAGGATGATAAAAGCGCATGCCTCCTGCCCCTTGGACAATCGGCTCAATAATCAGTGCAGCAAGGTTTTCATGATTTTGCTGAATAGCTTGCTCTAACTCGGCAATATCTTCTTGGTTCCACTCTTCATGAAATTTGGTTTGCGGTGCTGCTACAAAAAGACGGTTCGGTAAGCTGGTACCAAAAATCTGATGCATGCCTGTCACTGGATCACAAACAGACATCGCATTCCATGTATCACCGTGATAACCAGAACGTGTAGTAATAAAATTTGTTTTTTGTGGTTGACCTTGTGCTGTCCAGAATTGCACAGCCATTTTCAAAGCAACTTCAACGGCAACCGAACCTGAGTCTGCATAAAAAATTTTATCGAGACTCGGCGGTGTAATTTTTAAAAGAATTTTGCCAAGTTCAATAGCAGGATCATGAGTTAAACCGCCAAACATGATATGAGACATATTTTGTAGCTGGTCGGTCACTGCCTGATTAAGTTCAGGGTGGTTATAGCCATGAATTGCACACCACCAAGATGACATACCATCAATTAAAGTTCTACCATCATCAAGTTCAATCGTTGCCCCATAGGCACGCTTCACTTTAAATGTGGGTAAAGGTTGGGTCATTGAAGTATATGGATGCCAAATATGTTCCAAATCAAAATTATCGGTCATCCTCTATACCCTTTTACAGCAATCAAATCTTTCATTTAGCACATGTTAAACCTGTTAAGAATGAAAGAAAATTGCGAGATCAATCAAAGCTTATGAACTTTGCTGATGAATTGTTAAAAATTGGCAGATTTCTTCAATTGTCCTCTCTACCTGTAAGTAGGGAAAAGCATGAGTAGCATCTTTTAATAGCTTATAACCCATGTTTTCTGTCGCTATATCTTTAAAATTTTCAACAATCTTGCAAGGAATGACATTATCTTGTTCAGCAAACAGGTGAAACTGTCGTCCCGAATAGTTTTTCAAGTTATCTACCAAATTTAGCTGCTCAAGCATTTTTAAACCGTCTAATAACAGTTCATTTGTGGGCGGATTTGCTATGTTTTGTACGCTAAGCCAATCTTGTTTTGCCTGAGATGAGCCAAGTGTAATTAAATAATAAAAACGTTTTAAAGTAGCTTGGGGATTCTGTAAAAAGGAAGCTTTAAATTGACTAAATACATCAGCAGGCATAGCAGTATGCCACGAGGTATTAGCCACAAAACAAGGATTAGAGGCAAGCGTAATTAACGTTTTAGTTTGGCCCGTTTGTTTATAAAAAAAGTCAATCAGGTATGTTGCTAACTGTCCACCTAAAGACCAACCTACAACCACATCAATATCAGTTAAAAAATCAAGCTGCTCGTGAAAGTCACCACCTAAAACATTAAAAATATTAATAAGTTGCGTGCCATACCCAGCTTTCATTAAACCTAATTTTAACGATTGCAAAGGTTCTATTCCTACTCCCCAACCTGTAATCAATAAAATTTTATTTTGTAACTTCATATGCACGCTCAAAGACAAATTTATGGAAATTATATATTAATATCAATTTAAAATATCTTTTAAAATCAATATAAAAATCGAATTCAAAAAAGTAAAATCAACTATTTAGGGCTGTTAAATATTCTGAAATATATTGATAAATAAGGCCTAAAATATTTATATGAAATATACAAAAATTTAATTATCTAAACATTGAAGCAAATCAAAAAACAACATAATCCACACTTCACCCATAAATCCATTATGCAATGTAATTAATGTTAATACTTATGTTTTTTTATTAAAAAAAATGACTCATCAATTCATTTTAATGTTAGAAGATTAAATATTGATCAAAAAATATGGGCAGGCAAATATGAACAATCAAAGTATAATATCTGATGGGAGAGAAAAAGATACATATTTTGTTACACCCAATGATATTATAAATACCTTACCTACAGATAAAAATTATTGTTTATTTCTGGATATTGATGGAACATTAGCTCCATTTCAAATTCATCCTGAGCATAGTTTTATTCCAAATACTACCTTAGAAGTTATAAAAAAAATTATTGAGTTAAATATACCCGTGATTGCTGTAACAGGACGTGATGTTGAAACAGCGAGTAAGCTACTTCAGTCTATTGAATTACCTATAGCGGGCTTACATGGTTTAGATATTTATTTTGATTCTGATACTTATATTCGCCCAGATTTAAGCGATATTAATTTTCAAAAATTAAAAGAAGATATTATAAATTCTTGTGAAAAATATCCCGATTTATTAATTGAGGATAAAGGACATTCTATTGCTTTACATTATCGAAAAAACCCGGAATTAGAAGATAATGCAATTTATATTATGCAACAGATTAAATATTTTTATCCTCAATTAAAATTAAATAGAGGAAAATTTGTCGTTGAATTATTACCTAAACAGGCAGATAAAGGTAAAGCAATACAAACAGTATTAAATCATCTTAATTTACCGTTAACTCACCCCATATTTATAGGAGATGATTTAACGGATGAATCAGGTTTCATTTTTATTAATCAACAGTTTGGCACTTCAATTAAAGTAGGTTCTGGTGAAACAGAGGCTCAATATAGATTAAAAGATATTAATAGTGTGTCTAATTTTCTTTTTTTCTTCCTAGAAAAAATAAAAAAGTTATACGTCAAAAATAGTCAAGATCAGAATGGAGAACAAATATGTCTAAATTAATCGTGTTATCGAATCGAATCAGTATGCCATCGGGTAAGGCTTCAGCAGGTGGCCTTGCAGTAGCTGTACAAGACGCATTAAATGATAGTAACGGCATTTGGTTAGGCTGGAATGGTCAGCAAATTACCGATACTGAAGCGCCTGAATTCGATCAGGCATATTCTCATGGGATCGACTACATTACCTGCCCTCTTACACATCAGCAATATGCACAGTACTACTGTGGTTTTGTCAATAAAGTATTATGGCCTGCCATGCATGATCGAGATGACCTGATCGAATATAATGCAGAAGAATATAATACCTACCAAAAGGTCAATCGTTTATTTGCTGAAAAATTACAACAGATTGCTCAGCCCGATGATCTGATTTGGGTGCATGACTATCACTTTTTCAGCGTAGCTCGTCATTGCCGTGAATTAGGTATGCAAAATAAAATCGGTTTCTTTTTGCATATTCCTTTCGCAAGCTTAAATATCTGGCGCAAGATCCCAGTTGCACTACAGTTAGTCCAAGATCTTTGCCAATATGATGTGATTGGTTTACAAACTCAAACCGATCAGAACACCTGTATGCAAACCTGTATGGGCTTACTTGAAGCTCAAAAAATACTAAGCGACAGAATCAGTTATAAAAAACGTCAAATCTTGATTAAGTCCTATCCTATTGGGGTTCAACCAGAGCTTATTCAGCGCCAAGCACAACAGGCCTTTCATACCCCATACGTATTTAACTTTGAAGATATACCACGTCAAAAAACAATTATTGGGGTTGACCGGATTGATTATTCAAAAGGTTTACTTGAGCGTTTCAATGCATTTGCAACTTTCCTTGAAACCAATCCTGAATATCATGGATTGGTACGTCACCTTCAAGTTGCAACGCCTTCACGTACAGATATTCCAGCCTATCAACGCTTATACCAACGCTTTAAGGCCAAATTAGAACTGATTAATGAAGAGTTTGCTCATGAAGATTGGCGACCTATCGATTGTTGCTTCGACACAGTTCAACATGACAGCTTGATGCATATTTATCGTCGTTCTGACATTTGCTGGATTAGCTCATTACGTGATGGTATGAATTTGGTCGCAAAAGAATATATTGCGGCTCAAGATCCAGAGAACCCAGGTGTGCTGATTTTATCTAAATATGCCGGTGCTGCTGAACAAATGACTCAAGCATTGATTGTTGATCCATTAGATAGAGCAGCCATGATGGATTCTTTAAAAACCGCTCTAGAGATGTCCAAAGCTGAACGTATTAATCGTTATGAACAGTTAATAGAAGGTTTAGCAGCTACTGACCTGAGCGATTGGCGAAATAATTTCTTGAAGGATTTAGAAAATTCTCCGACATTCACAAAGTCTAAGTTGTCCTTACAAGAAAAGTATCAACCCACTTACCATGTTTTATAATAATTTAAGCTTAGGGAACATCGAGGATGTTTTTCTCGATGTTCCGCGGCTGGTAAGCAAGCTTAAATTACTTTGCCTTCACAAGAGTAAAGCGATTGAGTATAGCAATCATGGTTAATAAAACCGCCACTCCTGATAAGACAGTGGTTAGGCTAGTCCACTGGCCAATCAACCCAATTAAGGCCGGGCCACTTAATGAACCTGTATAAGCAATCGTTGACACTAAAGACAGTGCCGCTGCTTTAGGCATATCATTTTGGCGTCCGACACGAGAGAACATGACTGGTACAATATTAGAACAGCCTAAACCTAAAAGTGCATAACCCAATACGACAACTTGCCAAACAGGTGCCATCACAATAGTGACCATAGCAAGAGCAGCAACAATTGCACTATAAGTCACAATAGTTTTCTCACCCCACTGTTTTAACAAGATATGCCCTGCAAAACGACCACTTGTCATACTAAGCGCGAAGAAAGTATAAGCCAGCCCAGCAAAGGCAGGATTAAGTTGGTATTTACTAGTTAAATAAATACCACCCCAGTCCATTGCCGCGCCTTCTGACAAAAAGGCAATAAAACACATCATCCCAATCAAAAGGATCGTACCATTCGGACGTGAAGATTTTTTAGGCGCGTCAGTTATTTCCGCTGCACCTTGTTCATCTTGCTCAAATGTTGTTAAGGCAGATGGAATGGCAACAAAGCTCACCACTAATAAAACCATGACTACAGACAATGTGCTCATGAGTGGTGAAAGGCCAATTGCTAATAGTGCAGTGACAAGCATGGCACCGATTAAACCGCCAAGGCTACACATACCATGAAAACTAGACATGAGCGCACGTAAGCTGTGCTTTTCCACCACAACTGCTTGTAAATTAATAGCAACGCCAAGACTACCTGCTGCCGTACCAAAAATGAATAACGCTACAGCCATCGATACAAGACTATGCCAGATCGTTAAACTTGGTAGTAATACCATCAAGAGTATGGTCGCCACAGCAATTAATGGACGACATCCCCAACGCTTAACTAAAGCCCCAGTCGCAGGCATAGCAATCATTGAGCCGATTCCCATACAAAGCAGCAATAAACCAAAATTTGCATGATTTAGGTTTAAACGTTGCTGAGCATACGGAATAAGTGGTGCCCATGCAGATATCGCAAAGCCCAAGCTAAAAAAGCTAAGACGAGTTGCTAATCGTTGTGTACTTAAGAGAGTAGCTGTATCTAAAACAGCAGGTTTGGAAAATAACATATACGCGAAGCTCACCATAAAACCATTGGCGATCCATACCAACCGATTCCCCATAGAAAAACCCTTGCCTCATTAAATTTCTAGGCAAGGGTTTTTGTTGGCGAAATTATATCCAATTCCACAAAAAAAACATGGGGTCTGATACAAATTTTCTGACTTTTTTGTAACTGCCAAAGCCTTATGTAGTAAGGCTTTGAATATATTCAATTTGGCAGAATTAACATTTAAACGGTGACTTCATTTTATTAAAATGAGCCAATAAAAAACCCAGCCTAAGCTGGGTTTTTCAAGTCATTAAATTTGAGACTGGATATAATTTTGTAGGCCAATCAGTTCAATTAAACGCAACTGTTTTTCAAGCCAATAAGTATGGTCTTCTTCAGTATCTGATAATTGTTGACGTAACATGTCACGACTGATGTAGTCGCCTTTTTCTTCACAAAGTTTAATACCTGTCGCTAATTTTTCACGCACATGATATTCAAGTGCTAAATCAGCTTTTAAGCAAGATACAACGTCTGTACCAACATTGATATCTTCACGATGCATGTTTGGTTTGGCACCTAAAAATAATACACGACGAATAATCGCATCGGCGTGAGACGCTTCTTCTTGCATCTCATGGTCAATACGTTCATAAATCTTGTTTAAGCCCCAATCTTCATACATACGAGAATGGATTAAATATTGATCACGGGCAGCCAACTCTCCGCCAATGAGCATATTTAAATAGTCTATGACTTCTGGATTGCCACGCATAATAAATCTCCTATCGTATGAGTCTATTATGGGCAAACTTAAAAATGATTGCAAAACAAAAAATAGTTAAGTTTATGATTTTTATCAAATTAAAATGAGAAACATACGCATTTGCAGTTTAAGTTATTTAAATTTCCTTTGCAAAAAGAAACGCTTGTCCGATTTATAAGCTCAGACAAGCGTTCAAATATAGCAAAAACCATCAATTTATAAATTTGTAACTAAAATCAATGGTTCTTATTTCGCTAACCTTTTAGCTCAAAGTTTGCCCATAGCCTGCCATGAGTGATAAGAAATCTGTTTCATTCATGATAGGGATACCTAACTTTGCAGCTTTTTCTAATTTTGAACCCGCCTTCTCACCAGCAACTACACATTTTGTTTTGCTAGAAACACTCCCACTTACTCGTGCACCTAATGCTTGTAGCATTTGAGTGGCCTGATCACGGGTCATTTGCTCTAATGTACCTGTAAGTACCCAGCTTTCACCATTTAAAGGCTGACGCGTTGGTGCTGTTGGCGCATCCCAATGAATTCCTGCAGCAATTAAACGATCGAGTACTTCAATGTTATGCGGTGCCAAGAAAAAGTCAGCAATCCACTCTGCTGTAATATCCCCTACGTCTGGGGTTTTCTTTAAAGCTTCTACATTCGCAGCTTTAAGAGCCTCAAGCGTCTGAAATGTATTTGCTAACATTCTAGCCGTTGTTTCACCTACTCCACGAATACCTAATGCATAAATAAAACGTGCTAGAGTTGTTTTCTTACTTGCTTCAATCGCATCTATTAGGTTCTGTACTGACTTTTCTCCCATTTTTTCGATGCCCAACAGAGTTTCTCTGTGCTCATGCAAATGGTAAATATCAGCAACATCTTTGAGTAAATCGAGACGTAATAAAGATTCTACCCAACGATCTCCCAAGCCCTCGATATCCATCGCTTTACGCGATACAAAGTGACGAATGGCTTCAATACGCTGTGCGGCACAATATAAACCGCCTGAACAACGTGCGAGAGCCTCACCTTCAGGCATCACTACAGGCGAAGCACATACTGGGCAGGACTCTGGTAAATGAACAACTTCTGCTTCAGCAGGACGGAACTCCGGCCAAACTTTTTCTACTTTAGGGATCACGTCACCCGTACGATATACACTTACCGTATCGCCAATGCGTACATCCAGACGATGAATTTCCCCAATATTATGCAACGTTACGTTAGAAACAGTCACACCACCCACAAAAACAGGGTTTAAGCGTGCTACAGGGGTCAAAGTCCCTGTACGCCCTACTTGCCAGTCAATCTGCTCAACTGTAGTTAATGCAGCTTGTGCCGGGAATTTATAAGCAGTTGCCCAGCGTGGTTCACGACTTAAGAAACCAAGCTGCTGTTGCTGTTTTAGGTCATCAACCTTCACCACCATGCCATCAATTTCAACTTGCAAGTTTGGACGCTCTTGTTGAATTTGCTCATAGCGCTGCTGTACTTCTTGAATTGAATTACACAAGTACTGACGCTCAGCAATTTGGAACCCAAGTTCCGTTAACCATTGCAAGCTATCATGCATGGTTGTCAGGCCATGATTCGGTTCACACTGTGCAATCCCATACGCATAAAATGCCAAAGGTCGAGCAGCAGCAATATTTGGATCAAGTTGTCTTAAACTTCCTGCGGCTGCATTTCGAGGGTTAGCGAAGGTTTTTTCTCCCTTTGCTTCTTGATCAGCATTGAGTTTTTCAAAACCAGACTTTGGCATCAATACTTCGCCACGTACTTCAAGTAGACGAGGTATTTCATATTTTTCTGAATGCAGAACTTTAGGTAAGTTACGAATGGTTTTAACATTTTGAGTAATATCTTCACCCGTTTCGCCATCCCCACGGGTTACACCGCGAACGAGTACACCATTTTCATACCATAGTGAAATCGCAAGGCCATCGAGTTTTAACTCAACTTCATATTGTACTTTCTGGTTCGGAAGTCGCTCTTCTACACGGCGTGCAAATGCAAATAAGTCTTCTTTGTTAAATACATTACCAAGTGAAAGCATTGGCACCACATGCGTCACACTCTCAAATTTTGAAAGCGCTTGACCACCTACTTTTGTTGTTGGTGAGTCGGCTTGTACAAGTTCCGGATATTGTTCTTCTAAAGCTTTTAACTGATGAAATAAATGATCGTATTCACTGTCCGAGATTGTCGGCTGATCCATGACATAGTAGGCATGGTTATGCTTTGCAATCAATTGAATAAGCTGACGCATCTGTTCGATCACGGAAGTTATTGCCATTATTTTATTCACCATAAAAAAGGGTGGAAATTTCTCCACCCTGAGCTGCGACTAGATATATTGCAATTATCGCAACCTATACCAAAAATTTAAACTAGGCTGTTGCCTGTGCTGGACGATAATCAATCACATGATGGCGCCAATGCTCTTTTAACTGTGGCGTAAATTCAAGGTTATTTTCATCATAAACCTTACCATCAATTTCACGAGCAATAAGGCCTGCAATACTGGTCATCATGTCAAAACCGGTAACAGCTTTGCTGTTTGGAAGTGCAAGGAAAAATGCTAAACCTTGAACTTGCTCAGTCGATAAAGTTTCTAAATCGAAACCAGCAGGACCATTATCAGTCATACGCAATACAGAGAACATCAATGCACTCGGCTCATCAGTATTTTCATAGCGGTGGAAACAAGACATTTCACCGTAACGTAGACCATATTTTAAAAGCACTTTCAGTGCTTTATCACCCGATAACGCACGGCGCGGATTTGGATATACATTTAATGCGATAATCTGCTCAGCCATTGCTAACGCACTTTCGTCATCAAAACGTTGCTGCTCATGTAAATGTACATCAAGAATGTTGCTTTCACCTTCAAACTCAGCAATTTCAGCAGTTTCGATATTTGGATTTAAGCTTAATTCCGGCTCAGTTTTCGGTTGCCCTTCTGCAACTTTTGGTTCTGATGAGCTAACAACTTCTGGTTCAGCAGAAACGGTATCAACTAACTCAACTGAACTATTTTCACTTACAGTTGGGCTAACAGTATTTTCTTCAGCTTTAACTTCTTCTACTTCTACTGGCGTATTTTCAACGGGTACTTGTGTCTGGACTGTTTGAGCTTGTGAAGCCTGTTCTAATTCTTTTGTTCCCTTTTCTTCTGACTGGGCTGGCTCGCTTAAAGTTGGTTCCACTCGTTCAGCAACGGCTGCTGACGCAACAGTAACTTCTGGCTGTTCAAGTTGATCTCGTACATGACGAGGGATAACCGGTTGATTACTTTCAGGATTAATATGCAAATCACTGTCTAGCGAGGGTTCAGCATGGTTCGGCTTTTTTAAAATCATTCTTAAGCCAATTAGCATGATAATAATGGCAACAACGATGCCAATAATCGTATTGATTTCCATTCTATGACTCCGAAACTAACCCGTATTCTTTTGCCTGTTCTAAATTGACAGTGACTAATTTTGATGTACCCGGTTCAGGCATGGTTACACCCAACAAGTCAGTTGCCATGGTCATCGCCAGCTTATTATGTGTAATGTAAATGAATTGTACATGTTCAGAAAGCTCTTTTACCAAATTACAATATCTCTGTACATTCGCATCGTCGAGTGGAGCGTCCACTTCATCGAGTACACAAAACGGTGCCGGATTTAACCTGAAAATAGCAAATACTAATGCTAACGCTGTTAACGCTTTTTCTCCACCGGAAAGTAATGCTAGAGAACTGTTTTTCTTACCCGGTGGTCTCGCCATGAGCTTAACCCCAGATTGCCAATCATCCTCAAGACTTAAACTGGCTTCACCACCATTAAAAACTTTTGGAAATAGATTTTGTAACTCTTGATTAATCTGATCAAAAGTCGACATAAACAACTTACGGGTTTCTTGGTCAATGCTCTTCATCGCATCTTTTAACTGAGTTACCGTATTTTCCAAGTCTTGAATCTGGTGGCTCAACTCATCAAAACGCTGAGAAACTTCTTCAAACTCTTGTGAAGCAGCTAAGTTAACTGCACCGATTTTTTCAAACTGTTTCTGTACTTTTTCTAGTTTTTGCTGGTGTTCAGTTAAATCTATTTTCAAGCCCGTTTGAAGCTCGGCATTTAACTCTTTGAGCTGTTCTTGATAGTGCTCACGGTCCGACTTGGCGGCTTGCCATGCTAAACGTTTGGCTTCAAGCTGCTCTCTAAGCTTTTCATCTTGCTGTTGGTATTGATGGCGTTGATCTGTAAGCGTTTGTTGCTTCTCTTGGACACTATTAAGCTCAATCTGCCATTCATTCCATGTCTTTTGCAGCTTTTCGGTTTGAGCAAATTGTTGTTGAAACTCTGACTCAAGGTTTGGCAACTCTAACTGAATAGGGTCAACAAACTTTTTCGCCTGTTCCATTTGCGCTGTAATTTGTTGATATTGGCTCTGCAAGAACGAAATATCTTTTTCAAGCAGCTCAATTTGTTGAGTTGTCTGCGTACTATTACGTCGTAAAATCTCACGTTCTTGTTGTTGCTGTTGTAAGACTTGTTGCTGTTCCTCAAGCTGCTCTGTTAATTCTTCTACCTGAAATTGCAAAGTTTTATAGTCAGGTAAAATAGTTTCGAGCTTCATTGCCAATGCATGCAAATCAATTTCAAGATCATCTTTTTGCATCGCATCTTCTTCAAGCTGCGTATCTAATTGAGCGAGTTGATCTTTCAATTGCTGTTTTTGCAATAAAAATGCTTGTGCTGCGGTTTGTTGCTTGGCAATTTGTACATCAAGCTGTTGCAAGTCTTTTTGTTTTTGTTTAATGACTTGTTGTTTTTGCTGTAGGTCAACTTGTAACTGTCCTAGCTCATCTTTTTGCTGAACTATAATTTGATCTAATGTTTGTAATTCTGGTTGCTGCTTTTGAAGAACTTGTTCAATTTCGTCTAGACGAATACGATGACTGAGCATACCTTGCGCACTTTGACTTTCGTCATCATACATAAGAGCAATTACCCAATCTTGCCCGACATGATAACCATCTAAAGTCAAAATAGACTGGCCATATTGCAGTTGCTTTTGTTCATTTAAAGCATGAGATAAATCTTGTGCAATCGCTACATTCGAGAATATTGATAGCTGTGGCGATGCAATCCAATCATTCAAGCAAGTCAGGTTCCCCTTAAATTTGCTTGATTGCTCTGAAGGCTTTAACTGGCGAGCAATTCCTTCCTGAAAGGCTTGTTCAGTTTCAACAATATGTGCCTGCAACCATTTTGCTAAAAACTTTTCAATAATCTGCGCGCGTGGTTTGCCCTGCTCTGTTAACTCTAAAGCCTGCATTAAACGTAGCGTATCTTGGTTTTGCTTTGGACTTTGTTTAGCAACAAGCTGGCTTAAGTTTTTCTGCTCTGATAATAAAACCTGTATTTCTGTTTTTAACGTTTGCTGCTGGTTTTTATTTGCCTGATACGATTGTTGAGCTTGTTCAATACGCTGCACATACTGCTCAATTTCAGCTTCTAGCGTTGAGATTTCAAGACAAAGCTGCTGCTGTAATTGCTCAAGCTCGCCTTGTTCATCTTCGTGTACTTGCGATTGGATCTGGTTTGCTTGATGTTGCAGCGTTTCTTTTTGCTGTTCAATGCGCTGAACATTTTTGCCTAATTGCTCGATTTGAGCAGACATTTGCATTTTTTGCTGCTGTTGTTTTTCAACCTGAGCTTTTACTTGCTCAAATTGTTGCTGCGCTTGCCGTTGCTGTGATTGTAAACCGGCAAAACTTTGCTCTGCTTGAGCTGCTGTATGCTCAATTGCAGTTAAAGCTTCGGTTTGCTCTTCTAACTGGCTATTCAGTGTCTCAAGCTGTAATTCAGAAAGCTGTAAACGTTCTTTCGTTTGAGCTTTTTGTTGTTCCAATTGAACAAGGGTTGTACTGTTTTGCTGAAATAAACTCTGTTTTTGTTCTAGAGTCATTTTCAGTTCAGACAGTTTCTTTTCAGCTTGTTGCCATTCTTGTTGTAACGGTGAAGATTGCTGAATAAGTCTCTGAAATAAAGCACTGGTAGATTCTAAATCATGTTCAATCGTACTTAATTCTGAACGAACTAACTTAAATGTTTCCCCCAGTTCATTCATTTGAACGGTATATTCTTCTTGTAGACGTATACTTTTCTCTGCCTGAAAAGACAAAATTTCAATTTTGAGTGTACGAATCTGGCTTTCTAATGTTTTATATTGAACTGCTGCTTCTGACTGGCGTTTAAGCGTTTTAAGCTGCGATTTTAACTCAAGCGCAATATCTTCCAAGCGTGAAAGGTTTTGCTCCGTATGTTCAAGATGTTGCAAGGTTTCGCGTCGACGCGCTTGATAGCGTGAAACACCTGCCGCTTCTTCAATGAAAATACGCATTTCTTCAGGCTTGGCATCAACCAAGCGGTTGATCATGCCTTGTTCAATGACTGCGTAAGAGCGTGGCCCTAACCCTGTTCCCAAGAAAATGTCAGTAATATCACGGCGGCGACAACGTGTACCATTTAAGAAATACTCAGATTTACCTTCGCGAGTTACCTGACGACGAACTGCGAGCTCATTATAAGCATTATAAGCTCCACCTAATTTGCCATAGGTATTGTCAAAACGCAGTTCTACACTGGCAACACCAACTGGCTTACGCTTGGATGTTCCGGTAAAAATAACATCTTGCATGCTACCACCACGCAGCTGACGAGCGTTTGACTCCCCCATCACCCAGCGGATCGCATCAATAACATTGGATTTGCCACAACCATTTGGACCAACCACTGCTGTGCGGTTCGCCTTAAAATTTAAAGTTGTACTATCTGCAAAAGATTTAAAGCCGGAAAGTTTTAAACTGCTTAAACGCATAATGCCCTAACTAGCGGCGTGAGCGTCTCGCCCAAGCCAATTCAATCTGTTTCATTCGTGTCAGCGATTCCAACACAAGGTTACGTAAGTGTCGACAAAAATCTTCCATAAATAAAGCGGCTTGTTGTGATTTTCGGATCAAAATTGCATCAGTCACGAGTTTAAATAATGCAAACGCTTCTTGTAGTTCCCGTTTAGAGGTATTTAGCGTCAAAAAATAACTACGACGTAATGATGGTAATAATTCTTTATAAAATTTCATTAAATAAGGATTACCGACCATATCTTGTTGTTCAGCAAGATATTGGAAAATAGCATCGTAGAATTTTTCAATATCGCCTGCTTTTACATGCTCAAGAAGCTGTTCTAACAAGAGTTGTAATTGATCGGCTTCATGGGCACGCCATGTTTCGCTTATGCGTTGTACAATATGCCCCAATAACATCATATTTGTATCAAACAACGCTTTGACCTGTTGTGCCGACATTTCCGAAACAATTGCACCACGACGCGGAAAAATTTCAATGAGATGCGTACGCTCGAGTAATAATAGCGCCTCACGAACTGATCCCCTACTTACGTCAAGCTCTTTAGCGATACGAAGCTCTTGTATGCGTTCGCCTTCGACCAATTCACCACTAATAATCTGTTCGCTAATATATTTGACAATTTGCTCAGAAAGACTTTCTGTCTCTTCGAGATTCATAAATCACCCGCTACTTTTTATATGCATTAATCCATGCTTTTCTTTCGCATCCTTGTTTTTAACTGATCCCATCCATTAAAAACTATGTCATTGTCTGACAATTTTATTGCATTTTAAGCCAACCCACCCAAAATCCATACACAAATCGGATGAAAAACTCACCTTTAATCTTTTCAAGTCTTCAAATAAAAAAAGCTTAAACCGTGAGAGTCTAAGCTTTCTTTTCTATATATTTTTAATAAAACGTTTTTAATTCATAAAACCTTTATAAATAAAATAGCTGCCTACCACGACTAACAAGCAAGCAAAGCATTTTTTTAGCATTTGTGGTGACAATGCGTGGGCAACCTTAGCCCCAAGTTTAGCGGTGACAAAACTCATGACACTAATACCAATAAAAGCATAGATATGGATATATCCAATCGTATTAGGTACAGAAATGTGCTCTTTAGCACCAAACCACATAAAACCAATTGCACCTGCAATAGCAATAGGTAAACCACAAGCAGCAGAGGTCGCAACTGCTTTTTGCATGACTACGCCATGACGGTTTAAATATGGGACAGTTAAGCTTCCGCCTCCAATACCAAAAATTGCAGAAGCAATACCAATGCCTCCACCCGCCATGAATTGCATAGGGGTTGAAGGAAGCTGACGTGTTGGGTCAACCACAACATGGGCTCCTTTGAACATCCGATAAGCCATCACAACAGCAAAGACACCAATAAGAAGCTGTAAATGCTGTCCAGACAAAAGGTCGGCAATACCTGCACCTAAAAAGGAACCAATCACTAGTCCCGGTGCTAAATTACGAAAAACAGGCCAGAGGACTGCACCTTTTTTATGATGAGCCGAAACTGAACTAAAGGAAGTCACAATAATGGTTGCTAGGGAGGTTCCGACTGCAATATGCATGATTACCGCGGGATCATAGTGCAACTGGGTAAAAACGACATAGAGAATTGGTACAATAATTAGTCCACCACCAACTCCAAACAGTCCGGCAGTAAAACCAGCAATTGCGCCAATGAGTAAATATATGATTAACTCCATAAATGTTTTACCACTCTGCTCATATTCAACATGGATTTAGAGACTCGCCAACTACAACAACTTTTAAGCGCAAAAAACCAGCTTCCAGAAGTGGTTTTATTAAAAGCAACCACAACTTCGACCAATGATGATATTCGTGAAATTGCCCAAAAAGGCATTACAACAGGCTTGGTTTGCAGTGCTCAACAAACTCAAGGGCGAGGTCAACATCAACGGCAATGGATTTCACCTGAAGGAAACATTTATTTAAGCACATTGGTGCAAACTCGAACACCCTTAGATGGTCGCTTAGCACTTGAAGTTGCGTTGAATATTTTACAAATTCCACAGCTACAACCTTTGAGCCTACAAGTGAAATGGCCAAATGATTTGTATAGTACACAAGGAAAATGGGGCGGAATTTTGGTTGAACCTCTTTCCCAACATCAGGCGATTGTGGGTGTAGGTATTAATTTAAAAACACCACCAGTCACTGATAGTGATCAACCGATCACGTCTCTAGAAGATTTAGGCCTAGAGCAAATGAGTCGTCTTGAGTTAATTTCGGAGCTTTATGTTGCAATTCAAAATGCAGCCCGCTGGTTTGATCATGGTTGTTATAACCTTGCAGGACGTTTTAACCACCATGCAGCATGGCTTAATCAGTTAGTTCAGTTCGAACATAGTCAAGGACTGGTATATGGCCGTTTCGTTGGAATCTCTAATGAAGGTGCGGTGATTCTTGAAACTCCTGAACCACAGCAGTTTTATCAAGGTCGTCTAAGACCACAAACCACTCAGTAATCAGGTATTTTTCCCATGAAAAGTTTATGGCTTGATATCGGAAACACCCGTTTAAAATACTGGATTACTGAAAATCAGCAAATTATTGAACATGCAGCTGAGTTACATTTACAGTCTCCTGCCGATTTATTACTGGGATTAATCCAACACTTTAAACATCAAGGCTTGCATCGTATTGGTATTTCTTCGGTACTTGACACTGAAAACAACCAACGTATTCAGCAGATTTTAAAATGGCTTGAAATTCCTGTTGTTTTTGCCAAAGTCCATTCGGAATATGCAGGCCTACAATGTGGCTATGAAGTACCGAGTCAGCTCGGGATTGACCGCTGGTTACAAGTATTGGCTGTTGCAGAGGAACAGGAAAACTATTGCATTATTGGTTGCGGAACAGCGCTTACCATTGATTTAACCAAAGGCAAACAGCATTTAGGCGGTTATATTCTACCTAATTTGTATTTGCAGCGCGATGCACTTATTCAAAATACCAAAGGTATTAAAATTCCCGATTCGGCTTTTGATAATCTAAACCCGGGAAATAACACAGTCGATGCAGTACACCACGGTATTTTGTTAGGTCTGATTAGTACAATTGAAAGCATCATGCAGCAATCTCCTAAAAAGCTGCTCCTCACAGGTGGAGATGCTCCTCTTTTTGCTAAATTTCTACAGAAGTACCAGCCAACTGTTGAAAAAGATCTTTTGCTTAAAGGGCTACAACAATATATTGCCCATTACCCTAAAGACTAAAATACAGAACAAAATAAAAGGCGCTCTAAGCGCCTTTTATTTTATGGTTTTATTTCTTTTGGTCGTTGTTACCAAACAGTGGTCCCATACCGCCGCCACCGCCAAATTGTTTTTGCATATTGCCTAAAGAACGCATCATTTTGCTCATACCAGATGGATTCGCAAACTTCTTCATCATTTTAGCCATTTGCGCTTGTTGCTTAATGAGTTTATTCACTTCAGCAACATCCATACCACAACCTGCCGCAATACGTTTTTTACGACTTGGGTTCATCAGGTCTGGATTACGGCGTTCCTTAACAGTCATTGACTGGATAATAGCTTCCATCTTTTTGACTTGTTTTTCAGGGTTCGCTTGCTCAATCGCTTGCTGAATCCCTGCACTGCTCATGCCTGGCAACTTGTCTAAGAAGCCCATCATGCCGCCCATCTTCTTCATTTGCTCAAATTGCATCAGCATATCTTCAAAGTTGAAGCTGCCGCCTTTTTGCAATTTTTTCGCCATTTTTTCGGCTTTTTCTTTGTCGATTTTACGTTCAACTTCTTCGACTAAAGAAAGTACGTCACCCATACCTAAAATACGTTGGGCAACACGATCCGGATGGAATGGTTCTAAAGCATCAAGCTTTTCACCCATACCTAAGAACTTAATTGGCTTACCGGTAATAGCACGCACAGAAAGTGCCGCACCACCACGCGCATCACCATCAGTTTTAGTAAGAATCACACCTGTAAGCGCTAAAGCATCATTAAATGCTTTAGCAGTATTTGCAGCATCCTGACCTGTCATGGCATCAACCACGAACAGAGTTTCAGTTGGCTTAACTGCTGCATGCAATTCTTTAATTTCGTCCATCATGTCTTCATCGACATGTAAACGACCTGCCGTATCGACAATCAACACATCGGCAAACTGGATTTTTGCCTGTTCAATTGCACGGTTAACGATGTCAATTGGCTTTTCAGAAGGATCTGACGGAATAAAGCCTGCACCAACTTCTACTGATACAGTTTCTAACTGTTTAATTGCTGCCGGACGGTAAACGTCGGCAGAAACGGTCATTACTTTTTTCTTTTGACGTTCTTTTAAGAAACGTGCCAGCTTGGCAGCAGTTGTAGTTTTACCTGCACCTTGTAAACCAGCAAGCAATACAACAACTGGAGGCTTAGCACTTAAATCCAGTGTTTCATTGGCCTCACCCATCATCTTGGTGAGTTCATCATAGACAATTTTTACAAATGCCTGGCCTGGAGATAACTGAGTCATCACTTCTTGGCCCAATGCCTCTTCCTTAACTTTCGCGATAAATTCACGAGTTACAGGTAACGCGACATCGGCTTCAAGAAGAGCCATACGTACTTCACGTAAGGTATCTTTAATATTGTCTTCGGTCAGCTGCCCTGAGCCAGTAACATTTCTTAAACTCTGCGTGAGTCGTTCTGTTAAGGTATCAAACATTGCAAAATCCGCTTAAAATGGCTAGTTGCAAAAAAATCTTTCTCGAAATAGAAAATTTATGCATAGAATGCTATAGGATACTTTAGTTCGCAGCGAATTTATATCTTATCTAGATGAATTAATCCTGAAAAAGGTTTGACATGATTAGCCTCCCCTTGGTTTACACAATTTTGGCACTCATCGCATATACCACTTCTTTCTGGTATCTGTTCATACGTTTAATGTCAAAACGTGAACCAAACCCATGGTTATTTGCTTTTGTTACGACCTTAGCACTGCTGTTACATGGCACAGTTTTATGTCATGCCATGCTGACGCCATCAGGAATTAACTACGATGTTTTTAATCTGGTGTCTTTTACATCAGGACTTATGTTGTTGTTAAGCCTAGTTTTTAGTACTTTCCGTCCGATTGTACCGTTAAACTTGCTCGGCATTCCTGTAGCAGCGATTGGTCTTATTTTAGGTTTTGCATTTAGCCGTCCCGATCAGTTTATTGAACAGCATTCATTAGGTTTAGATACTCATATTATTCTTTCACTTTCTGCTTATGCTGTTTTACTGATGGCAACCATACATGCGATCTTGATATGGTTCCAAAACCGTGAACTCAAAAAGAAACAAAAAAAACGTATTTGGGTCAATTTACTTCCATCCATTCAGGCCATGGAGTCTTTATTATTTGACCTCATCATTACTGGTTTTATTTTATTAACCATTGCTCTCGCGTTTGGTTTCTTAACAGTTGATAGCTTCTTTGCCCAGCATCTCGCTCATAAAACCGTATTTAGTATTATTTCATGGTTTATTTATGGCTCTTTATTGATTGGCCACTATAAACTTGGCTGGCGCGGACAAAAAGCGATTCGTTTTACCTTAATTGGTTTTGCATTATTAGCGATCGGTTTTATTGGCAGTAAATTTGTGCTTGAGATGATATTGGGCCGATAAAACAATTAAAATTTCAGCACTACTAGACAGCGTTATACATATCCCGTATAACGCTGTTTTTGTTTTGCTCAGGTGACTCAGACTGTGAAACTCATACTCGCTCCAATGGAAGGTTTAACTGACCCGATCATGCGGGATACACTCACATCTGTTGGTCACTTCGACTGGTGTGTAACCGAGTTTATTCGCGTTACAGACAGTATTTTGCCAGACCATATTTACTATAGTTTTTGTCCTGAACTTAAAAATGATGGTAAAACAGCTGCTGGAACACCTGTACACGTTCAGTTCTTAGGCAATAATCCAGAGATGCTTGCAGCAAATGCGGCAAAAGTCGTTGAGCTGGGTGCTCCTGCAATTGACCTTAATTTTGGTTGTCCTGCAAAAACCGTTAATCGACATCGAGGTGGTTCGGTACTTCTTGATGAACCAGACGTAGTACATATGCTGATTAAAGCAGTCCGTGATGCAGTACCTGCGCACATCCCTGTTTCAGCAAAAATGCGTTTAGGTTATCTAGATGAAAACCACACCATGGAAAACGCCCATGCTGTTGAAGATGCGGGTGCAAGCTGGTTAACTGTACATGCTCGTACTAAAGCAGATGGTTATACGCCACCAGCTTATTGGGAAAAAATTCTGCCTATTAAAGAAGCTTTAAAAATTAATGTGATTGCTAACGGCGAAATCTGGACCAATGCTGATGCTAGAGCTTGCCAGCAACAATCTGGCTGTGAAGATTTAATGATTGGCCGTGGTGCAGTGACTACTCCAGATTTAACACAATGTATTCGCCAAAATATGGATGAAGCAATGTTTACTTGGGAACAACTGGTTGACTTACAAATACGTTTTTTAAATGGTCAAGCAAAAACAGAAATTGGGATGGTTGGCCGTTATAAGCAGTGGTTAGGTATGATGACCAAAGCCTATCCTCAAGCGAAAGAATTATGGGACCAAGTGAAACGCATTAAAGCTTTAGATGAAATTGTTCAGCAGCTAGAGCAAACCAGTTCTTCTCGTATTTAATCACTCAAACAAAAGAGAGCGATTGTTTAAACAACCGCCCTCTTTTGGTATTTCAGGTTAAGTAATTATTAATTATTTTTTAAAAGCCACTTACTTTCATTTTAAAGTCGGTCACCGAAGCACCCGTAACTCCAAAACTCCCCATAGACCCATTGGGTAAATTATTAAATGTTGTTGTACTTTGTGTACCTAAATTTCCTAAAGTCACATTGTTAAGTGATGCATCAAATTTACTAGATACACCTATATTTCCAATGGTAAGTCCTGTCGGATCAACTCCAGCATAAAATCCATCAAGAACAAAACCGGTTGACGCATTCGTACCTGCAAATTTAAACCCAAATGTAGCACCCGTGTTATCGGAAACTAAAGTAATCGGGCAACCAGATGCAGCAGAACAAATCGATTGAATAGCTCCTCCGAATTTAACCATAACCGACTGGGCAGCATGTCCCAATTGAATATTTAAACGGGGCTTATTGGTTTGTACAAAGTTAATATCAAGATTACCAGTAGAGCGAATCAGCTCTTTTACACCCGTATTCACTGTTGAGCCCGAACTAAAAATTGATTTTGGTGCATAGCTCGTTAGTGCGTAATCGGATGGACTAGATAAAGATGCACTTGGAGCTAAATAAACTGAAAATGGTAAAAGCCGAATACCATTTACGTCACTCCCCATCGTGACAGCTAAATTTAAAAAAGGATTTCTACCACCAGCATCGGTATCGATTGCAATATTAAAAGAAGGATTTGTAGATACAGCAGCTTTAATAAACTCTATGCCAGGAACCGGATTAGTAGAGTTTCCTGCAATGACAAGACCTGCTTTACTGTTGTAAGACGTAGATGCAATACCATTCGTATCAATCAAGGCGACTTGATTAAATTTAACTTGATCGGCCTGAATACCTAGGGTTAAACCATTTTGACCCGTCGCAGCTGCGAGACTTTGATCATCCAAAGGTTGCATCGCGCAAACACTTGAACTACCGGCAAGTAACAGCCAGCACCCTATATTTTTATTTTTCATGTCGCTCTAATCCTTAAGAGACAAACGTTTATTATTTGTTCAGACTATCAGAATAATATTCAAGTACAAAGCAATTATCTCTATAACCCGACGAATGCAAATCCAATCACACTAAACTAAAATTTATATAAAAAAGTGACGTTAAACGTCACTTTTATTGATTAGTTAAAGGCGCCATTTCTAGGCACAATGCTAAAGCTACTATTTAGACGTCCCCCCGTAATTGCAAGCTCACCTAAACGTGCTCCTGCACCTGTTGAAGGTGGATAGAAATTAATATCTTTCACACGTAATGCGCCGTCAATACTCTTATCAGGATTAAAATAAACCGCAGTATTTACACCAACTTTACCTAAACCACTTGCGGTATCTTTACCCACAACTAAAGCGGTATTAAACGCTAGCTTTCCAGTAATATTGTCAAAACCAATTGCAGAACCATCAATCGGGTCGCTAATTTGTACAGTATTACCAGTTGCTGTCGCAGGCATTGTAAAATCACCTAGTACAGTTAAAGCACTACCATCTGCAATTGAACTATTCGGCACTATCGATAAATTAAGATCGCCGCCTAAACGTAGTTTTAAACCAAATAAGACATCATTATTTTTGGCAAAGTTATCGATTGGCGAAGTACAAGACCCGGTTGCCGGACAAGTTTTATATTTAGCTCCTGGTAAATAACCTGCTGCAATTTCGGTTGATAAAGCAAGTAACATATCTTTTAAACCGATATTTAAACTGCCATTTTCTAAACCAATAGTGCCATTGCCTTTGAGGAACATATCAATATTACGTAACCCCATATAATAATCGGTAGGGTTGCCCGCATTATTAGCATTTGGAGAACCATCAATTAATAAAATTGAAGTTGTTTTAGTACCGCCTGCATCTCGACCTGTCGTTCCGACAGCTATACCAAAACCTAAACGTGAAGTTGTACCAGATGTTGCAACTAAATTTTGAATCGGTTTACCGTTGGCATCTTTTGTATAGTAATAAGCACTATTTGCAGGCGCATCTACACCATAGACAGCGGCATTCGCATTTAAATTATAAAAAGGTAATGCCAAACCCCACTGGTTATTTAAACCATTATCTGCAAATTGATTAGCAGCAGCGACATTTGCACTGGTGGTAAAACGACCTCGTCTTGAGAATGCCTGGAACTCTGCTCCACGCATGGCAAGAATTAAGCTAAATGGATTAGTCACCGTATCACGATGAATATTATGTTGATAATCGGCAGCAGTTGTTAAAGTGCCGGAGCCTAAACGAATTGCATTTAACGTTGCGTTATTTGGCATTAATAAAATTTTTGTATCAGCAAGATTTAGATAAATATTTCCGCTGTCAAAATAACCGCGTGTAGCCGAGTTCAGCCCCGTTAAATTACCGAATTCAAAACCATAAGCATTTAGACCTGCACCACCAATTTCTAAGGTAGTTGCTTTGCCATCTGAACCTAACATCGAATCATTATCTTTAGTGAACTCCCCTTTCATACGAAAGGCAATTCCAGAGTTACCTAAAATACTATTACTCGATCCCGTACCTGAAGCCGTATTAGCTGTACCTAATGTTGTTTTATCTGAAGAACCATCCATACCACGGACTTGTAGGTAACTGTTAACCATACGGCCGCTAGCACCTAAACGAATCAAGCCTTTAGAATTCTGTGGGCTATTTGTTGTGTCTAGGGCATAAGGATTTGACTTATCAACATTTGAGCTAAGCATTATCTCAATATTTAGACCTGAATTGGTTACTTTCCCACTACTGTCTACATATGTACCAGCAGTTAAACCAGAAGCAGAATCGGCGACACGATTAAAATCGACATAGCCATAGGTACTATTTGGAGTTTGCCCAACCGCAGCAGTATTATTCCCTGTATTAGTTTGTAAGACTATGCCACGGGTAGGATCAATAAACATGACGCCTTTACCAACAAAATTAAAGTTAAAATTCTTTAATATCAATTGATTTAGCTGACTACGCGCGTCTAATTGCCCTAAATAAATATTTGCATTATTTAGACCAAGCGTCATGCTTGACTGACTATTCGGGCTAAATAAACCATCTTGAGTAGTAAGAGCCAAGTTTAAAGGCGAAGTTGTTTGTATAGCCAACTGTCCTAAAGTAGGTGAACAAGCAGCCGAACTATTACAGACTTTGAAGCTATTTACAGTAATGAGCGAGGGACTACTTTGCATAGAAAAATCGACCCCTGCTTTACCTGTAGTCGCATTACTTCCTACGTCTAAACGGTAGTTTGTACCTAAAGCTTGTGTAGAGGCATTACTTTTTTGTATTTTTACACCACTCGCTTGAGCTCTTAAAATTTGATCAGCACTTGTTGGTGTGCCTGCATGGTCGTCCCAATAAGCATTATCAATATTGATTTCGTTGAAAGTCGTTTGTATCGAGATTCCATCTTGACCATTGACCGCACTCAAATCGGCATCTGTTAACGCTTCTAAAGCAAAAACCTGTCCGCTCACTAACAACATACTGGCTGTTAATGTATTTAAAATAAACTTTGAGCCGTGACTTTCTTTATTTTTGTTCATCACTTCAGTTCCTTTGAAATCTACATTAACCTTTAACAACGTGGATGGCTACCATCACAGCTAAAGACCATGACTTTTCCTTGAATTGCTAAGTTGCCATTCATCATTAAGCCCATAAAACCTGTTTCACGACCGTAGTCATACGCCGATGGGGTCGCAGTAGCCACTTGCTGGTTCGCACTATTAGCAGTCGCTGCATAAGTTGGTTTTTTGAAATATGCATAATCATACATATTTGCACTCGAGCCTTGCGTTGTTGTTGAGCTCGTAAAGTTATCTTGCTCAATTGACAGGGCATTAAAGCCAAAGTTACGAATTAAAATTGGCTGTGCTGCACTAAAACTAAGTTGAATAGCCGGTTTTATAATTTCAGTATTACTTTTATCAAGATACTTTAAATCAGCGCCATCTAAACCCATTTTTTGAATATTTAAAGTGCCTTGTACACCTTTAAATACTAACCAAAGTTTATTACCGCTATCACTATTTTCAACCCAACCACTTGGCTTAGTCGTGTCTGCTTGCACAAAACGTTTGTTAATTGCTAAACCAATGTGACAGAACTCTACGTTTTCACAAACTCCACCACTGCCATTATCAAATATACCGTTACTGGTCTGGTTTAAATTAAGCATCAAAGATAAATCAGCACCAGCTTGGCCATTGATTGCCTGTAATGCATCATTATCCAAGGTCTGTAACTCTGCATGGGTCACAGTTGCACAAAGAGCAAAGAGTAAAGCAGTTATTTTTTTCATCTCGTTACCCTCCTCTTAGAGACCTTTCGTTGTCAGTTTTAAATGTTGAATGAGCAAACCATCCACCACAGCGGAACCTAAATTGTTGAGAGGAGTAATATTTGTTAATGCAGGTGCCTGATTGGCAGTTGGAATCACATAACCAGTGGTACCGTTACTACTTCCAATTAAATCGTTGACAACAGCATTTCTTGATGTGAGCCATGGAATAGCAGAATTACTCCAATCACGATTGGAAGTAACTCCGTACATTGGCGTCGAACCCGATGTACTCGTACATCCTAATACACCCGAACAAGGTGTAGCATCTGCTGGTTTTGGCGTTGGATTTGTAATGACCCAAACACCAGTCCCTTTGTTATATTCCCACTGATTTAAATAACCAACAGTCTTATAACCACAGTCCGAATTAAATAAACCACAACTATATTCTTGATTCCAAGTTTGAGTGTTCTGCTGTCTTTGTTTAAAACGGACCTCTGTCATAGTTGCAGAAGTGGTACCAGATACTGAATTAGTCAGTGATACCAAACTACCGGCAGAAGTTCCAGAAACTTGCGTACCTGTTGAAATTAAACGACCAAAGGAAACGCCTATTGCCCCTTCACCTGTATTTGCTAACAAGGTTTTCCCATTATCAGGACTATATACGGTACCAATCGTAATACTACTATGCGTAGGGTTAACACATGAATAAACATTACAAGTAGAACCTTTATAAGACGTGTCAGCACCTGTGTAATCAGTATAAATCTGTTTATATATTTCTGGTTTATTTGCAATTCTTGCAATTTCAATACTAAAGTTTTTGCCGTCAGAACCTAAAATAAGCGGTTGATATAAGTTACCTAATACTAAGTTAATATTTGGATTGTAAAGATATAAGCCTTCACTATCAGCAAATTTTGGTGCTACAGCACTTGTGGAACCTAATGCTGGTGTATATAAATTATTTGATGCATTTGGTGAATCTGATGTTTCACGAGTGCTTAATCGTAAGACTTTACTTGTATCATTAAAGGCAATTCGTGTTTTATTCGATGTTTTTGTATCTGTTCTAGTTCTATTTTCTACATAGTAACGACATCCACGAGAAGTACTAAAACTTCCTGTTCCACTGTTACCACAATCGCCACTACTACTTGTACTTAAAGTTGAGTTTGCACCAGCATGTACTGTTTGCCAACCATTATTGGTACTCGATGTATATGTCTGGGTTTGACTCGTAACGTTTTCAGTCACTATACTGGTATTTTTACTATCACCTGTATTTAAGCGGACTAGGCCAGACATACCTAAAGTATTATTGTAAAAGGGGCTCATTCCACCTGTAGTAGTTGCTCCACCTAAAGTTTGAAACACACTAATCTGGCTGCCATTCAGACTAAAGCCATTTAAAACACCTTGTAAGCGCAATCGGTTAGCCCGATTTGTATCAATACTGGTACCAATTAATCCATTACTATCGCCATACTGGAACTGTGCTAAAGAGCCATCTGTAGTCGCTACAATATTAGGATTCCGTACAAATGCATCAGCCCATAATCCTAATTTTAAATTATATGCATCAGCTCCTTCTGCACCATCAATTGTTGGTTGATATAAAGGAGCCTCTAAAGATAAATATGTTACAGGGTAAAGAGAACTATCCGTTGTACTAAAATTAGGAACATTCGTAGCAGTTTTTACCTTAAATATCCAAGGATTGGCTCCTGTGCCCCAACTCGAAATCGCTGCTGCTGTTGCAGTATTGGCAATACGTGAGTTTGCATCACCGTCCGATTTGGAAAGTGCTAAACCATAAAGAAAGATATCAGCTTTACCTACTGCTTTATCTTCCGGTCCAACGCTACCATTACCACTAGTATCGGCAGCAGCCACACTCAAGGGTCCCACAGGCATATAGTTGATATAGCCAGTATCCTTACTACGATCAGTAATAATTTGATTTACAGATTCATTTGGACCAGCGCCACGGAATACCATAAATGCATTTTGGGGTAATATTGCAATACCTTCGCCTGTAGTTTCACTTAAACCGGCATCAGAAAGTTCTTCAAGAGCAAAGCTTGACTGACTTAAAAAAAGTCCAATTAAACTTGCTAAAACGGTTTTTTGAAACCTTACCGTATAATTAAGTGTAGTCATCGTGACCTTCCTGTTTTATACGATGCCACGCACCATATTTCTTTTTCTTTAACAGTCCTTGATGTGAGATTATTTCCTTTTTCATCTCACAAGGGGGCAAACTTTTAAAAATTGCCAACCTTTCCACATTTACATTATGCTGAATATTTATACAAATGCAAAAGTAAATAAATAAAAAAGCACTTTTCCGATGAATGAAATATGGCAAATACATTAAAATCAATTAACAGAATTTTAAAGAACCATAGCAGTTAGCTGAGAAGTTCTGTTTTTGTAAGACAACATTAGTTAAGGACATAGAGGCTGGCGTTTTTCCTGTTAAATCAACAGTTCCAATTGGAAGATTACCTAAAAGTAGACAATTGTATGCAAGTGCTCCACACGGCACAGGATTACTATTTAAGTAGGAGCTCACTTGTCCTAAAGCATCATTAATAGTAGCTAGAGCAATATCAACATTTCCCGTAGGAGTAATTTGACCAATATCAATTGGATTAGTAAGTTCTAACCACCATCCTGTTTGTGCCGTTGAAGCAGCCTCAGGCCATAATATATTTACACCTTGTACAGATAAATAACCTGCAGATCCATTTAATTGCGCGGCATGGAAATAACCTAGACTTTGTTTAATTGCCACATTTACATCAAGATTATTTACTGTTCCAGTTACATTACCTGAAATCGCAACCGGAAGACCGAGCACTGAAGCCGTTGCATCTAAAGTTCCTGTAACTGAAATTCCTCCGACCCTTGCAGTCGCATTTAAATTCGCTGTATTAATACGCTTACCCGTAATAATTTGTTGCCCCATTGATAATGTACCTGTACCAGTACCCAAGTTTAGGTTATAAGAATTAGATGTAAATGGAACTGTATATAGATTACCTAGAACTTGCGCTCGTCCTGTAATTGCTGTTCCTGTTTCATCTTGGGTAATACCATAGTAAGGATTCGTAGTTACCGTACCACCAGTTGGTTTAGTGACCATATATCCACTTAATGAATTAATACCGCTAGGTGCATCACCATTTTCTAAACCAAAAGTAAGTAAGCCCGAAAGCGATTTAGCACTTAATCGGAAACCTTGTATTTCACGTGTAGACGCTGAATTCGGGTTCTTAACAGCGAACTCTAAAAATGGATTAGTAATAACTGCTGAAGAGGCAGCACGTTCAGCACTGGTACTATCTACAGTACCACCACTTAAGCTTAAATAATCGATATCAATATCACAGGCCCCTGCTCCATTGACACCGCCACAACCTAACTGTAATTTTTTAATATTGGCATTCAGTTCTAATTGGGCATCTAGGGCAAGTCGATAGAAGCCCATGTTTCCATTAGTACTAGAGTTACTTGCAGCATCGGTAGGGGCAATATAAGACATACTCATCAAGGCTTGGCCACGAGTAGCTGACAGCTCAGCATCTGACATTGGAACTAAAGTAGAATCAGCATAGGCTGTAGAAAAGCATAAACTTCCGAGTGCTAATATCGCAACCAGAAGAGACGTAAACTGTCGCATGACCGACCTCCGTATCCTTGGGGGCATAATCTAATTTCTTTTTATTTGGCTTCTTTTTCTTTAATGTACTTTTAAACTAAATACATAAGAAAAATACCGATATTTACGATTTCGCTTCTTTTTAATTTGTGTGATCCACATCAAAGAAAAAAATCAATTCTTGATCATTTTATATCATTTTCTACAAAAGAAAACGTACCTTATTAATATTCCGATAAACGTCACTTTTTAAGGTATATATAAAAAATAGGCCACTTAAAGTGACCCATTTTTAAAGCTCATCTATTTATAACAACTTATGTCTTAGGAAGTGTAACCCCAGTTTGGCCTTGGTATTTACCACCACGATCTTTATAAGAGGTTTCGCATACTTCATCACTTTCGAAAAATAGCATTTGTGCTACACCTTCACCCGCATAAATACGCGCAGGCAAGTTCGTAGTATTAGAAAATTCTAAAGTAACGTGCCCTTCCCATTCTGGCTCTAAAGGAGTGACATTTACAATAATACCGCAACGTGCATAAGTTGATTTACCAAGGCACACAGTCAAAACATTACGTGGAATACGGAAATATTCAATTGTACGCGCTAGAGCAAATGAGTTAGGCGGAATAATACAAACGTCAGACTCAATATCGATAAAACTTTTTTCATCGAAATTTTTTGGATCAACAATTGCAGAATGTACGTTAGTGAAAACTTTAAATTCGCGGGCACAGCGTACGTCATAACCATAGCTAGAGACCCCGTATGAAATCAATTTTTCGCCATTCTTATCAAAACGGACTTGATTCTCTGCATAAGGTTCAATCATGCCGTGTTTTTCGCTCATCTCGCGAATCCAACGATCAGACTTAATAGCCATGTATTTTCTATCCAAAAGGTAATTTCATTGATTGCGACGTACTTTAACGTAAAAAAGCAATTATGAAAACAATGACGGCTACTCTTATCGCTAAGAATAGCCCGGAATAAATTTTTAAAGATTTAATAAAGCAGAATAGCTAATTGGAATTGAGAAACTAACTAAAACCAACGAGGCCGTTCTTTGTAAATTTGATTGATTTAACCAACGTACTTTATTTGCAGCCAAGACTGACCCTAAAAAAATCCAGAATAAGGCAATTGGGGTAATTAAAGCTAAATAAGCCAACATATGAATGAGATAAATATGAAAATTAGTCCACGCTGCAACAGGGAAAATCGCTGAAGCAAAAAGTAATGCCTTAGGATTTAGTAAAGTTGCACAAAATAATTCACGTGGGCGAATAGTTGGCTGATCTAGTTCAAACTGTTGATTTGCCGTGTGCCATAATTTAATTGCTAAAAAAATAATATAACAAGCACTGAGCAATTTAAGTATAGGAGGTAATAAAGGAAGCGTTGCAGAAACTTTCCCGATTAACATTCCCCAAGCTGAAATCGAAATCACATACCCTAGAACCTCTGCCGGAATTAATTTAGCAGATTTTTTAAGGCCTACTTGTACTCCTGATGATGCAAGTAAAGTATTTGTTGGGCCAGGGGTAAGTAAAATAGTGGCAACCAAGCCAATAAAAAGCCATGAAATCATTGAATGACCTCACAATGTAGTCATCTCAGATTAATAGATATTATTCTAGAAGGCAAAATCTAATTGTAAGACAATTTTTTAAGATCTTAAGAAATAAAATTTAAAAATTATTTATAAACAATAATTTATTAAATTTTTATTAATTCTAAGCTAAAAAACTACAGAGTCAGTCACAGCGTTTTACGTACCAAATTGTATTTAAGTAATATAAGTATTTTTATTTTAAATCTATTTTTACATTAAAAAGGCCTATAATAAATTATTACCGCAGTAAGTTTAATTTTTAAGCTTTTAATAAGTTTCAATTAATATATTGTTTCTTTGTGTTTATATGAGCCCCTAAGCTCTACTATCCTATGATTATGGCAAAGCAATTTTTTCAATCTTGGCTTCCTTCTCCAGAGAAAGTTTCAAATATGAAATTTTTAAGGATTTTCGGGCAAAAAACCCTTAATCCTGTGCTTTGGTATGTCAACCGTAAATCTATTACTCGCGCCATTTTTGTAGGGACTTTTTTCGGTTTACTGCCTATACCCTTTCATAGTGTATTTATTGTTATGGCAGTTTTACTGTTTGAAGTTAATTTACCTATTAGCTTAATGCTTGCTTGGCTCAGCAATCCTCTTACATTAGCGCCTATTTTGTATATTGGTTTCTGGTTTGGTGCCCATATTTATCATGTGCATATGATAAATAAGAAAATGCTTTTAGGGGTGCTTCACCAGATTTCACGTTGGATTACGCATTTTGGTCATGGTCATATCGATTTGAGCCTCGCTAAAATTTTAATATCAGGTCTCATTGTCGAAGCGTTTGTATTTGCAACCATACTATATATAGTGACTGAGGTTTTTTGGCGTTGGATGGTCATTCGAAACTGGAAAAATAGAACAGGACATAAAAAACAAGAAGACGCTCTATAAGAATTCATCTTCTTGCCTAAAATTAAATTGTTATTTTGGTAGTTTAGATTTCATATATTCTTCAGCTACGTTAAGCACGTAGTCTTGGCAAGCTTCTCCTGTACCAGGGTCATAAGCACCATTATTTGTAATATTATTAGATAAAATTCGAATTCCTAAAAACGGAACATTAAACTGGCTGGCGATTTGCGCAACAGAAGCCGCTTCCATTTCTTCAACTGAGGTACCATAACGCTCATGGAAAAATTGAATTCGGTCAAGTTCATTATTCCAAACATCTGCCGAGCCAATCGTCCCTTCAACCACTTCACCTTTGTCATAACGTACTTTATGTGCCGCCATTAATAGCTCTTGGTCACCTTCAAATTTGCGAATTGCAATAGGCTCAGGGTCAGATTCTTTTGTTGGTAAAACGTCGAAAGCCTCAACCCATGTTAGTGAGTTTGAACCGCCACCTAATGGCTGTTTAGGCGTTCTAAAAGCGCCAATATTGGTTGCATATTTTCCTAAAACAATATCATAAACATGGAGATCAGGATCGTGCCCCCCTGCTGTTCCTTGGTTAATAATCGCAATCGGTTTATACCGTTCAATTGCCAAAGCGGTTGCGGCAGCAGAGTTACTCATCCCCATACGTGTTTTAGAAATAATCATTGGATAGCCATTGTAGGTTCCTTTCCAAAAGGTCCAGCCACCTATTGTTTCAACAGTTTTATTTTCTAACTTTGAAGCCATTCTTTCCGACTCTACGGGTAAAGCACCCTGAATAATAATCGGCTGTAACTTCTGTTTTTGTTCCTGAACTGTTGGTGTTTGTGAAACTGATGAGTTGTCATCATTACATCCAACTAAAAATAAAGCGCTACATAAACTGATTACACCCAAACTATACTTAAATTGCATTTTCCACCTGTTTCTTTGAAAAAGAAGCGTAAAGTAGCAATCTGCATGCCAATTTCAAGTTTAGCTTTGTTATTTAGATTCAGTAATTTAAATTTTTCTTTTAATCAGCCAATAAAAAACCCGACTTAAAGTCGGGTCAAATGAATCAAAAAATTCGTTTGTCATCTCGTGTGCGCTGAGGGATTTTTTCAATCTGTTGCCACACTGCTTTCGCAATATCGATATAACTATCAGCTGCGTCATCCATTGCAACAACACTCGGTTTGCCCTGATCCGCATGCTCACGTATTTGAGCATTTAAAGGCAAACGACCCAGCAATGGAATATGATATTGCTCGGAAAGCTTATCACCACCACCGATACCAAAAATTTGCTCTTCATGCCCACAGTTTGAACAAATGTGGGTCGACATGTTCTCAACGACACCTAATACAGGAATACCAACTTTATTAAATAATTCAATGCCTTTAGTCGCATCAAGTAAAGCAACATTTTGTGGGGTCGTCACAATGATTGAGCCAGTCACTGGAATACGCTGAGCAAGTGTCAGCTGAATATCGCCTGTACCCGGCGGCATATCAATCATGAGTACATCTAAATCTGGCCAAAGCGTTTGATTAAATAATTGCATTAGAGCGCCTGTAGCCTTCGGCCCACGCCATGCAACAGGTGTGTTGTTATCGCCAGTTAGATGTCCAATAGAAAGTACTGCCATACCGTAAGCATCTAAAGGCACAAAATTTTCACTTTCAATCAGAGGAGTTTTACCAGCATTACCTAGCATGGTCGGGATACTTGGTCCATAGATATCAGCATCTAATACCCCAACCTTAAGTCCCATTTTTTGTAAGGCAAGCGCTAAATTTACCGTAGTTGTCGATTTACCAACACCACCTTTACCTGATGAAACTAAAATAACATTCTTGATTCGAGGATGAAGTGGCACATCTCTTTGTTGCGGCGCTGCTTTCTGAATTGGTGGGTTATTTGGATCCGGTTCAGACTTAGGTGAAGCATCAAGTACAGGAGGTAAATTCGAATTCTCTTTGGGTGCTTTAGATGAACAACCTTGACCCGAACTCTCTTGTGTAGGGCGCTTTTGTTGAACTACATGTAAATTAAGTTCTTCAATACCGCACTTTTGCAAAGCGCCAGCTAAATCATCATGAATTTGTTGCAAGTATTCTTTTTCGTCTGGGAAAGTATTAATGGTGAGTTGTAAAACACGACCTTGCACTTGAAGCTGACTAATGCGCTCTTTTAAAGCATCTTTTGAATGTGGCAATAAATAATTTTGGAGTACGGTTTGGATTTCCTCTTCTTTCACTTCTTGTGCGGGTGAAAAAACGGATTTTAATGAAGAAAGCCAAGACATATTGTTTACTCCAAAAACAGATCATTACAGCTTAATGGAGATAGTGTAACAGTATTGCTCCGCACTCGCTCACCTTGGGATGAATAATTACTAACTTCAGAACTCATCTTTTAGGTAAGGAGTACGGATTTTAGTTTAAATCAGCTTATTCAGCAGAATCATGATTTTTCAATTTATTAAGTTTTTCGGTAGCTGTTTTCTTCAACTCATCAAATTTCGCAGTTGCTTGAGTTTTTAACTCATCAAATTTTGTAGCCGCCTCTTCCTTTAATTCTGCAGCTTTGGCTTTAGCATCATCAAGTTTATGCGCTGCTTCAGTACGTAAATGATCAAACTTGTCTTGCAGGCTATGCTGAGCATCATCAAGTTTGCCTTTCAAATCACTAGCTTTATCTTCAACTGCCTCTTTTGCAGCAGCTTGTTTTTCTTTTACATTTTCCTTTAAATCTTCCAAGGCTTTTTCACCTTGTACTTTTGCATCGGCCGCTTTGGTCTTTAGCTCATCTACTTTATCTGCAACTGCTTCTTTACCCGCAGTTTGTTTCTCTTTTACATTTTCTTTTAAATCGTCCAAAGCTTTTTCACCTTGTACTTTTGCATCAGCCGCTTTTGCCTTTAATTCATCTAATTTATTTTCAGTAGTCATCGTTGTTATCCTCATCGTTAATTAAAAAAATTACCTGAATAAGTTATTAGTTATACATCGTTATGGTTTATTTTCTGACCGTAACTGCAATTTGAAACAAAGACAATACAGGAAGATTCAAATATTTTTTGATTTGTTTATCTGTTCTAAAGAGAAATAACTTCTGGCTTTAAGTCCATTTTTATAGATACCTCTTATATTTAGTCAAAGATTATTAATCTTTGCTTATCTTCCTGCATCAGTTAAAATCTTCCACCTTATAAATACGAATGAGAGAATGAGATCCGTGCGTAAAATTTTAGTCACCAATGCCCTCCCTTATGCCAATGGTCCAATTCATATGGGTCATTTACTCGGTTATATCCAGGCAGACATCTGGGTTCGTGCCATGCGGGCAATGGGTCATGACGTGACTTATGTATGTGCGGATGATGCTCACGGTACAGCAATTATGCTACGTGCCGAAGCAAATGGTATTAGCCCAGAAGAGCAAATCGCGAATGTTCAAAAAGAACACATTCGTGATTTTGATGGTTTTGGCGTACATTTCGATCATTATGATTCAACTCATAGTGATGCAAACAAAGCTCGTTCAACAGATATCTATATTAAAAACCGTGAAGCCGGAAATATTGCAGTTCGACCTGTAACTCAATTATTTGATCCGGAAAAAGGTATGTTCTTGTCTGACCGTTTCATTAAGGGTACTTGCCCAAAATGTAAGTCCGAAGATCAATATGGCGACTCATGTGAAGTGTGTGGTACAACTTATAATGCGACTGAGTTACTCAATCCGCGTTCGACTTTAAGTGGTGCAACACCAGTTGAAAAATCATCAGATCACTATTTCTTCAAGCTCCCAAACTTTGCTGAATATTTGCAAAAATGGACCCGCGATGAAGGTCGCTTACCTCTTTCAATTGCGAACAAGTTAGATGAATGGTTTGAAGCAGGTTTAGCAGACTGGGATATTTCTCGTGATGCTCCTTATTTTGGTTTTGAAATTCCGGATGCACCGAATAAATATTTCTATGTGTGGGTAGATGCCCCAATCGGTTATATGTCTAGTTTTGAAAACTACATCAAAACTAAGCGCCCAGACTTAAACTTTGATGATTTCTGGAAGAAAGATAGTCAAAATGAGGTTTACCACTTTATTGGTAAAGACATTGTTTACTTCCATGCTTTATTCTGGCCTGCGATGCTTGAAGGGGCGAACTATCGCACTCCAACAGGCTTATTCGTAAATGGTTTCTTGACTGTAAATGGACAAAAAATGTCTAAGTCTCGCGGTACTTTCATTAAAGCCGAGACGTACTTACAACATCTAAACCCAGAATATTTACGCTATTACTTTGCTTCTAAACTTTCAGATAAAGTTGAAGACTCTGACTTGAACCTTGATGACTTTGTTCAGAAAGTAAATTCAGATTTAGTCGGTAAAGTGGTTAATATTGCTAGTCGCTGTGCTAAGTTTATTAACAGCAGCTTTAACAATACGCTATCAAGTACATGTGCTGAATCTGACTTAGTACAAAGCTTTATTGATGCTGGTGATTCAATTGCTGCTGCATATGAATCGCGTGAATTCTCTACGGCAATCCGTGAAATTATGGCGCTTGCTGACCGCGCAAACCAATATATTGATGAGAAAAAACCTTGGGCTCTTGCTAAACAAGAAGGTCAAGAACAACAAGTTCTTGATGTATGCTCTGTCGGTATCAACTTATTCCGTCAATTAGCAGTGTACTTAGCTCCAGTACTGCCAACTTTAGCTCAGCAAGTTCAAGATTTCTTAAAACTTGAAAGCTTCGATTTCGAGTCACGTAAACAAATTCTTGTAAGCCATGAGATTGCACAGTTCCAACCTCTTATGCAGCGTGTTGATCCAAAAGCTGTTGCAGCCATGGTCGATGCTTCTAAAGAGTCTTTAGGTACTCCTGCGCCACAAGCAACTAAAGCGGCGAAAAAAGAGAAATCTGCCGAGAAAAAAGCAGCTCCTACTCCAACAGTTGGTGAAGCTGAAATTATCGGTATTGAAGATTTCTTAAAAGTTGACTTACGTGTTGCTCAGGTCGTTGAGGCAGGTACAGTTGAGGGTTCAGATAAATTACTTCAACTTACTTTAGACGTAGGTGAAGCTGAACCACGTAATGTATTTAGTGGTATTCGTAGTCAATATGCGCCAGAAGACCTAAAAGGTAAATTGGTCGTGATGGTGGCTAACCTTGCACCACGTAAAATGCGTTTTGGTGTTTCAAACGGTATGGTACTTGCTGCCGGAAATGGTGAAGGCATTTTCATTATTTCACCAGATAGCGGTGCAAAACCTGGCGATAAAGTTTCTTAATCTAGATTCATAAAAAAAGCTCCCTACATTGGGAGCTTTTTTATTTCTAACCTACTTTTTAAAATAAGCAGGCTTATCTGCACTGAGTACATTTAAAGTGTTATATGTGAGACATTCTATCCATCAATTAATAATTAGATTGCTCATGATTATTGGCTTGTAAATCGGGAATTTTGTAGTCTTTTTCATAAACCGGAGAACCAGCAATACTCATCGCCCGTTCATTTGAAAGTTGCTGTTTACTTGTTGTTCTCATCTCACATCCTGTAGTTAAGATGAAAAAAACAACCGAAATGCTCACCATTAGTTTTTTCATAACGTGATCCTCATTTCTTTTTGTTTTATTAATTAAGTTACCACTTTTTAAATATTTAAGTGCTAAAAAAGATATTTCAATTTGTATATATTTTGCGCAAAAATAAAGCCAGACTATAAAGAGCTGGCTTTATATTTTTTAGATATTTTAATTAAAGATTTATCATTTGAAGAAGATTAACTTTAAGCCCAATACACTAACAATGCTTCCAGCCACTCGGTCAACACCCGTTTTTGCTTTTAAATACATTTTTCGCGGCTTCTCTGAAGATAAAAGCATTGCTACACATGAGTACCAACCTGCATCAATCATAAAACAAATGAGCGGTAATGCGACGTAGTAATAATTTGGAATTTCTTTTGGGAGTAAAGCAGTAAAAACACTCGCTAGTACAACAGCAATTTTCGGATTACTTAACTGAGTAATCAAACCATATCGGTAGGCTTGTTTATAAGTCATTTTCGATTTGGCATCATTTTCCATGGCAATTGGTTCTTTGGCATGTTTAATAATTTTAAAAGCAAGCCAAAGCAAATACAGCCCACCACCAATTTTTAAAATTAGATAAGCTGAAGGCACTGCCAATAAAACTGCCTGTAACCCCATAACCGCTAAAAAGCCAAAAAGAGCTGCACCTGTGCCCGTCCCTAAAGCCGTAAATAAGCCATGTTTACGTGATTTAGATATTGAATTTTGCGCTACATAAATAAAGCTTGGCCCAGGACTTATTGCTCCAAGCATCAATGCCATCGCAATTGAAAAAAGAGGAATAAGGGACTCAAACATTGTATTGACCTAGCATCATGCAATTGCGCGATATTCTAGCAGCTTTTTATGACACATATAAAAATGGAAAAGAGATAAATTATAAAAATTGAATTTTCATGTTTTTACAATTTAGCTATTCACAACGGACAAAAATGTCCGTTAAATATATCATCTTTAAACCTCCCAAATCAGTGACATGAGTAAACGTCAAAAAATTGCAGCCCATAATCGGGATGAATTACTCAATGCAGCCGAGGAATGCTTTCGTATTCATGGTATTAATGTCCCCCTACAAGTCGTGATTGATCATGCAGGTGTAGGTAGAGCGACGTTCTACCGCAACTTTTGTGACCGAAAGGCTTTAATTAGTGCCCTTTTAGAGCGTGCGATTACACAGCTAGAGCAAAAAGCTTCTCATTTTCAACAATTCGAAGATGGTTTATTTCGTTTAATTGAAGGACATATTGCACAACTTCCCAAGCTCGCAATTTTGCAAGATTTTTGGAGAGTGATTGATCGACAAGATCCAATTATGCTAAAAATTTATGAACGGCGAAATAATGCACTTAAGCCACTGATTGAAAATGCAATAGAACAAAAACTGTGCCGAGCTGATCTAACTGCTGATGACTATGCAATGGTCACAGCAATGTTGGGTTCTTCATTTCAAGGACATGAACCTGAAGAACAAACCCGCTTAGCGAAACGAGCAATTGAATTACTATTTCATGGTATTCAAGTACAAAAAATTCGAGGGATAGAATGAGTAAAACGCCTCGTTATTTAGAAACGCCACCTGACTGGACGCCAGAAGAACAACCGACTTTACCTGGTTCACCAGCAGCGATTGCGCATTCTGTACCTAAGCGATTTCTTTATTTTTTTATTGGTCTGTTTGTCGCTATTTCAGCAAGCTTAAGTAATGGTTTCATTACGGCAAATTTACCCTTAATTCAAGGTGAGTATGGCCTGACACCTTCTGAAGCCGCTTGGCTTCCTGCTGCTTATGTAATGGCGAATGTCAGTTCGAATCTGATTTTGTTTAAAGCTAGGCAACAATATGGTCTGAGAGTCTTTTCAGAAATAGGACTTGTTATTTTTATTGCCGTGCTGGTTTTGCACATTTTTGTGCATACCTATGAAATGGCATTGTTCGCTCGGGTTGTAGCAGGTTTAGCTGGTGCACCACTCAGCTCTTTAGGTATGTATTACACCATGCAAGCTTTTAAAAAAGCCGACATGGCAAAGGGTATATATATTGCCTTTGGTTTTCAGCAGTTAGGTGTACCGCTCGCCTGGATTATTTCCCCTTTTCTTGTGAGCACAGATAGTTGGTCTGTTCTTTACACCTTTGAACTCGGCTTAGCGCTTTGTTGTTTAGCAATGGTGGTTTCTTTGAAATTACCACGTAGCTTACGAATCTATGTTTTCGAAAAACAGGATTTCTTCACCTTTGCTTTACTGGCGCCAGGTTTTGCATGTCTATGTATTGTGCTGACACAAGGCCCAATCTTGTGGTGGTTTAACAGTGAATGGCTTGCTTATGTATTAATTGCAGGTTTTAGCTTAGTTGTTTTAGGTTTGCTCTATGAACATTATCGTGCCAATCCATTAATTATGACACGTTGGTTAGGCGCCTCCTCAACCCTACGCTTTATCTTTGGTGCTTTTGCCATTCGTCTTTTAATGTCAGAACAAAGCTATGCAGCCGTTAACTTCCTAAAAACTATGGGAATGGGTCCAGACCAATTTGTTCCACTCTATGTAGTCATATTAGTGGGGATTTTAAGCGGAACTCTATTTAGTGCGCTTACTTTCTCGCGTGAACGAATTATTTTTCACTTACTTTTTGCAGAGTTTTTGATTCTCATTGCCTGTGGACTAGATTATCACCTTACGAGCGATGTACGGCCTTCAAACTTCTTTGCAAGCCAGTTTTTAGTAGGCTTTGCCGGCGGCCTGTTTATCGGTCCTTTACTTCTAATTGGATTTGCGCAAACTTTGGCTAAAGGTCCTTCGTATGTAGTGACTTTTATTGTCTTATTCTCTGCAACCCAAACATTTGGTGGCCTTGTTGGCTCATCTTTTTTCTCGACCTATCAACAACATCGTACACAAAACTATCAAGTCGAGATTATTAAAGATTTGGAACAAGCTGACCCACTAGTTGCTCAAAGGCTTTCTACTTATCAACGTAGTGCAGCCATCACAACAAATGACCCCGCATTACAAACAGCTCAGTCTATGCGCTCACTTAATCAAGTGGTTACTCGTGAAGCTCAGGTCCGTGCTTACAATGATGTGATTGCATTAAACGGTATTTTTGCCGTCGCCTTACTCTTATGGGGCGGATTTAATATTGCACGTAGTAAATACCTACAACGCAGAGGAATTAGCCGCCCTTAACGGCTTATGTTATTGATGAAATAGAAATTGAGATTGATATATGTCAGATGATCAAAATAAACCGGAACAAACCCCTGCTCAAACATCTAATAATGAGCCTGCACCTGCAAGTAAACTGATTCCGACAAAACGCTCAACCCTATTATGGATGTTGGGTGTGCTTATTATCGGTATTTTAGTAATTTTGTGGGCATGGAGAATTGGGCCTTTTGCCACGAGTGTGCAGCAAACTGACAATAGTTATGTCAAAGGTAAAACCACCATTTTATCGTCGCAAATTAATGGCTACGTTAAAGATGTATTAGTGAAAGACTTTGACCATGTTAAAAAGGGTCAAGTATTAATGCATATTGATGCCACCACTTATGACCAAAAAGTAGCACAAGCGGCTTCGGGGGTAGAACAGGCCAAAAATACTTTAGCCAATCAAACTCAGTCAATTGCTCAAAAACAAGCAGATATTGTGGCTGCGCAGGCTAAAGTAGAACAAGTTAGGGCTCAATATGAACTTTCTTTAGCACAGCTTAGACGCTATCAACAGCTAGGGAATAGTGGAGCAGCTTCTAAATCTGAGCAAGATAAAGCCGCTGCTGATGCCGAAAATAATCTTGCAGCCCTTAAACAGGCGGAGGCCAATGTTCTGGTTGCCAAAGAAGCACTTAAAACAGCTCAAGTCGCAGAAGCTGGCTTAGAAGCACAAGTTTCCAGTGCTAAAGCACAGTTAGATCAAGCACAAACCACCAAAGACTATAGTGTTATTGTTGCTCCAATGGATGGACAACTTGGTGAAGTAAACCCTCGTGTTGGGCAATATGTGGCCGCAGGGTCACAGTTACTCTATCTGATTCCACAGCAAACTTGGGTGATTGCCAACTTTAAAGAAACCCAAATTGCCAATATGCGAATTGGACAAAAAGCGTGGTTTACAGTCGATGCAATGAAACATAAAAAATTTACAGGTCATGTTGAACAAATCTCTCCGGCCGCGGGTTCCGAGTTCAGTGTACTAAAACCGGATAATGCAACAGGAAACTTTACCAAAGTCGTTCAACGGATTGCCGTGCGTATTACCATTGATCCAAATCAGGAAGGAATGGAACACTTACGCCCTGGTATGTCAGTGATTACTTCTGTCGACACAAGCTCTTAATCAGCTTTTTAAAAATCTTTTTAAAAAGCTACAATGTGATCAATCATTATTTTTCTCAATTTCTAATGTTTGATCACATTGCCCAACCTATCTCCTATCAGCACATTGAATTATCCTTTCCTGTTCATCTAGACATTAAACGTTTAGATTTAGTTCATCCTCAAATTTCGGGTAATAAGTTTTTCAAATTAAAATACAATTTGCTTGCTGCAAAAGAACAAGGTTTATCAAGTATTTTGACTTTTGGTGGAGCTTACTCAAATCATATTGCTGCAACAGCTTATGCAGCTCATCTTTTTGGTTTAAAAAGTATAGGAATTATTCGTGGTGAAGAGTTAGCTGGTAAACCACTTAATCCCACCTTGGCAAAAGCTCAAAGTTTAGGAATGCAGCTACATTTTGTCTCTCGCCATGAATATCGCTTACGGGATGACGCAAATTACCTTCAACAATTTCCGCAGACCTATATCATTCCCGAAGGTGGTTCCAATGAACTGGCAGTTCAAGGTTGTCAGGAAATTATCAGTCAAAGCGATTTGCAAAACTATGATGTGATTTGCTGTGCAGTAGGAACTGGCGGAACTATTTCGGGGCTCATTGAACGAAGCACCCCTCATCAAAAGGTTCTAGGATTTTCGGCTTTAAAAGGCGACTTTTTACAACAAGAAGTTCAGCAGTGGACCCAAAAACAAAATTGGTCTCTGACAGATGCATACTGCTGTGGCGGATATGCAAAAACCTCACCCGAGCTATTGGCATTTATAGAAAATTTTGAAGAGCAGCATGCCGTACCACTTGAACCGATCTATACGGGAAAGATGATGTTTGGTCTGTTTGATCTTATAAAAAACAATTATTTTCCAGCGAATACACGCATTTTGGCAATTCATTCCGGTGGTTTACAAGCCGATATCAGAAATAGACCTCACGCATAACTCAACCGCTTTTAGAAGGCCTTATCCCTTACCTGTATAAATGTCCTTAGCATGAGTAAGTGCTGGCATGATAGTATATGCCCCTTTTTAATTTTCAAGATTAATCGAGAACTTCTTATGTCTAACAGTCATGTCGATGTCATTGTCTTAGGTGCAGGTGCTTCTGGACTCATGTTGGCTGCACATGCTGCTAAACGGGGACGTTCGGTCTTAATTTTAGAAAAAGCCAATAAAATTGGTAAAAAGATTTTAATGTCAGGCGGTGGGAAATGTAACTTTACCAACCTCTATGTAGAACCTGAAAACTATATTTCTCATAATCCGCACTTTGTTATTTCTGCCCTATCACGCTATAGCAACTGGGACTTTATTGGTCTGGTCTGTGATTATGGAATTGCCTATGAAGAACGTAAACACGGGCAATTATTTACGCTAAACGGCGCTAAAGAAATTTTAGAGATGTTGGTGAGTGAGTGTAATAAAACAAACAATGTCGAAATCCAGACCCATTGTGAGGTTGGACAAGTCGATCCATTAGAACAAGGTGGTTTTTCAGTACACACAAATCAGAGCCGTTTTAGCTGTGAATCATTAGTGGTTGCTACAGGTGGATTATCCATCCCAACTTTAGGTGGCTCTGGTTTTGGCTATGAATTGGCACAAAAATTTGGACATACAGTTTTCCCAACCCGTGCTGGTTTAGTACCATTTACTTTTTCAGATCATATTAAAGAAGTCACTACACGCCTAAGTGGTAATGCTTTAGATGTGACTCTAACTAACTCTAAGAATAGCTTTACTGAAGCATTATTATTTACGCATCGTGGTTTGAGTGGTCCAAGTTCTTTACAGCTTTCAAACTATTGGAATACAGGTGAAAGTTTTAAAATCGACTTTTTCCCGAGCCAAGATTTAGCAACTTATTTAAAAGATAAAAAGAAAGCCCAACCTAAAGTTTTACTGCGTACTCTTCTAAACGAATTTACGGCAAAAAGTATTGTACAAGAATTACAACAACTTATATGGCCAGAGCAGAGCGAGACAGCCATTGGTAATATCAGTGATGCACAGCTAGAGCATATTGCCGAGCAGCTACATGGTTTTACTGTTAAACCATCAGGCACAGAAGGATATCGTACTGCCGAAGTTACCTTAGGTGGAATTGATACAACTGAAGTTTCATCTAAAACACTCGAAAGCAAAAAGCAGAAAGGACTATTCTTTATTGGAGAAGTACTGGATGTCACCGGCCACTTAGGGGGCTATAACTTCCAATGGGCTTGGTCTTCGGCTTATGCAGCAGCACAATATGTTTAAATGATGAATAAGCTAATTTGATGCTTTTGAATCATTGGATGATTTTTCAGAATCATGCTTATGGCTTGTTGTCTGTTTTGATGATTCAGATTTGCTAAATACAAATTTATAAGCACTTGCTAAAAAACCAACGGTAATCCCAGCAATTACAACAGGTGCTAAAAAACGACCAGGTTTTTTCATCGTATTTTCCTCACTTATTTGTTTTTATAGCTGTCAAAGACAGAACGACCACTCAATATAGAGTGGTCGAACTTATCACAAAAATCAAAGATTTTTTGTACTGTTTATCTGAAAATTAGTTACACCTATTAAATTTCATCATTTTCGCCAGTAGAACCAAACGGTTTATTTACTGGTGGTTGTGATGGATTTACTTGTGCAGAATCAGCTGGTTTTGCATCAGATGAAACTGTTGTTGATGGTGCAGTTGTAGTCGTTGACGGAGTTGAAGCCGTAGACGAACTACCTGTTGTATTATTAGTAGTAGGCGGTTGATATAAAGGATTTGGTTGATTCGCCTCTTTCTTAGCTTTATCAAGTAAATCAGATAAAAGTCTTTCTGCTGGTTGACGACCACCCAAACCAAATGCAAGAGCGAAAGCAACTGCAACTGCGCCTAGCGTTAAGCCGAACGCAAGGTTTACGATCGAATCGGCAATACCCATCGCTCTTAAACCAAGTGCAAGGACTAAACCAATAATCAAGACACGAACCAAACTACCTAACCAACGCGAACTATTATATTCACCGCGTTGAACAACATTCGCCACAACATTTGCAAGCCAGAAACCAATCACCAAGATTACAGCGCCCAATAGAATGTTTGCACCGAAATGGATAAACATTGCGATTAGACCACTAATCTGATCGAAACCAAGACGGTCAGCAGCTTCAGAAACTGCAAACAACATGGTAAAGAACACGATTAGCCAACCAACGGCATTAGAAACTTTAGTTTGACCTAAAAAGCGTTGTACATCTAATTTTGCAGGAATTTCATCAACACCAGTTCCTGCAATTAACTCAGCAACCAAGCGACCAACAAAACGTGAAACAATATAAGCAACCAGTAAAATTAAACCAGCAGCAATAATGTTTGGAATAGCTTGTAAAATTTCATTGAGCATTGCTGTTGCTGGCTGAGAAATAGTCTCAATACCTAAAGCTTCAAATGCTACAATCAATGTCGTAATAATGATGATGGCAAAAACAAATGAACCTAAGAATTTGCCTACATTTGAATTTTTGAAAAGACCAATTTTTTCCGCTTGAGATTGCACACCTAAGCTATTAATTAATCCTTCAACAATACCGCGTACAATTTTTGCCAAGATATAACCAACAAAAACGATGACGCCAGCAATAAAGATATTTGGTAAGAATGCTACAGCATCATTTACCATATTTTGAACTGGAATCAGTAAGCCTGTTAATCCTAAGATTGAAAGAACAATCGGAAGGAAAAGTAACAATACAAGCCAATAAAGAATTTCACCAATATTCTGGCTAATTCCCCCTACACCCACTTCGCTGCTTAACTTATCATCAAGTTGAGTTCGGGATAAAACATTGGTCACCCCCGCCCGCACCAGTCGAGCAACGATCCAGCCAATAAAGCCCACCACTACAGCAGCAATGATATTTGGTATATAGACGAGTACCTGATTAACCATGTTGCTAAATGGACCGCTCACTCCACTAATGTTGAGCACATTTAAAGCAGCAACAACGGCGAGAATCAGAATAAACCAGAATACGACTTTGGAGATCAGACCTTCTATATTGGGTGTACGTCCAGTCGCTGAAGATAATTTCGCATTGGTATTTACTTTTTGCAGAAGTTTTTTTACACCTGCCGCCACCAATAAAGCGATGATCCAGCCTACCAGTAAGATGACAATTGCAGCTAAAATAGGATGAAACTGATCCCAGTAATACATCGCATCAAACTGAGCGCCGTGAGGCCCATTAAAAAATTCATTCATATTGTTATGTCCTCAATTGTTATGTTCTTTTCAGTGTTATCACTAAATGAAAAACACCAGTTCGTTGTAAAAAATGACGATAAATGCGGTCTATGTCACCTTATGTTTTGAATATTTTTCAATCAACAACCTTCTGCATAAATACAACAAATTGATGCAAAAGATTGCAAAAAAAGCCTTCAGGTCACATCCTAAAGGCTTTTTATCACGATATACTGGTTAGCTTATTACCCTTCATAGGTCTTCAAATCAGAAGTACCACTAATGACTTGTGGTATGGTCTCATGTTGAAAAGCGGCTTCCTCTTTTGGCGTTTTGCTGTGATCAGCAACCATATAAACCACAAGTGCGAGAAGAAAAAGCCCAACAATAATTAAAATATAAACTGGCAATCTTCTTTTTTTTGCAGTCTCTTCCGGACTCGTCACATGAGGCGGTTTTGAAAAATCATGCATCTTCTTTCCCCTCTTCTATTATCATTAACTTTATATTCATCATAACAATTTGATTTGTTGCATTGTGTGAAAAAGCATTATGAGAAGGTGTCTACGGTTGCAAAACTCTACTTTTAAAAATATTAATTTAGTATAAAATTTAGCCACTTTAATTATAACGTTTTAGAATCTAACTTCTCGATATTCAGAATCTTCGCTAAAGTCCGATTTGTAATACAATATGTTTTAGCCCTTACTTTTTATAAAATAGGCTATAATAAGCCCCCTTGTTTTAAAGCTACTCAATTTTATGATGTATCGTCAGCAAAGCGTAACTCTTGATCTCGACACTGACGTCACACATCAATGTTATTTGCATCAGACAAGAGATGACCATCTCATTGGTATTATTGAATTTAATAAACCAAGTTATGAACTCAAATGGGGTGATCTTGAATATTTCCGTCGCCGCACCGAAGAGTTCTCGGTCATGCCATTTCCTGAATGCATTAATGCGATGATTGTTGATATTCGTAATATCAATGTATTTCTGGACAATGAAGTTCCAATTTTACCGTGGCGTTTACTCGAAGAAGATTGTCCTGTTCGCCTAGTTGTTCCTCAAGACCGCCTTGAACACTATGCGGGATTATTTGAACCAACATGGCTTTCAACAGATGTCGACAGTGCGATTGCAGAGATCCGTGAGTTTATGGATATGTTTGTCCATTAATAAACATATCCATAAAAAATTTTCTTAAAATATTTTACTTCCAGTTTTACCAGTAATTTTCTACCGCAATATTTCCTTCACCGCGACGATTCATTGTGAGACCACGGCGTTTTAGAGCCTCTTTCGTATCATCAACCATTTGCGGGTTTCCACAAAGCATGACATGACTTGATGCTGGGCTGAGTTCCAAACCTGCTGCTTTTTCTAACTCACCATTTTCGATTAATACAGGTAAGCGCTCATGCAACGGCGCAGATGGATCTCGGGTAATTATAGGAATAAATTTAAAACCGCTATGCCCTTCCCCAAACGTTTCAGCAATCTCTTGAATACGGTCAACATAAGCCAGCTCAGCCGCAGTACGAACACTGTAGACCAAGTTAATTTTCTGGTAATTAGACCAAGTTTCAAAATCTTGTAGCATCGACAAAAATGGAGCCAAGCCTGTACCTGTTGCCAGTAACCACAGATCATGCGGTAAAGGCTGTTGATAGCGTGCCAACGTCAGGTAACCATATGGAATTTTTTCCAAATATAGCTCATCATCGACTTTCAAATGCTGTAGATTCGAGGTGAAGGCACCGTCTGGTACTACAATTGAGAAAAACTCTAGCGTTTCATCAAACGGAGAAGACACCACCGAATACGCACGGACAACCAGCTCATCTCCCACCTTTAAACCAATACGCGCAAATTGCCCTGCCGTAAATTTAAAATGCGAAGGACGCGTCATGGTAAAACTGAAAAGAGTTGGGGTCCAACGATGAACAGATAAAACTTTTTCTACGCTAAATTTTTCAATTGACATGATTTCAACGTGGCATGAAATAGTGCGCTCATGTTAGCATGACAGCCGAAATAATGAATACTTTTAAACGTTAAGGCTTTTTAAACATGCGGATGACATTACGCCAGTTGGCTGTTTTTGTAGCAGTCGCCCAAGAAGGAACCGTTACTAAAGCCAGTGATGCGGTCAGACTGACGCAAAGTGCAGCAAGTATGGCTTTAGCCGATTTAGAAGACGGCTTAGGTGCTCCTTTATTTGATCGTTTAGGTAAGCGCTTGCAGCTAAATGATCTTGGACGTTTTCTGCTTCCCCAAGCATTAGAAATTTTAGGCCGCTGTGAAGCCTTTGAACAAGCAGCCAAGGGTGAGTTACAGAGTATTGACCTTCGTATCGGGGCTACTTTAACCATCAGTGATTATCTAATGCCAGATTTAATGGCTAACTTCTTACAACGTCATCCACAAGCGCATTTACAACTTCAAGTTGGTAACACACGCCAAATGATTGAAGCTGTAAATCAGTTTCAGCTTGATTTAGCTTTAATTGAAGGGTCTTGTCACTTACCTCAACTCCAATGTATTCATTGGCGTGACGATGAGCTAGCAGTGTGCTGCTCACCTGACCATCCGTTAACACGTTTAAATCGCCCACTTACCCCTCAAGATTTTCATGACGTAGAATGGATATTACGTGAAGAAGGTTCAGGTACTCGTGAAGTCTTTGATAATGCAATTTTGCAAGATTTACCAGATGCAAACATACGTTTGACGCTTGGACATAATGAAGCGATCTTAAAGATAGTGGCTGGCGGTTTAGGAATGTCGTGTATTTCAAAGTTAGCGATTGAACCTTTAAGTGAAAAAGGTCAACTTGTTATTTTAGATACTCCATTTTGGCAACTTACCCGCCCTCTTTATATGCTAGTGCACCGCCAAAAATATCAAGGTCCGGGCCTTAAAGCATTTTTAAAATTTTGCGATGAAGATCAGGCTTAAAGCCTGATCTTCACATTCATTAGCGTCGGAAATTAGACAATAACTCACTTGTGATCGCTTTATTGTGATCAGCAATTTTAGTTTTCTTACTCTTCGCAGGATTAGGATCGATACGCTCAATCTTAATAGCTTTAAATTTTCCTCGATTATCTGCAGCAAGAAATCTCACTTTTTCATTTCTTTTCGGTTCACCTTCGGATGCAGGGAAATCAGAAATATGAAAGAAAATATCTCCTTCAGTCGTCGAAATAAAACCAAACCCTTTATCGGCGTTATATTGTTTTACCCTTCCAGTATAAAACTCTTGCTTCATGATTTTTCACCCTACTTTCCCAATGCAATTACTGTAGTAAATAAAAAGAGACTTTCATTTCCGTTCTTAAAAGTTATACGGCTTAATGAAGTCTCTTTTTATCTTTATTTCAAAAATTAGTCTTTTTGAACACTACCAAAAATCTTGTCACCAGCATCGCCTAAACCTGGAACAATATAACCATGTTCATTTAAGCCATTATCAATAGATGCAGTATAAAGCTGAATATCAGGATGTGCTGCCTCTACTTTCGCAATTCCTTCAGGTGCTGCAACTAGCACCATAACACGGATATCTTTGCATCCACTTGCCTTTAATACATCAATAGCAGCAACTAAAGAATTACCTGTTGCCAACATTGGATCAATGATCATGGCAATACGGTTAGCGACATCAGGAACTAACTTTTTATAGTAAGTACGTACTTCTAGAGTTGCTTCATCACGCTCAAGCCCTAACACACTTACTTTTGCACTTGGAATTAGGTTAAGCACACCATCAAGCATACCGATACCTGCACGCAAAATCGGTACAATCGTTATTTTTTTACCCGCGATACGCTGAGTAGTAACATTGCCAGCCCAACCTTCAATCTCACAATCCACAACTGGTAAGTCTTTCGTCGCTTCATATGTCAATAACATAGTCACTTCCTGAGCAAGCTCACGGAAATTCTTGGTACTGATGTCAGCACGACGTAATAAACCTAATTTATGACGAATAAGTGGGTGACGAATTTCTTGAATGGCCACAGATGTTACCTAAAAATATAAAAACGTATTTATTATAATCTTTTTTTAACTATCAATAAAAAAAAGCCTCCATATTTGGAGGCTTTTTTGTACACAAGAATTATTGTTGCTGAGAAAGCATGAAATGTAATGGAGATAAAATTTCTGCTTTTAATGCCAAATTAATCATTGGATCTGGATAAACACCCAAAATAATAACTAATGCAGCAGCAGCCAATACCATTAAACCACCCACTTTTTGTCCCCAATGTGCATCAGCATCAATACGAGGAGTTTCAGGTGGAGTCATATACATAACAACCATCACACGTAAGTAGTAATACAAACCAATACCACTACCCACAATAATCATTGCAGCTAAGAACCAGTGTTGAGTTGTTACAGCAGCCATAACAACCAAGAACTTACCAATGAAGCCTGCTGTTAATGGAATACCAGCCAAAGATAACATCATGACTGTTAATGTTGCTGTAAGTACTGGACGGCGCCAGAACAAACCACGGTAGTCTGCAAGGCTTTGCGCTTCATCTACGTTGTTATATGGGCTAGACATTAACGCTACTGCACCAAAAGCACCAATAGTCGTTAATACATAAGTCACCACATACACAGTTACGCTGCCCAAGCTTGCATATGTCATGCTGATTAAAGCAATTAACAAATAACCAAAGTGAGCAATAGATGAATAACCCAAAATACGCTTTAAGTTGACCTGACGAACAGCAAGCAAGTTACCGACTAAAATTGACAATACGGCAATGATTGTCAAAACGGTCACTAGCGAATTCACCATAATTGCGCCAGAAGCAAGCAAATAACGTACGAACAAACCAATTGTTGCAACTTTAGCTGCAGTCGCCAAGAACGTTGCCATTGGAGCCGGCGCACCTGCATATACATCCGGTGTCCATTTATGGAACGGCGCAAGCGACAATTTGAATGCAACAGCAAAAATAATGAGTGCTAAACCTAATAACACCATTGGCTGTTTGATTGCGCCAAATAAAGCTTGTACAGAATCATAGAATGAAAGTGAACCAGTATAAGCGTAGATATACGCCATACCCATCAACAACATTGCAGAAGCTGTTGCAGAAAGCACAAGATACTTAATCCCTGCTTCAAGCGACTGACTACGTTGATATGTATAAGCAAGTAAGCCGTATACAGGAATCGACATTAACTCAAGGCTAATGAAGAATGATGCATAGTGTGAACTTGCAACCATCAACATTGCACCTGCTACAGAAGCAAGTAACAGAAGATAGAGTTCTTCGCGGTTGTCTTTATAAGTCTCAATATATGCATGAGACAAAGTACAGCAAGCCAATGATGCAACTAAAATCATGAATTGATAGAACATAGTAAATGGATCAACCATAAACATGCCCATCACATTTGCCGGCACAAATTTACCGCCAAATAATTCTAACAAGATATAAAGTGCAGCAAGGTTTAAACCGACAACAGAGGTTGTTGCGATTAAATTATGGTTACGCTTAATTGAAATTAACAGCATGACGACGACTGCTGTCAAAGCAACAATCATCACCGGTGCTAAAGGCATAAGCGTAGAAAATGATACTGTGAAGTTCATGATTATTGGATCTCCACATGGTCAAGTTGAGTAGCTGTTTGCTGAACAGTTTCAACGACTTCTTGTACTGGTACATAACTATTGACCAACCACTGCATGCTTGAATGAGATACATCCAAGAATGTTTGTGGATAGATACCAAGCCAAACGAGACCAATCGCACAAATCATCAAAATACTAACTTCACGAGCAGATAAGTCTTTTAATGGACTAGTGTAGTGTTGCTTTTGTTCAGAGTTTGGTTCACCAAACAAAGCACGGTGAATCAAGATCAAACCATACAAACCTGCAAATACAAGGCTGATAGAAGCAATGATCGTGAATACAGGATATTTATTAAATGAACCCATCAAAATCAGGAATTCACCAATAAAGTTACCTAAACCTGGCACACCAACAAGAGCTGCGACGAAGAACATTAAGAAGAACGGTAAATACTGGAGCTGACCACGAAGACCACCCATCAAACGTAAATCACGTGTATGTAAGCGCTCGTAGATTTGACCAGACATAATGAACAATGCAGCTGATGACAAACCATGTGCCAACATCATGATCATTAAACCTTGGAAGGTCAAAATATTACCTGCATAAATAGCAAGTAAAACGAAGCCCATATGTGAAATCGACGTATACGCAAGTAAACGTTTCATGTCAGTTTGCTGGTAAGCACACCACGCGCCGTAGAAAATACCAATCAAACCGAAAATAATTGCAATATCTGCAAACTGTGCAGAAGCTGCCGGGAAGAATGGAATTACAAAACGAAGCAAACCGTACGCTGCTGTTTTAATCAAGATACCAGCCAAGTCTACAGAACCCGCTGTAGGTGCTTGAGCATGGGCATCCGGTAACCAGCCATGCAATGGGAAAACTGGTAACTTCACTGCAAAACCAATAAAGAAGCAGATCATGAAACCATACGCGAAGCCAGCAGGTAAACGATTCGCTACAGCTAATAAATAGTTGTAATCAAAACCGATCATACCAGTCATCATGTAACCATAAACCACAAGGCCAAGGATACCGATTAACATTACTAAACCAGCGATTTGCGTATATAAGAAGAACTTGGTTGCAGCGTAAACACGTGAACGACCGTTTGAACCCTTATGACCCCATAACGCAATCAAGAAGTAGATTGGTACAAGCATCATCTCCCAGAAGAAGAAGAATAGGAACAAATCAATTGCCAAGAACACGCCGATAACGCCCCCTAAACTCCATAACAAGTTTAAGTGGAAGAAACCAACATTCTTTTGGATCTCACCCCATGAACAACCAACAGCAAGTACACCAAGTAAAGCTGTTAATAACACCATGAGTAAAGACAAGCCATCCACTGCTAGGTGAATGCCAATACCGAGAGATTGAATCCACGGTAAATAAAACTCAGCTGTCCAAGTTGGGACTTTTGAGCCTAACTCGTAGCTATAAGTACCACTTTGCCAAAGCGCAAGACCTAAGCCCAACGTGATGAGCATACCAATTAAGGCGATCCAGCGTGGCAAAGTTTTGTCGAGTTTATCGACTAACCAACAAGTAAAACCTGCAATGAACGGAACAAGGATCAGCGCGGGTAAAATTAAATTGTTTTCCATTTTATTTCCCCACTACCTGAATAACGATCAAGATCATCAATAACACCACTACACCGAGTGACATGCTTGATGCGTATTCACGCAATGAACCTGTTTGACGTGAGCTTGTGAAACTGTTTCCGCCTTTAACAAGCGCAGGAAGAACAAGCCATAAGCTGTCAATCGGATCACGACCAAATAGTTTGGCGAAGAATAAATAAGGTTTAACAAAAACGATGTCATACAACGCATCGAAACCAAATGCAGTACGACAAATATGAGCTAAGCCAGCACCAAGACTTGTTTTTGCAAACGATTTTACTGCACCGTAAGCAAATGCAAATAGACCAATACCAACAGCTAAACCAACAAGCGCGATACCTACTGCTAAATGCTCTGCCCCATGCATGCCTTCAACAAATTGTTCAGCAACATGGAATTCAGGAATTTTTGCCGTATTCAAAATATTTGCTACCGGAGCTTTTAATGCAGCACCCACAAAAGTAGACAATACAGCTAAAATACCTAATGGAGCCCAGTAAGTAGCACCTTTAATCTCATGGTAATGTGTATTTTCTTTACCGAAGAATACAACCCAGATTAAACGGAAGGTATAGATTGAAGTCAGGAATGCACCTGCTACACCAGCCCAATATAAGCTGTTATATAAAGCAATCGATTGACCTTGTACCCAAACCTCACCGAGAATCGCGTCTTTAGAGAAGAAGCCGATAGTTAAGAATGGGATAGCCGCTAATGCACCGCCACCAATCGCAAAACATGCAAATAGGAATTTGTTTTTGTAGAACAAACCACCCATTTTGAAAATATTTTGTTCGTGATGGTAAGCAAGAATAACTGCACCAGAAGACAAGAATAATAATGCTTTGAAGAATGCGTGAGCCAACATGTGGAACAAGCCAGCTTGATACGCTTCTGCACCTACAGCCATAAACATATAACCAAGCTGACTCATAGTTGAGTAAGCTAAAATACGTTTGATGTCTGTTTGTACGAGAGCAGCAAAGCCTGCAACTAATAAAGTTACAGCACCTGTTACCGAAATGAATTGCATCACTTCAGGCGCAAGTTCAAATACGCTGAATAGACGACAGCATAAGTACACACCAGCTGTTACCATTGTTGCTGCGTGGATTAATGCAGAAACAGGTGTAGGACCTGCCATCGCATCTGCTAACCATGTTTGCAATGGAATTTGTGCAGATTTACCAGCAGCACCCAAGAACAACATTAATGCAGTCCAGATGGTAAGTGACGAACTCTTCGTCATTACTTCTGCTGCGTGTTCAACGATGTACTGAGTATTAAGCGTACCAAATTGTTGGTAAAGCAAGAATAAAGCGATAAGTAAGAATACGTCACCTACACGGGTAACTGTAAATGCTTTGATCGCTGCCCAACCATTTGCTGGATTTGCATAATAGAAACCAATCAGCAAGTAAGAGCATAGACCTACGCCTTCCCAACCTAAGAATAACAACGCTAAGTTGTCACCCAACACAAGCAAAAGCATGCTTGCAACGAACAGGTTGAAGTAAGAGAAGAAGCGCGCATACCCTTCTTCACCACGCATGTACCATGATGCAAAGATGTGGATTAGGAAACCAACACCCGTGATCATGCCCATCATGAGTAAAGATAAGCCATCTAAATGTAAGCTAATGCCAGGCGCGAAACCACCAACATTGAACCATGTCCAAAGATTTTGAACAAAAACTTGCTGGCCGCTACTGGTAAATGCCATACCAGCAATCAATGCAAATAATGCAGATAAACCTACAGAACCTACACCAATAATTGCTGCAACATTTTCAGAGAGCTTATCACGCCCAGCCGCCAATAAAATAAAACCGATTAGCGGAAATAATACTGTTAGATATAAATAACTCATCCGCGCATCTCACTAGCAGCATCCACATCCAAATGATGGAAGCGATGATAGAACTGAAGGACAATCGCAAGACCGATACACGCCTCTGCAGCAGCAAGGGTTAAAATCAGAATGAACATGACTTGTCCATCTGGTTGTGCCCATACACTACCCGCAAGAACGAATGCTAACGCTGCAGCATTCATCATGATCTCAAGGCTCATTAACATAAATAAAAGGTTGCGTCGCACCATTACACCGTAAAAACCGAGTGCAAAAAGAATGGTTGCAACAATCAAACCATGTTCTAAAGGGATCTGGCCCATTATTCTTTTTCCTCTTCTGCACCTGGTTCACGTTTACCTAAGTGGTATGCTGCAACAAGGGCTGCTAGCAATAACATCGCGGCAACTTCAACCAACAATAAATAGTGTGTAAAGAGCGCTTGACCAACAACTTTTGGTCCAATTACTTGTGCTCCAAGTGGTGCAGAGATGGTTGTATATTCACCACCGAGCATCCAAACTAAAAGTAAGCCAAGTAAAAAGCTCATGAGTGCTGGATATGCCCAAGCATCTGAAGAAAGCCATTTACGCTCTTGTTCAACTGTGTGTTGCCCTAAGTTAAGCATCATCACAACGAATACGAACAAGACCATAATCGCACCAGCATAAACAATGATTTCGAGGGCGCCGGCAAACGGCGCACCTACGATCATGAAAATACCAGCAACAGCAAGCAATGAAACAATCAGACTAAGCAATGCATGTACAGGGTTCGTGTTAGTCACTACACGAACCGTAGAAACGATGGCCACGAGCGCCATCAAATAAAACGGCCACATCATGGTAATAGACTCCGTACATCGATTGGTGCACTTTCTTTTTGTGCTTGACCTTTCTCTTTACCGTTAATTGCCATACCAGTTACACGGTAGAAGTTATAGTCTGGGTATTTACCTGGACCTGAAATGAGCAAGTTTTCTTTCTCATATACGAGGTCTTGACGTACGTATTCGCCCAACTCGAAATCTGGAGTTAGCTGAATCGCTGTAGTTGGACATGCTTCTTCACACATACCGCAGAAGATACAACGAGAGAAGTTGATACGGAAAAATTCCGGATACCAACGTCCGTCTTCTTTTTCAGCTTTTTGCAGTGAAATACAGCCAACCGGACATGCAACCGCACAAAGGTTACATGCCACACAACGCTCTTCCCCATCCGGGTCACGTGTCAAGATAATACGACCACGATAGCGAGGTGGTACAATTTCCTCTGCTGGTACTTCTGGATAAAGAATTGTGTCACGTTTACGGAAACCATGGGTAAATACCATGAATAACGTCCGAACGATTGACCCAACTCCAGCTAGAATTTTATACATTTTGTACTCCCTGCTGTCTTAGGCCTGATTCATCAGAATCACAGCACCAGTTACCAATAGGTTAACCAACGCCAGCGGCAAACAAATTTTCCAACCGAAGTTCATGACTTGGTCGTAACGTGGACGCATTAAAGAACCACGTGCCAATACAAACATCATTACGAAGAATGCTGTTTTAATCACAAACCAGAACACTGGTGGAACAAATGGAATTTCTAAATTGAATGGAGCTAACCAGCCACCAAAGAATAAGGTCACGATCAATGCAGAGATAAGTACAACGTTTACATATTCAGCAACGAAGAACATACCCCATTTCATACCGCCATATTCAACATGGTAACCTTCGGCCAATTCTTGTTCTGCTTCAGGTTGGTCAAATGGGTGACGGTGAGTTACCGCAACACCTGCAACAACGAAAATCAAGAAACCTAAGAACTGTGGAATGATGAACCAAACATCACGTTGAGCTTCAACAATTTCACGAAGGTTAAATGAACCAGCGATTGCAACCACACCCATTAGCGAGATACCCAAGAACACTTCATAAGAAATTGTTTGAGCAGCTGAACGCAAACCACCGAGTAATGAATATTTGTTATTTGATGACCAACCACCGAATAACACTGCATAAACCGCAATACCAGCCATTGCCATAAAGAACAACAAACCGATGCTCATGTCCGCAACACCCAATGCAGGGCTTACAGGAATAACCATGAACGAAAGCACCGCAGTTGCCATCGCAACTGCCGGAGCTAAACGGAAAGTTAATTTATCAGCAAATTTTGGTGTCCAGTCTTCTTTGAACATGATCTTAAGCATGTCGGCAACGATCTGGAACATACCACCAGGACCAACACGGTTTGGACCATAACGGTCTTGCCACCAAGCAAGCAAACGACGCTCAATGAAAGACATCAACGCTGCAACAAGAACAACAACAAGCAAAATCACAACTGCTTGAACAACAGCGTAAGCAATTGGCCAGTTCTCAGCCCAAAGTGGCGTTTGACGTATAATTTCTTGATTCATGAATTACACTCCTAATGCCACTGAAACAGGTTCAGCTAAAGATACTGTCGGAGCTAAACCAACTGGGTAACCAATATAACCTGTAGGTAAATATTCGATTACTTGTACAGGTAAGCTCACAGTTGTTTCGCCTGCTTTTACTGTAATACGTTGGCCTTCTTGTAGATTCAAACGTGTTGCGTCTTGTTCGCCCACAGCAAACACAGCTTCAGGAATACGAGTTTCCATTGCAGGTGTTTTAATTGTGAATTCACCAGAACCAAAGATATGGTGCATTGGTACAAGACGGAAGCTTTCAGGATTTGCAACTACAGCTGTTGGAGCAACATAGCTACGTGCTGGACGTTTTGCTAAACGGTCGAATAAACGAACGCCTGAATCACCACCTTTTAAGTGACCACCCACTTCATCTTGGTATTTGTTCCAAGATTGTGGAGAGTTCCAACCTGGTGCCCACGCAAATGGTACAAGCGAAGAAGCTTTTTGCGGACCTACATAACCTTCCATAGAGAATGTTAATGCTGAGTCTGGATCTGTCGGTTGTTTAGGTTCATGAACCGATAAAGGCGCACGCATTGCTGTACGACCAGAATAACGACGTGGTTCACGAGCAATTTTCAAACCATGTACACGGTAGCCAGCGTCTGGCGCAACATCTTGAATTGCTTCAAGTACCGGAACGTTCTTCACGATTGTTTCGATTACGTCGTCAAGTACTGTCCAATCAATTGGCTTGCCTTTAAGGCCAGTTTCAATGGCATGCAACCAACGCCAAGATTCTTTAATCGCGTATTCAGGTTTGTAGTAGCTTGGATCGTAAACTTGGTAGAAGCGTTGTGCACGACCTTCTTGGCTTACGACAGTACCATCACCTTCAGCAAAGCTTGCTGCTGAAAGTACAATATCAGCCTGTTTCACAGTTTCAGTTTCACTGTGGTCAAGCACGATTACTGTTTCAGCTTTATCAAGTGCTGCTTTAACTTGAGCGGCCGGTAAACGACGGAATAAGTCATTTTCAACAATAACAAGTGTGTCGTAGTCTTGAGCAAATGCTTGTTCAAGGCTTAAGCCACCAAATAATGCCAAGCCCATAGAGTTCACTTCAGGAACAACAAGGCTTAAACCAGCTTTTGAGCCAAGGTTTTGCGTTAACTCTGCTGCCGCTTCCATAATTGAAGCATCTTGCAAGCTCGTACCCGCAATAATTAACGGTTTGTTTGCTGCTTTTAAAGTGTCGGCAATAGTTTGAGCAAATGCTTTTGCATCCTCATCTAAACCATTAACTGTTTCGCCTTTAACTGCCGCAGCAACTGCAAAACCTAAACGCGCAATATCATTTGGTGATGCAACAACTTCACCAGTCGCAACATCCGCAAGACGAGTTTGAGTTGCAGCCAAGATATAGATCGGAGATTTCGCTTCCTGACCAATACGTTGTACAGGTTCAGCCAACCAGTCCGGTGTACGTGTTTTTGCAGCCATTTCGCGAGCTTTATTTTTTGCAGCTTGACGAACTGACAATGCCATACGTGGAGCAGTTTGAGTTAAATCTTCACCCAAAATTAGTACTGCATCGTAGCTTTCAATTTCACGCATGTTCGGGTTGTAAATACCCTCTGTTTGCATGATTGAAGCAGCAAGTTCAACGAGGCTTTGCTCTTTTTGTGCAACACCTGTTGAGTAGTTTGCTTGGCCCACTAGTTCACGCAATGCGTAATTTGATTCTAAGCTTGCACGTGGCGAACCGATACCTAGAACTTTTTTACCTTCAAGTTTCGCAATTGTTTGGTCCAACGCTTGGTCAACAGAAACAGTAGCTACTGTTTCGCCATTACGGAACTGAGGTTGACGTGGACGATCTGCACGGTTTACATAACCTGTGCCAAAACGGCCTTTGTCACAAAGGAAGTATTGGTTAACCGAACCATTGAAACGGTTTTCTACACGACGGATTTCGCCATAACGCTCACCCGGAGAGATGTTACAACCTGAAGAACAGCCATGACACACGCTTGGTGCATATTGCATATCCCATTTACGGTTATAGCGCTCTGAATGAGTCTTATCGGTAAATACGCCAGTTGGACATACTTCAGTCAAGTTACCAGAGAATTCAGACTCTAAAGTACCTGATTCTGGACGACCAAAGTAAACACGTGATGCATTGGCATATACACCAAAGTCTGTACCGCCTGCATAATCCTTGTAGTAACGAACACAACGGTAACAAGCAATACAACGGTTCATTTCATGTGCAATGAATGAGCCTAGTTCTTGGTTGTAATGTGTACGCTTAGTAAAACGATAGCGACGACGGTCGTGACCTGTCATTACAGTCATATCTTGTAAATGACAGTGACCACCCTCTTCACACACTGGACAGTCGTGTGGGTGGTTGGTCATTAAGAACTCAACAATAGATTCACGGAAATCTACTGCTTCTTTGTCTTCAATCGAAATATAGGTATTGTCAGATGCTGGTGTCATACATGACATCACAAGACGTCCGCGCGTATCTTCAGGATTTGCATACTGAGTTACGGCACATTGACGACATGAACCAACAGAACCTAAGGATGGGTGCCAACAAAAATACGGAATATCAATGCCAAGGGATAAACATGCTTGTAGCAAGTTTTCTGATCCATTGACTTCGTACGATTTTCCATCGACATGAATTGTAGCCATAGTCGAATCCCTTAAGCTTGTTCTACGTTGCTAGTTTGCACGACAGGACGATCAGTCACTTTCGCTTCAAACTCGCTACGGAAATGTTTGAGTGCGCCCATAAGCGGCTCCATCGCACCTGGTGCGTGGGCACAGAAAGTCTTACCAATCCACAATTTACGAGTAAGTTCTTGTAAGTGGTCGATATCCTCTTTCTTACCTTCACCTGTCTCAAGTGCTTTAAGCGCTTTAACAGCCCATGGCAAACCATCACGGCAAGGTGTACACCAGCCACATGATTCACGCGCAAAGAATTCTTCCAGATTACGGGTCAACGACACCATACATTGGGTCTCGTCTACCACCATTAATAAACATGTTCCTAAACGTGAACCTGCTTTCATAATGGTTTCAGCATCCATTGGTAAATCAATGGTATCTGCCGGTAAAAAGTCAGTAGACGCACCGCCTGGTAACCATGCTTTAAGCTTCAAGCCATCACGCATACCACCAGCATGTTCTTCGATTACTTCACGTGCAGTCGTACCAAATGGTAGTTCCCAAAGACCAGGGAATTTTACTTTACCTGACGCACCATAAATCTTTGTGCCCGGATCTTTTGATTTACCTGCTGATAAACCGATATACCATTCTGGACCACGAAGCATGATTGCTGGCAAGTTGTTATAAGTTTCAACGTTGTTCACAATCGTTGGGCGACCCCATGCACCAGCAACTTGCGGGAATGGTGGTTTAGTACGTGGGTTAGCACGGCGACCTTCAAGTGAGTTAATCAATGCAGTTTCTTCACCACAAATATAACGACCTGCACCAGTGTGCACGTGTAACTCGAAGTTCCAGCCAGAACCTAAAATATTGTCACCTAAGTAACCTTTAGCGCGGATTTGCTCAAGCGCTTCATTTAGGTATTGTGCAGCCTCGATATATTCACCACGAATAAAGATATAACCCTGAGTTGCTTCTAGGGTATAACCTGCAATCAACATACCTTCGATCAATTGGTGAGGAAGTTTTTCCATCAACAAACGGTCTTTAAAGGTACCTGGTTCCATCTCATCGGCGTTACAGATCAAGTAACGTGGACCGCCATCATTTGGTGCCATAAGAGACCATTTGATCCCTGCAGGGAAGCCTGCACCACCGCGACCTTTTACAGTTGCAGCTTTAATGACTTCAAGCACTTCAGCAGGTTTCATACCTAATGCTTTTTTAAAACCGGCATAACCTTCAAGTGCTTCGTAATCGTCAGCACTACGTACTGATTCTTGTTTGCTTAAACGCCAAGTCAGTGGATGAGTTTCCGGATTACCGTCGCCATAAATTGGTTTTGGTTCAGTATTCATACATACTTCTCCAATAACTGTTTGATTGATGTCACTTCTACTAAACCGTGAGTATCTTCATCAATCATTAACGTTGGGCCTTTGTCACAGTTGCCTAGACAGCAAATTGGAAGCAGCGTAAAACGACCATCTTGTGTCGTTTGACCAAACTGAATACCTAATTCGCGTTGGAATGCTTCAGCAAGTGTTTCAGCACCCATCAAGAAGCAAGCAATTGAGTCACAAAGCAAAATTACGTGGCGACCTACAGGTTGGCGATAGATACGGTTGTAGAAGGTTGCTACACCTTCCAAATCTGCAACACTGATCGTTAATAATTGTGCGATGGCGTTCATTTGAGCATCATCTACCCAGCCATTACGACGCTGTACGCACTTTAATGCATCTAAAGAAGCTGCACGTGGGTATGGATAGTGACCAATGTGATGTTCAATTTCGTGGATTTCTTCAGCAGTCAAAATCCCTTCAACATTCACACGTGGTTTTTTATCAGTCAGAATCATCATTTTGCGTTACCTCTTAGCGATCCACGTCAGCCATAACCACGTCAATGGTCGCCAGATAAATGATTAAGTCAGATACTAAACTGCCGTTAATCACTGAAGGAATTTGCTGTAAGTGAGTAAACGTCGGTGTACGGATACGAGTACGATAACTCATCGTTGCCTTATCCGAAGTCAAGTAATAAGTACTTGCACCTTTCACAACTTCAGTCATGAATGACGCTTCACCAGCAGGCATGACAGGACCCCATGACACGCTCAAGAAGTGCGTAATCAAAGTTTCAATATCTTGTAACGTCTTATCTTTTGGTGGTGGAACAGCCAATGGGTGATCCGCTTTATATGGACCAGAAGGCATGTTATCCAAACACTGTTTGATAATTTTGAGTGATTGTTCAATTTCACGGAAGTGAACAAGTACACGAGCGTACGCATCACCTTCATACTCAACCGGAACTTCGAAGTCGAAGTTTTCATAGCCACTGTATGGACGATATTTACGAACGTCGAAATCAATACCTGTTGCACGTAAACCAGTACCGGTTACACCCCATGCAAGTGCAGATTTAGCATCGTATTGAGCAACATTACGTGTACGACCAATAAACACAGAGTTTTTAAATGCAGCTGTGTAGTATTCGTTCAAACGTTTTGGCATCCAATCTAGCAATTCTTTAACAAGTTTTTGCCAGTTGTTTGGAAGGTCATGTGCTGTACCACCAATACGGAACCATGCCGGGTGCATACGGTAACCCGTAATTGCTTCAACGATGTCGTATACTTTTTGACGGTCTGCGAACATATAGAATACTGGTGTCATACCACCGGCATCCTGAATTGCCGTACCACAGTAAAGTAAGTGGTTATTAATACGGAACAATTCGTTCAACATGACACGGATCACTTGTGCACGCTCAGGAACTTTGATTCCAGCAAGCTGCTCAACAGCCATGACATATGGCATGTTTTGCGCACAACCACCCAAGTAGTCAACACGGTCAGTATAAGGAATGAAAGAGTGCCATGTTTGACGCTCAGCCATCTTTTCCACGCCGCGGTGGTGATAACCGATATCAGGAACACAATCCTTCACTTCTTCACCGTCTAACTGCAATACAATACGGAATGCACCGTGCGCAGATGGATGGTTAGGACCCAAGTTCAAGAACATGAAGTCTTCGTCAGCGTTACCACGCTTAAGACCCCAGTCTTCTGGAACAAAGCGTAAGTGTTCCTGTTCGAAATCTTGCTTCGCTTTGTCTTGCATGTACGGCGTATATTCTGTCGCACGTGCTGAATATTCTTTACGAAGCGGGTGACCTTCCCAATAAGTTGGTAACAAGATACGACGAAGCATTGGGTGCCCTTCGAAATTGATACCGAACATATCGTAAGCTTCACGTTCATACCAGTTGGCATTTGGCCAGATATTTGTCGCTGTCGGGAGGTTAAGATCGTTTTCGTTCAAGGCAACCTTGATACGAATGTCACTATTACGCTCAAGCGATAATAAATGATAGAACACAGTGAAGTCAGATGCTGGCAAACCATCACGATGTTGGCGTAAACGCTCATCCATCGCTGATAAGTCAAACAGCATTACATAAGGACGTTCCACTTTACGCAGGAACATGAGGACTTCTTGCACGCGTGCGCGCTCAACCCAGACTGTTGGAAACTCTTCAAAAGTCGCCTGCACATAGAAATTCTCACCAAATTTGGTTTTGAGCTCTTCTACGATTGCAAATGCTGGGCGTGAATCAACTGGTGTTGATTCTGGCATAGCAATGTCAGTTTCAGCCATTGGCTTGGCTTCCTATTTAATACAAATTCTGTCAATTTTCTCGATGAACATATCGGTTAGATATGTCAAAACACCGTCAAAAAATTATTTAATCTCATCCATAGAGCGTAAGTTTTTAACGGCAATACGCTGCGCATTCTTACGATCACGTTCTGGCATCATCTTTGGCTTATACACTGGCTGAAGATCATCACCAATCACGGCAGAAAGCGGGCGTCGCTCTAATTGAATCTGGTCTTGTAAAAGCATTAATGCTTGGATTAATGCTTCAGGACGAGGCGGACAACCTGGGACGTACACGTCAACAGGAATAATTTTGTCTACACCTTGTACTACTGAATAGATGTCGTACATACCTCCAGAGTTTGCACAAGCGCCCATTGAAATAACCCATTTAGGTTCTAACATTTGTTCATACAAACGTTGGATAACCGGAGCCATTTTTACAAAGCAGGTACCTGCAACAATCATCAAGTCAGCCTGACGAGGTGAAGCACGAATAACCTCTGCACCGAAACGGGATAAGTCATGCACGCCTGTTAAGGTCGTTGCATATTCAACGTAACAACATGATGTACCAAAGTTAAATGGCCACAAAGAGTTTTTACGTCCCCAGTTTACTGCTGTATGCAAGACATCCTCTAAACGAGTCATGAATACGTTTTTATTCACTTCCTCTTCAAGTGGATCTGTCACAATTTGACGATCTTGCAATGGATATTGATCAGCATCCGGATTCGCGCGGGTCAGAGTATATTTCATCCCGACTTACTCCTTTTCAGATGACAATGCAGGTGTAGTTTTTGACTTAACACGACCTGATGATTGGGCTGGAATCTGGCCTGTAGGGTCAGTTACGAGCTCTTCAATAGAGTTAAAGCGTGTAATTTCAGCAATGTTCATTGTTGGTGAACCGACTTTAATCTTCTCACCTGCTAATTTACGGCGATCTGCCGGTGCCCAACTTAAAGCACCTACAGAGAAGGCATAAACAAGCGCAATTAATAGGTCAACGACAAAGATTACGACAGTGGTATAACCCAACCATCCTACTTCACGCACAGAAGTAGACCATGCATAGAGGTAAAGTGCCTCTAAGTCGAAAACAACGAAGAAAATTGCAACTAGATAGAACTTTGCAGACAGGCGAATGCGAGCGCCACCAGCACTCACGACACCTGATTCAAACTGCTCTTGCTTAGCACGTCCCCACGATTTCCCCCCGAGGAGTAAGGGAACTGTGAGCATAAAGACGCAAAGAAATGTAACGCCGATCACGAAGGCGATAATCGCCCAGTCGTATGGAGTAATGGCACTCATGCGGGGATAACTCCTGGCAGGCCTATTATTTAACAAAGAATGTATGTATTGGCCTTCAAATACACCAAACACAAAATTAATCCCGCCAATTGTACCTGATTTCTAATTTCCCTTGCTAGTTGAAGCGTCTTAGTCTTTTGGATGATTTTCCAATCAAAAGTAATCATCTATGTCTTGTAGAGGGGGTTTCACCGCTTATAATCGGTTTATTTGATAGTTTTCGCACTTGTAATGATTTTTTTCATTTTCTGATTTTTAATATTATTTGCACAATTGCTCAATCGGTCAAATTAAACACCTTACTTTTTTATAATATTAATCGGTTTTTTATTGTATTCATCTTCCCCTCTGAATTATGATGAATGTTTAATCATGCATTAATATTTTATTACTCTTGGATAAGAGTGTTTATCATTAAGGGCAGCTGATGCCATACTCACTTCGTGAATTTTCATTTTCTACCTCCCTGAAATTTTTTCTCTTATTTACCATCATTATTACGTTATGTTGCTTTATTGGAATTGCATCTCGTCCTCTTAGTTTTCTTGCTTTTTTCTGGCCTGCTAACTCGGTATTTCTAGGCCTATTGCTTCGATTTCCACAAACTCGCCAAATAGGTAGTTTTGCCGGTGCTTTTACCGGTTACATGATTGCCGATTTAGTTAATGGCACACCTCTTTTTCTCACCCTTATTTTAACGATATCCAACTACCTGTATGTAGTAACGACTTTAGCACTCGCAATATTGTTTAATCGCCATATAAAAGCAGCTTATCAAGGCTATTCTTATTTACTCTTATTTGCACTATGCGGGATTGGCAGCATAACCGGTGCTTTTTTTGCAGCAACTTTTGTGCCTATGTTTAACACCAAATTTATGATTGGTAGTTTTTGGGCCGAATTTGGTTATTGGGTTACATCAGAGCTTCAAAATGCCTTATTGTTGCTGCCCATTATTTTAAATATCCCCCCTTACCTTAAAATAAAAAACCACCTTAAGGGTAATCGTATATATATCAAAGCGATTGATTTTTTACCTTTATTCGCTGTTTTAATTTCGATAGGTGTAAGTTATTACGACTCGGGTCCAGGTTCCCTACTCTACCCCATCGCCGCATTAATCTGGTGCGCTATCCGCTATAAACCCATTATTGTTGCTCTCATTACATCCTTTACCAGTGCATATATTATTTATCATGTCTCAGGGCATTATTTATTACTGTATCCGCAAGACTATTTAGGCAATACCATTTCTATACGTATAGGGCTGATCATGATGACGGTTGCGCCACTTACCGTTTCCAGTATTAGCGCACTCCATTCTGAATTAATTCAGAAGTTACAACATGCAATTGCCCATGATGAACTCACCTCGAGTTTAACTCGACGCCAATTTTTACAGTCAGTCCGCTTACTCCAAGAAAAAGTACAAAAGGAAAATAAGACCTCTGCATTTTTTATGTTGGATGTCGATCATTTTAAAAAAGTGAATGATAGTTATGGCCACTTAATTGGGGATAGAGCCTTACAGACCTGTGTAACGACCATACAAAATATTTTACATCCTCATGACTTACTAGGACGTTTTGGTGGAGAAGAATTCGCAATTTTTATTCCGGATACCACCAGAGAGGCTGCCTTTGAACTCGCAGAAAGAATACGCATTCAAATTAGTCAGCAACCGATTTATGTATATGGCAAATTACCCATCTTTGTGCAGGTAAGTATTGGTATTAGCTTATATTCTCCAAGCTATCACCGTTCTATTGAAAGTTTGTTTAAAGAAGCAGACGATGCACTCTATCAAGCAAAGCGCCAAGGGCGTAATAGAGTTTTTATTTCTTTGTAATATTTCCAAGTCATCATCTAGTGTAATGAATTTTATACAATATCTTCTGTTTTGCCATGTATGCTAATAACAGATAATAAGGAGAAAAATGCATGAATCTAGAATATACGCATAAACCAGACTATTACTTGTTTGCACAATTACTGGTGCGACATATAGAAAGCTATATTCATAAACACCCAGATGCAGATAATGCCATTTTTGACTTGCGAGATGTCTATGAAATTTTTAGGCAAGATTTCGCATCAACCACAACAAATCTAGAAGGCATTTTACATATTGCAGACTCATATAGAGTTGAGACTTTGAATGGGGATCAGCCTCTTATTCAAAAATATCAAATTGATGCTAAAAATAATTCGCTCTTGATTGACTTTAATACAGATGCACTCAATAGCCTGAGAAGCGGCAAACCTATTTTGGAACCTGATGCAACTCAGTTATAAATGAACCAATAAAAAAAGCACCTTATGCAGGTGCTTTTTTATTGCTCTTTAATGGCGGTTGTTTAAAGCGATGTGCTGGCCAAGTCATAATAAAGCGTGCGCCTCCCAAACTTGGACTTTCATCTACCTTAATTTCCCCACCAAACCAGTAAGCAATACGACTTACGATAGAGAGACCCAAACCATAACCGCCAGATGCGCGTGTACGACTGTCATCTAAACGGGCAAAGGCTTCGAATACACGTTTGCGGTCTTGCTCAGGAATACCCGGTCCGTCGTCTTCGACACAGACAAAAGCCATGCCATCACTATGAATACCGCCCGTAATCCGAACTTTGTTATCACAATAACGAACAGCATTACCTACCAGATTTTGTACAACACGGTGAAGGTAACGACGCTCTGCATCTACTTTCACATATAAAGGCGGTGGAATAAGTTCAATTTCTTTCTGTGTTTTTAAAGCCTCAGTTTCAACTGCAACCTGATCCAACACTTCGAAGAGTACAATTTCTGCAAAATCTAGTGAAGGTGTACCCTGCTCTAGTTTTGCATAAGTCATGATTTCATCAATTAAGGTATTGAGCGCTTCAATATCTTTATCAATCATGTCGACCTGATGCATACGATGATTGTAATCATCTTCTTCGGCTAACATTTCTGTACCAAAGCGAATACGTGCCACAGGCGTTCTCAGCTCATGAGATACCGCTCTCATTAACTCACGTTGAGCCTCAATCAAACGCTGAATATGGTCAGACATATTGTTATAACTTGAAGCCAAGTTTGCCATTTCATCGCTTCCTTCAATAGGAACACGCAGTGACAAATCACCCGATTTCATACGGTTTAATGCATAACGCACCTGACGGATTTTGCGCTCTAACGGCAAAATCAAACCGTAAACACCTAGACTTAATAAGAATAAGCTAAATAAGGTAATACCCGCCGAAAGCTGTAAAGGCATCCAGTTAAACATTGGAACCGGACCCAGCACTAACACCTGCGCAGGATGATTCGGTATTGGAGACACAATCGAAATGGTTGTACCGCGCACTGTTGCACTATCTTTGTACAACATGACACTTTGGTCTTGGCGCAAACGTCCAATCTGTTCAGAATCCAGATTTACATCTTGAATGTTTTGAATATTGATCGGATATGAGAAATGCTTTTCAATCTTGGCAAGATATTCTTGTTCCTGCCCCGGATAAAACATTAAATAGTCGAGCACAAAAATAGGAAGAGCCTTCATTTGGCGTTCAGTGATTTTGTCGACTTTTATAGATAGGTAATGTTGTGGGTCGTCACGCAAGCCAATAATGACATATGCAATGCTATTGCTTGCATCGTAACGAACTACAGATTTTTGTGCTTCGATCCGCTTTTTCTCGGTCCGAGACAGCTCAACCTTACTTGCATCGGTATAATAAATTGGAAGTTCGAGCAAATCAGATGCGTCAGAAATCCAATCTATTTTTTGCTGCTTCCCAGGTTGTCGAGCGACTCCTTCACTAATGACATAAGAAATACCATCAGTTAAAGATTCTCGGTATTCTTGTGCGCGTTGGTAGTTGATAATTTGTACCAGTAAATACCCAAAAACAGCCACCAAAACAACAAGAATTACCAGCCCCGCATATATTCGCAGGAATATACTGTGTTTAAACACTCGACCAACCTTATAGGAAGTTTAATCAGATTTTACAATCCATTGGTTTCTTTAACAAACAAGTAACCTTTACTACGTACAGTTTTAATACGTTTTGGATTTTCAGGATCATCGCCAATTTTTGGACGAATACGTGAAATACGTACGTCAATTGAACGGTCTTGACCATCGTATTCGATACCACGTAAACGTTCGAAGATATCTTCACGCGATAAAATACGGCCAGCATTTGATGCAAGCAACCATAACAAGTCATATTCAGCACTTGTAAAGTCAACAAGCTCACCGTTCAACGTTACCGAACGGCCACCATTGTCGATGACAAGGTCGTCAAACTCAATACGTTGAGCAACTTCATCTTCAACAGTTTTATCCGTACGGCGTAACAAAGCACGAATACGCGCTAATAATACACGTGGTTGAACTGGTTTCGCGACATAATCGTCTGCACCCATTTCAAGACCAAGTACCTGATCCATATCTTCAGTACGTGCAGTCAACATTAAGATTGGTTGATGATAGTGTGGGCGAACTTCACGACAAACGGTTAAACCATCTGCACCCGGCAACATGACATCCAAGACCACAAGATCCGGTTGCTCACTAATAATACGACGAATTGCACGGTTACCATCGGTTTCTACACCAACTTCCAAACCATTACGGATTAAATATTCTTGAGTTAATCGCGCTAAACGCTCGTCGTCTTCAACGATCAGAATCTTTGGTAACTTTTCTTCTTGGCTCATATCATTGCCCCTATAAATCTCATTACATGTATCTTAAAAATCTTGCAGATACATTCGTTTATCATTTGCAATATACACACGTTTACATTGTAAACAAGTAGGCGTTCACCAAACTGATACATGACAACCATGTTTTGTTGCATTTTATTAATCTTTGAATTTTCAGGTATTTTTATTATCTGTTTATTGTTCTTAAATGTCATAATCTATTCATATTTCCTATGTATGAATATTAAACAAATTATTTCTTCACTAAATTTAAATTCACTCAAGTGTTTGTTTTTTTGAGTTATCCACAAAGTTATCTATAAGTGTTTTTTCACAGCTTTGGTATGCTATCTCCCGACAAATCATACAGATAAAAAATTACTAAAAAGTCAAGATTGATCTACCGTAAAAAATCCCGTATCTTGTGTTGAAAATAAACTTTAACTACTAAGTCTTGTGTTTATCCCTCAAATATCGTGGCATGTTTTTTGCTCGGTTCAAACGGTCTATGAACATAACAAAAGTGACAATGGAGCTATGCTGGCATGAGCGTAATTACTTCGACTCCCGGTCAAATTCAGGTGATTAAACGCACCGGAGATGTTGCTGCATTTGATGCAGAGAAAATTTCTGTTGCGATTGGTAAAGCTTTTCTTGCTGTGGAAGGTCAACAAAGTGCGGATTCGAGCCGTATTCACGACCGTATTACCCAACTGACGGAAATGGTACTGAACACTTTCACTCGCCGTTTACCTTCTGGCGGTACCATTCATATTGAAGAGATTCAAGATCAAGTTGAACTTGCACTGATGCGTACTGGGGAGCACAAAGTCGCTCGTGCTTACGTTATCTATCGCGATCAACGCGCAAGTGCCCGTAAAGACACAAATTCTAATCATCACCCTACCTTGCAAGTTACCGATGCAAACGGTCAGCTTCAACCACTTGATTTAAGTGCACTGCAAGCAACTGTAAATCGAGCTGCTGAAGGCTTAGAAGGTATTGATGTTCAAGCAATTATCGATGAAACCGTTAAAAACTTATATAACGGCGTAAAAGAAAGCGATATTGCTACCACCATGATGATGGCAACACGTACACGTATTGAACAAGAACCTAACTATACATACGTAACTGCACGTTTGCTTCGTGATGAGTTGGTAAGCACTGGCTTAGCATTCTTAGGTTTACCGGCCGATACAGCTGAAAACAATGCACTTGAAGCATTCTTGAAAAAAGGTGTAGAGCTTGATTTGCTTTCACCGGACTTGCTTAAGTTCGATCTAGAAAAACTAGCAGCGGCAATTCAACCGGAACGTTCTAACCAGTTTACCTATTTAGGTTTACAGACTTTATTTGACCGTTACTTCATCCATTCAAATGGCGTTCGCTTTGAATTACCACAATTATTCTTCATGCGTGTGTCAATGGGTCTTGCACTTAATGAGCAAGACAAAGAAGAGCGTGCAATCGAGTTCTATAACTTGTTGTCTAGCTTTGACTATATGGCATCTACGCCTACCCTGTTTAACTCAGGTACATTACGTCCACAGCTTTCAAGCTGTTACTTAACAACGATTGGCGATGACCTTTATGACATTTATGGTGCAATGCGTGACAACGCGATGCTCTCTAAATGGGCAGGTGGTTTAGGTAACGACTGGACACCTGTACGTGCCTTGAACTCTTATATTAAAGGTACAAACGGTAAATCTCAGGGTGTTGTTCCGTTCCTTAAAGTTGCGAACGATACAGCCGTTGCGGTAAACCAAGGTGGTAAGCGTAAAGGTGCGGTATGTGCGTACTTAGAAACTTGGCACTTAGACATCGAAGAATTCTTAGAACTTCGTAAAAACACGGGTGATGACCGTCGTCGTACTCACGACATGAACACTGCAAACTGGGTTCCTGACCTATTTATGCAACGTGTGTTTGAAGATGGCGAATGGACACTATTCACTCCGTCTGAAACTCCAGACCTACACGATTTAACTGGTGCTGAGTTTGCTGAACGCTATGCATACTATGAGTCTGTTGCGAAAGAACAGAACATGTTGCACAAGAAAGTACGTGCGAAAGACTTATGGCGCAAAATGCTTTCTATGTTGTTCGAAACTGGTCACCCTTGGATCACGTTTAAAGATGTTTGTAATTTACGTTCACCACAACAACACGTTGGCGTAGTTCACTCATCTAACCTATGTACTGAAATTACGTTAAACACCAACCAAGACGAAATTGCGGTATGTAACTTAGGTTCGATCAACCTTGTTCAACACGTTAAAGGTGGCGTATTAGACCGTGAGAAGTTAGCGCGTACTGTTAAAACAGCAGTTCGTATGCTCGATAACGTTATCGACATTAACTACTACGCTGTACCACAAGCGAAGAACTCTAACTTGAAACACCGCCCTGTTGGTATGGGTATCATGGGCTTCCAAGATGCACTTTACGAAATGGGTATGGCTTACGGTTCTGATGAAGCTGTGAACTTTGCTGATGAGTCAATGGAAGTGATTAGCTACTATGCAATCCAAACTTCAAGTGACTTGGCTGTTGAACGTGGTGCTTACTCAACATTTAAAGGTTCATTGTGGGATCAAGGCATCCTTCCAATCGACTCTTTAGAAATTGTTGCGAAATCTCGTCCAGAACGTATGTTTGAAGTTGACCGTACTCAACGTTTAGATTGGGACAGTTTACGTGCCAAAGTTCAAAAAGACGGTATGCGTAACTCAAACGTAATGGCGATTGCTCCAACTGCAACCATTTCGAACATTTGTGGTGTTTCTCAGTCTATTGAGCCAACATTCCAAAACTTATATGTGAAATCTAACTTGTCTGGTGAGTTCACTGTAATTAACCCTTACCTTGTTCGCGCATTAAAAGAACGTGGTCTTTGGGACACAGTGATGGTTAATGACCTCAAACACTTTGAAGGTTCAGTACAAAAAATTGCTCGTATTCCTGAAGAATTAAAAGCAATCTTTGCAACTGCGTTTGAAGTTGAGCCACGCTGGATTGTTGATGCTGCATCACGCCGTCAAAAATGGATTGATCAAGCCCAATCTCTTAACCTTTACATCTCTGGTGCAAACGGTAAGAAACTTGACATCACTTATAAGATGGCATGGTTACGTGGTCTTAAGACGACTTATTACCTCCGTGCGTTAGGCGCAACATCTGCTGAAAAATCTACAATTAACACAGGTGCGTTAAACGCGGTTAAACCTGCAACTGTAGAAGCAGCACCTGCGGCAGCTCCAGTCGTAGAAGCGAAGAAGCCTGAAGCAGTTGAAGAAGACGGCTTCACTCAAGCAGCTCCGGTTCCTATGGCTTGTTCAATCGATAACCCAGATTGCGAAGCTTGCCAATAACATTCAATAAAGTTGCTCTTTAACACAAAAGAGCAACTTTAAACGAGGTAAAGATTATGTTTTTTCATCTCAGCCATAACTATATGCTTGGTGTTGGAATCTTAATCTTTGCCTTTATTTTCTTTTATACGCCTATGGTTTACGCCTTTTTTAAAATCCGTAAACAACAGCGTAAGCAAAATAAGTTGTAGGGATAATGGACCAAAGGCCCAAAATTTGGTCATACATCAATAAAACTTAATTTTGTTTACACATTATGAGCGTATAGTAGTGACATCTTCGTTTAGAGATGTCGAACATAGATATATACAACGAAGAGAGAACAACAATGTCTATCCTTAGTTGGGACGATTTTGAAGATGATTCGCAAAAACCGGCTGCACCTGAACACAAGTCTGCGCCCGTCAACCCGGAAAAAACGCCTGATTCGCAGAATGTATCTGCTGCGCAGCCATCATCGCAGAGCGTGGCAGCTCCACAATCCACTGGAACCCATTCCGTGCGATCAACAAATCCAACCGATTCAATGGCTCGAGCATCTGAAGCCTTAGAACATTTGGATGTTGCTCCTGGCCTTGAAGAGTTAGAAATGGGCGCGCAACGCGTTCAGGTTGACGACAAAGCCATGATTAACTGTCGCGCCGACTTGAACCAGCTTGTTCCATTTAAATATGAGTGGGCTTGGCAAAAATATCTAGATGGTTGTGCAAACCACTGGATGCCTCAAGAAGTGAACATGAACCACGATATCGCACTTTGGAAGTCTGAAAATGGCTTAACTGAAGATGAGCGTACGATCGTTATGCGTTCTTTAGGTTTCTTCTCGACTGCGGACTCTTTGGTTGCGAACAACCTCGTATTGGCAATTTACCGTCACATCACGAACCCTGAATGCCGTCAGTACATTTTGCGTCAAGCGTTTGAAGAAGCAATTCACACTCACGCTTACCAATACTGTATCGAATCTTTAGGTATGGATGAAGGCGAAGTCTTCAACATGTACCGCGAGATTCCATCGGTTGCGCGTAAAGCAGCTTGGGGCTTGAAGTACACTCAATCGTTAAGTGATCCTACTTTCCACACAGGTACGCCTGAAAACGACCAACGTTTACTTCGTAACTTGATCGCGTTCTACTGTGTTCTTGAAGGGATCTTCTTCTACTGTGGCTTTACTCAAATTTTGAGTATGGGTCGCCGTAACAAGATGAATGGTGTTGCTGAGCAGTTCCAATACATCTTGCGTGATGAGTCTATGCACTTGAACTTTGGTATCGACATGATTAACCAAATCAAGATTGAGAACCCTCACCTTTGGACTGCCGAGTTCCAACAAGAAGTGATTCAAATGATTCTTGAAGGTACGATGCTTGAAATCGAATACGCACGTGACACAATGCCACGCGGTGTATTGGGTATGAACGCAAGCATGATGGAAGAATATTTGAAATTCATCTGTAACCGTCGTTTATCTCAGTTAGGTTTACCAGAGCAATTTGTTGGTGTAACTAACCCATTCGCGTGGATGTCGGAGATGATGGACTTACGTAAAGAGAAGAACTTCTTTGAAACTCGCGTAACTGACTACCAAACTGGTGGTGCGTTAAGCTGGTAAGTTGAAGCGTTCTTACTCAAAGTAATTTGAGACTATAAAAAATCCGACTCTATGTCGGATTTTTTATAATTATTAGTATTAAATTGAACCAGATTAGCTTATAAGAGATACATTATGCATATAAAGTATTTAATAATTTTTAGCGTCATAAGTTTGTGTACCTTAAATATTATAGGCTGCTCAAAATCACTTTCACCACAAAATAATAACCAAAGTGAGTCAAGTAAACTATACGAACAAGGTAGTAAATACTTCTTAGGAAAAAATGTTCCACAAGATTATCAAAAAGCTTTTTCTTATTTCCAAATGGCGGCTGAACAAGGCTTACCTATTGCACAAAATGATTTAGCAGGAATGTACTCCAAAGGAATTGGTACGTCGAAAAATGAAGAAAAAGCTTACTATTGGTATGAGAAAGCTGCTAAAAATAATTTTCCAGAAGCTCAATACAATATGGGGCTTATGTATGATAATGGCTATTATGTAAACAAAAATAGATCTAAAGCCTTAGAGTTTTATAAACTATCTGCTAATCAAGGTTATGCTAAAGCTCAATATAATCTAGCAAATGCTTATCTTTCAGGAGATGGTGTACAAAAAGATATTAATTTAGCTTTAGAATTATATGAAAAAGCTGCAATACAAAATCTTTCTGAAGCTCAATATAACTTAGCAAATATTTATTCAGATGGTAACTTAGTTAAACAAGATAATGAAAAAGCTTTAGAGCTATATATACAACTAGCTGAGAAAGGTGTACCTGAAGCTCAAAACAATCTAGCCTATATGTATGCTAATGTTTACTCAGATTATGAAAAAGCAAAATTTTGGTTCAAAAAAGCTGCCCATAATGGATATAAACCCGCGAAAGAGGCTTTAGAACAGTTTCAGTAAACTATAATGTATTTCACTTAGAAAAAGGGTGTTACTAACAACCCTTTTCTCATATCTACAGATCCATAAATTGATAATATTTATGATAGGTCTAAATACCCAAATACAGCCTTTTCAACTCGCTGTCGTAAATGATTTAAATCACTTTCCCCTACTATGCCCGCCGCGTTAATCATTCCTTTGCTTAAAGCAATTACATCTTAAATGAATATCTGAGATGATGAACTTACATAAAGAGAAGAAATTCTTTGAAATACGCAAGATGCCATAATTTCTCAAAGATCATCAATCTTTTCCAGAATACAAAACTGAGCCAACTAAAACTGCTTGGCCTGCAATGCTAACGTGTAATATTGAATCTGTTTTCTCAACTGTCACTAAAACCCGCCCCGGTTTTTCTATTGCGAAGCCTTGATATCCCCAATAACTTACTTTCTGGTCACATTCGATTAAATCGTGATGAACAAGGTACGCCCCCGCTGGACCATTTGCATTCCCAGTTACAGGATCTTCATTTATACCGATTGCAGGTGCAAACATTCGACCATAAGTAATAGGTTCTTGCCTACTCCCTTCCAAAACAAAGGGGAAAAAACCATTGCAACCGATTTCAGCACTAATAGCTTTCAATTTTTCATTATTTGGAGTTAATCCATCAAGCTTACTTCTGCTCAGCATCGGCACCATCACCTTGGAATGCCCCGTCGTGACAACTTGTATTGGTAAGTCAGCAAAATCACTTTTACTCACACCGAGTGCGCTTGCGAGTTCAGTCCGTTGACTCTCATTAAAAGGTGGTAAAAACTCTACGCGACCTTGAGTCATTTTCACCAATAACGCTTCTGGACTTCCAAATATTGAAACGGGTAAATGACCAGCTCCTGTTTTTGCGATTAATGGATAGTCGGATTGGTGGCCTGTAGTTGCACGTAAAAAATGAGTGGCGATTGTGGCATGTCCACAGATTGGGACTTCATGTGTAGGGGTAAAATATCGAACATGTATATCATGGCTTTGATCTTTAGGTGACAAAACAAAGGCAGTTTCTGAATACCCAGCGAATGCAGCTATATCTTGCATCTCTTGAGTCGTAAGATGGTCCGCATCTAGAACAACCCCTGCTCGATTTCCTGTATTTGGTTTGGTGGTAAACGCATCAACTATATAAATGGTCGTCATGGCAGAACTCCTCTGTTGTTAACATTGTGATCTCAGAAATAGCTCCTGCCATAACCAGAAAATCTTATTTAATTGCAACGACACATGCCTTAGCTCTAAAAAGTTTATAGTCGTCTCATATAATGAGTTTTGAGTCTTTGTAGTGGTTGTTTGAATTGTATAAATCTAAACATCGGCGATACTATAGTTTTTATTGCAAACGCATTTTCTAAATATGGAAAGGTATGAACTGGGACGATACTAAAGTTTTGTTAGCTATTGGGCGAACTGGCGGGTTGAGCCGCAGTGCAAAACTGCTTGGTATTAGTGTTTCTACCGTACATCGCAGAGCTGTTGAACTAGAAAAAAGTCTCAATGCGACTCTTTTTTCTCGAGACAGTGATGGCTATACACTCACCCATGTTGGAAAACATTTTTTTGCTTTGGCTGAAAAAGCTGAAGAGCATTTAATAGCGATGGAACGTTACAACGATCAAGGGCAACAATCATTGTTCCGTATTGCTTTACCTGAGTTAATTGGGCAGCAGTTGCTTCAATCAAAGCTAACAGTATTGCAACTAAAGCACCCAGATTTACAATTAGAAATATCAACAAGTGTCGTTCCTGTTGATTTTTCCCGACGGGAAGCTGACATTATTCTTCGACTTGTCCGACCAGAAAGTGGGCGTTACATTATTCGGCGACTTGGCCAACTGCAGTATGGACTTTATGGTAGTAAGGATTATTTTGCCAGTTTCAAAGAGCATGCTGAAACGGCTGATGATTTATTGAATCATCGTATAATCGGTTGGGATAGAAGGCTTCAATATACGTTCTTAGCACAATGGATGCGTGAACTCACTCAAAATGCAGCGCCTGCTTTGTCTTTTGATAACATGCACTCGCAACTACGAGCAGCCATTGAAGGACAAGGAATTACAGCCCTGCCTTGCTTTGTTGCACAGGCTTCTGGTTTAGTACCCATACTACCTGAACAAACTTTAAAACAAGATGTGTGGTTAATGCGTCATTTAGATACTAAGGATAGTGACTATTCAACGTTGATTAGCGAAACAATTGAAAAAGAGCTACAAGAATATCTGTTGTGATAAGAATTAACTTTTATTCTAATTTTGAATTTAAAAAAGAAATTATATGCTAAACCGAGTTATGTCTCGCTCAAGTTGACAGAGTGATTTGTAGTTAAAATGATTGGCGAGAACTATCAAATCTGCTCATAAAAAATCCGACTTGTGTCAAAATCGGAATTTTGCTTTTTTATGGTAGATAAAAAATTCTTAAAACTTTGATTTAAAAATCTTTTTAAATATGGTTTCGTATAAGCGCCATTATGTTAAATAGGCGGGAGATTTCATGGCGTATGGAGTTCTCATAAGAGATTTTATGTTAAATAGCCCCTCGATCTAGGGCTATTTTTTGAGGTTCCATTTAGGTTGTATCATGTTAATTTTAGGAAAATCTAAAAACCTAATTTATTTCTGATAGTTCCAAAATTGGAAAGTCATTGTACTTTCCAATTTTTCAAAATGTTGCTCTATTTCTATATACTTTTCTTTTGATAATAATCCTTTAGATACTTTCTCTCTACAGGTTTTTAATAACTCTCTTCTTTCTTTATAACGACTTTGGTTTAGTTTAATACCATCGATTTGAAGCTTACACATAGAGTTAAATATGGCCTTATATTTTTGGCAAAATACTATAAAGTCACGAACATCATTCGTTACATCAATCCAATTATTTTCTTTATCTGCGAGTCGATCAAAATTGCATGGTTTTACAATAGTATTATTTGGTATTCCTGTATTTTTAATTTTTAAGTCTAAAAATATTTTTCTTGCTAATTCAGAACAGTACGAAAAATTTTTTCCTGGATTCTTTTTAGGTTTTATCTTATATGGCTGCATCAGATAGAAAGCGCATGCTTTTAAAATATTATCATAGTGGGTTTCATTAACTTCATTGAATCTAATAACCCTCCAATTGGGCTCAACATCGGCTAGTACATCCATAACAGATCTCATACTAACACCTACTTTCGGTATAGCATCTACGCATACAAGTTCCGATTGAACTATTGCTACGTGGCTTGATACTGCTTTGAAATAAACAGGTTTTTGGGATGCAACTAGTATTTTAGATTGGGTAGAGACACCCGTCATCAATATGATATCGCCAGGACGTAGAATTTTATTAACATTAAATTTGGCTAATTCTTGTGTTACTTCATTATCATTGCCTCTGACAAAATCTTTATAAACAGCAAGTTGCTCTTCAGGAATATTTGCAACTTTCGCTAAAAAATTTAATTCTTGATCTGAAGATCCTCTGATTTTATTTAATAAAGCTTCTGATTCAATTTCCGAGTTCATTACTCTAAATATATCCGCAGCAGCGACATTTCTAGCATGTTCTGCTAACTGAGTATAAATATTGTTTGGCTTTCGGTTACTAGTATCAATCATAATAATTCCACATTTAAATAAATATAAATAGTTGAAAATTATATTTTTATTAATGATAAAATAATACAGTCATACTAATCTATATACAAAATTATGATTGAAAGTCAGCCCACTCAACAAACTGAAGATGATTCTGAAAGAAATCATATACCCGATAACAAGAAAAGTTTTCTAGACAATCTTGGAAATGTAATTCAAGCAACTTTTATAAATCCTCTCTCAACGAAACTTGGAGAGTTTTGGATTGTTACTTACATAGTAGCTCTAGCCCTTTCAGCCTTATTCGCATTATTTTCTTATATATTCTCTACATTACTAGGTCCTACACAGATACAAGCTATTGTTTCTTTAAGTCCTAGTACACTCGAATTCTTAAATAGATGTTTTAATTTAATTCTGTATATGGTTCCAGCATTTTTAATGTCTGCACTAGGATCATATACAAGAATTCTCTTATCAGATTACAGCATGAATGTTATCAAATGCTTCAAATTAATTGTGGGATCTGGTTTTTTTGGTATAGCTACTTTATTAGGTATACAAAGTGGAATATTTTTTGATCTATTAATAGGACATGGATCTAATATTTCTCAATTAGTAACAGTCAGTGAACAAGCAAATGAAAAAACTTTCTATAAGATAATTTTACTTTGTTTTTTAACAGGAATGTTTTCTACTGTAATTTTCATTACGATAGAAGAAAAACTTAGGTTACTTTCTAAAAAAGTAAATGAAGATAAATAATTTTCCGTACAATTCTTATCTATGTAAAATGATAGGCGTTATGCACAATTAAAAAAGGGAGTTGATAACTCCCTTTTTTATCGATGATTTTTACGTTCATTTAGCATTGCTTCACGTAGAATTTTGTTCAAAAGTGAGATCCTTGACCTTAATGCTAATTCGCGATATTGATATGAAACAATCTATAGTTTGACCTGATATCTTTAGAATTAGATTTAAATAAGTTAAAATAATTCATAACCTTAAGCTAAATTTGTTATTTTTATATGAAATACATTATAGATATATCTAAATTAAAGAAATTTGATATTGTTCTTACACGCAGTAAGCATCTTCGCTCTAAAGCAATTCGTTATTTTAGTGAAGGCGATTATTCACATGCATTAATTTGTGTATCTGATTTCTCTTTAATCGAAGCTACCGTTAAAGGTCGAGTATTTTCAGAAAATCCTCAAAGATTGATATTTAAAAATATAGATGATTGTAAAGTTCTTCGTTATAAAGGTACTTTGAATCAAGAAGATCAATCACAAATAGAACTTTTTTTGCGTTCACAAATTTCAACCTTATATTCTATTAAAGAGGCAGTTAGAACAAAAAAATATGAAACAACAGATGAGGAAGCTCAAGAAGCAGGACAGTTTTGTTCTCGTTTAGTTGCTCAAGCTTTTAATCACGTAGATATAAATTTGGTAACTAATCCTAATTATTGTTCACCTGAAAATTTAAATTCTTCAGAGCTGCTTGAAACCGTACCTGACATTATTCGTATAGCAACTGAAGAAGAAATTGCTTTTTCTAAGACAAAAAGCCAAATCAAAGAGAACCAAATCCAAAATTATTTATGGCTAGATAATGTCGTAAAATTAGCTAAAAAAGAGAAATTTATTATTTTAAATCAAGATGATGTTGGTTTATTTTTAATAAAACATCCTCAGTATGATAAACAAGTATGTAAGTTTATAAAAAATACTAATTATTTAGGACAATATAAACAAGATGAAGTTGTTAATCCCCCTCGATATAAATATTCTTCTAGTGCTTCTCTAGATATTTTGACTGAATTAAAAATTAATCATAATGTGATTAATAGACATTTAATAAGTTATGCACGATCGTGTGATAATTATCATAAGACTAAACTTAATTATTGTTTATTATTGAAAAACTTATATAAGAACTTATTGCAACAGGGTAATACGAGACTGAATGTTCTGATTCGTTATATAAATAGAGAGCTGCTTATAGGAAATGGAAATAAAGAGGAACTATCCGAACTTGTTGAAGAAATCCAAAGTCTACAAAAAAATATTAGAAAAATTTTCATGCAAGATGGCCATAAAGAATATCTGTAAAAGTTTAGATATTCTAAAATTAACATAATACGCCTTATGCGAAATGTAATTTTTTATCTGATATAAATCATAGTCTTATTTTTTAATAAAAAGCCCAATTCATAGTGTTGGGGCTTTTTTAATGATTTGTTACGTTTTGTGGTTACTTATTAATCAATTTCCCACAATTTCATGTAATCTCTCTTAATTCTCAAGCACACAAATATTCAATTTTCTAAATAGTTATAAGATGACTCACTGCCCTTATCGTACACATAAGCTTAAGTAATTCGAGTATCTAAATGCATCTTCCAAAAAGTTTATCACATCTATATGCTCTTCATAATGACGTAGGTTGTGACTTTTTTATTCTATAATCACACAGTTTATGTCGCAAAATAATGTCATTGAGAATCACAATGACGATTAACATATTGCTTTTACATATAGAAAAATGATAAGTGATGTGTCGTCTTATGATTAGACTCAAAAAAAAGCCGCTTTACTAGAGCAGCTTTTTTATTTTTCTACAAATAATATTTTAAAGAGAAATCACTTAAATCTAGAAATTTCAAAATTCAATCGATATGTCATAAAATTTATTAAGCATGCTTCTCGAATTCTTTTTCTAAACAGTTCTTGAAAATAGGGGTTTGTTAAAAAAATACTCAAGGCAACAATTAAATATACAATAGACTTATTTTCGATCTGAAGTACCTTTAAAAGTTCAGAAAAGAACTCATCCACTAAGTTAAAATAAGTTGAAGTTATTAGAGAAACAAATAAATAGAAAAAATACGATAAAAATTTCTTTTATACATAACTATTTCTCCCATAAATTATTCTAAGCGTATAAAAAAATATAGCATAGTTAAAAAACATTACCCACAAAGATGAATAATATTTAAAAATTTTTCTATAACAGTGGCCTATGGCCGTTAGCTTAAACCCAAATAACCAAATACAGCTTTTTCAACTCGCTGTTGTAAATGGTTTAAATCACTTTCCCCTGCTATGCCTGCCGCGTTAATCATTCCTTTACTTAAAGCAATTACATCTTGTGCGGCTAACTGTACATGTGAAATACCTGAGCGTATAAACAGATCAGAAATTATGGTTTCAAGTTCGTGTTGAAGCTCATTTTCCTCAACATCTTTTCCAATAAGTTCAGAAGCAAATTCTAAGGTTCGTGCCAACTGCGGACGACTCAATTGATGTTGCACAGCGGCTTGTATGATGAGTTTTAATTTTTCTTTTAAGTCTGCGGCATCACTTTGCTGTATGACTTCAACGATATGATTTGAAAGTTTGGCGCGCTCACGTCGAATTAACTCGACAATTAAAGCATCTTTAGATGGAAAGTATTGATATAGGCTACCAATGCTTACGCCAGCAAGTTCAGCCACGGCATTTGTGTTAAATCCAGCAATGCCTAACGTCTCCAAAATACGAGCAGCCGCCTCTAAAATAGCTTCAAAAGTTGCCACTGAGCGTGCTTGACGCGGGCGTTTGCGTGGGTCTGGAAGTGTTTCTGACATGGGCCGGAATGCGAGTATTTAATGTGAGTAATTACTCATATACTGACTGAGCCATGTTGGTATGACAAGAAAATCCTGTCTTTTCAGTTGAACTACAACTCGCCTCAGTCATGGAGTGGTTATGTCTAGAACCTATACTTTTTTTATTCATTTAAGAGCTTTACCTGCTTGGTTGGCTTTAGCTCGTGAAAAGCGTGCTGAGTTTAGTGCACAGAAACTTGAACCTATTTTTGAGAAGTACCCGACTGTAAAAGTTCGGTGGTATGACGTTGAAGCGTTTAGTACTAAAGCCAGTGATATTGCTGTGTTTGAGACGTCATCTTTGCAAGATTATTATTTTGTGGTTGATGCGATCCGAGACTCTGAGTTGTGTACGGTGCCCTACTTTGAGTTTGTAGATATTATTCCTGCAATTGAAGATGGGTATCTGGAGTATGAAAGTTCTTTAGAGAAGTTGTGGACAATCTAATTAGATTCACGACCAGCATATAATCTGGTCGTAAGCTTATTTGATCAATAAGAAATGTTCCAACTTCCAATTATAAATAATATTACCAATTGGCTCTATCTAATAACATACTGATTAAAAATCACTCTTCATAATAATTAACGGCTAAAATACCCAAGCTATTTAACAATTCTGTAGTCATTCGACCATTAATAGCTAAATTCTTATCTATTTGATAATTAGCGATAGCTTTACGTGTATTTTTACCTAAATCACCATCAATTTTCCCTGAATAATATCCACGGTTTACTAGAGCCATTTGTACACGCTTAACTTGTAAAACACGCATTAGAACTGGATCATTTTCTTCTGCAATATTATTTAAATTCTCACTATTATCATAATAGGATTGACTTGTTGTATTACTACTAGTTGGAATATTAGAATAATTTTTAACTACAATATTAGAATTAGATCTTAAAGTAGTAGATTTAGATGAAGGTGTAGTCACTTTTTTTACAGAACTACTCGAACTAACATAACTAGGTGGAGTATAAGTAGGAACAGAATAAACAGGATTTCTAGAACCAGAGTAACCTGAATAACCAGATCCAGAATAGTGGCTAGAATGGCTGGAATGACTTCTGTGACTAGAGTGACTTCTATGACCAGCGAACATATTCTCATACTCATAGTTAAGAGGTCGAATCGAAACTGGCTCTAAGTTATCATAAGTATCTACATTTACCCCAATAGCAGCAGTGGCTTTATTATTAATGATTGGAGCAGAAGCTGCAAAAATTGCTAAAGACTTTATAAATTTACTCACACTTCAACTCCCAAAAATATAATTTTTTATTTAATATTTATATTATGCTAATTATTCATACTTGGTTTCAACAATTTTATTGGTTTTATAGTAGATGGCATCCAACCATTTTTATACCAACTAAATAAACCACAGCATTTTCCTCTTAAATCACATTCCTGACATACTGGATCATAAGTATTTTTCCAATCTGAAATACTCTGCGCGGCAAAATCCCATAGATTTTCAGGCAAACAACATAAAGGAATATTCATAAAAATAAAGCGGATTTTGGAGTTTATTAAAATATCAGCAGCATTTTCTAACTCTTTCCACCACTCCTTAATATCAACTTGACTAAGTTCTCTATTTGCTAATGCAAAACCAATAGGCTCACATCCTATAAATGCGACTTCATTAATAAAGGGAAGATTAGAGCGGATATAATTGCAAAGATTGAGTAAGTTCTCTAACACGGGCTTAACTAGAACAATTCGTAATTGTATTGGCTGCTCATAATTTTGAAGAACATAGAAGCCTTCTAAGGTCTCTTCAAAAGCTAAATGCTGTTGCACCACAAAATCATGTAAGAGATCAGCGTGTCCATATAAAGGAATGAGCCAATTAACTTTAGTTTCGAGATTGGATAACACCAATTCCGCTACCTCAGAATTACTAAATAAACGGCCATTTGTTAATACATCAATCTTAGTTGAAGGGAATTTATGATGAATGGTATCTATGATCAATCTTAAATTTTTATCTAGTAATAATGGTTCACCTCCCGTTAAACCAATGTTCATTGGCACATAACTTAGATGTTTAATTATTTCTAATGCCTGCTCTATTAACCATGAATCATCATGCTTGGTAGGTGGCTGGGAACACATGATGCAATAGTTATTACATCTATTAGTGAGGAATAAAGTATGATGGGTATCACTTGCTCTCAAAAGCACATTTAGATTCTTTTTATATAGATCGATGGCAACCACATCATTAGCTTCTAATACTTGACCTTCTGGAATAAAGAGTTTGTTTTCGCCAACAATATCCATTAAATCTGAACTATAAATTGGATATAGATTATCTAAACCAGATTCAATATATCTATCAAAAATTCTGACTTCTTGAATATTATTAATTGGCACAAGAATAGATTGATCAGGTAACCACTCTACATATAAGTTATTAAGATTAAGTACCCTACAGATTTGTGGCACATGCTGTGTAACTGTCTCTAATTTTATTTTTCTCATTACATATCTACTTACTAAAAGCCCATCGTCTTGCTATTTTTCTGAAACTTACAGAATCTTGATATTTATTAAAAATTAGATCAAATAACCCCATGTATCGTTTACAGTGACTAGTTAAATGAGTAGGTGGAGCCATCATTTTAAATTCATTATAGGCACTAATTGGGTCAGGCCCACAATAAGGTAAATAAGCACACTCTCTACAGCTTGGATCATTAAAATTAAGGCTCGATGCAATAATATTTCTTTGTAAGTTAGATGATAATAATTGAGATAATGGCTCTCCAATCTTACCTAAACGCAATGATATATCACCTGTTTCTTTAAGCATACGAGCTTCATCACTTGGATAAACATATCCATCGTAATTATAAACCATGCAACCCAGCCCAGCTCCAGACGGACTCTGCAAGTCAATATAGCCTTGATCAAAAGGGGATAGGATTTTATTTAACAAAATCGCAGCATGTACCTCTATAAGTTCATACCCCTCATTATTCCAATAAAGAACCCGTTCTAATGCTTTGGAATAAAAATTTAAAAATTCACTTTGTGTGGGAGCAAGTCGTTTTGAGTTCTTTTTGGCAAAGCCATAATCACTTAAACCACGAATAAAAATTTCTTTAAAATCCAATTTAACGTATGCATCTACAATTTCATGAGGATAGTCCAAACTCTTACGTGTAGTCGTCATTAATGCAGAAACGGAATCCTGCCCTAGCTCTTTGCGTGCAAGTTCTAAACCTTCAAGAGTTCTTTCATAAGCATCTCGATTAGCAATTGGTCTATTCTTATTATGCAAATCGGCAACACCATCAATACTTGTAGATAATACAACTTGATGTTCTTTAAAAAATGAACACATTTCAGATGTTAACTGATGTAATGTAGTTGTTACTACAAAACGAATTAATCTATTGTGCAGCTTATTTTTCTCACTAATATACTCAATAGCAGTTTTTACTAAGTCATATCGTAGTAAAGGATCTCCCCCCTGAAACTCAACTGTCAACGTTTCTGAAGTACTTTCAAATATAGTATCGCAAGCTAAAAATAAATCTTCCTTTGATATGGTAAATTCATCTCCTTCTTGCTTTCGACTTACTTGGCAGTATGAACATGAATGCATACATTGAATAGTGACCACAATAATGTGCAATGCAGGACCATTTAAAACAGTCGATTTTTTTGAATGTAATCTTGATGCTAAAGCTCTTTTTGTTCCAATAGCATTTTTACTTATTAAAAAAAATTTAGATTTTAATTTAAGATAGAGTTCAATATCTAAGGACTCATCTTTTGCTATTAATTTTCTCAAATTTTCATTAGAAATAAATTCAAAATCACCTGTAACACTTGTTATGAGGTAGTTTTCATTTGCCATTCTTTTAAAGTTAAATGGCATTAATTCAGTATTACTAAAAAGCATTTTACTTACTAATACTCGCTCTAATAATGGCATCGATAAATGATTTTTGCTCAGGTGCTATTTTTGCATTGAGTTCTTTCCGCAAATAAAAATCATTAATAAAATTAAGTATAAGTAACTTTTCTTTCGGTTCACTGACTTCAAAAAAGTAATGTTGCTCGCTAATTTGCTCAATATCGTATTGAACTGGACAAAACTTCAATGCCTGCAAAATTTCATCCAATAATAATTCGCTATGAAAATCAAAGCCGAACTTAATTAATTTTTGAGTCACTTTTACCTCATTTTCAATAATATTTTAGATAAACTGATCACATAATATATTTTAGTTTAATTAAACAATTATACTCATATTAAGCTCATAAAAATATCACCTTTATTCTTTATTTATAAATTATTCATCCTATTTTTAAACCTCTATCGGATTAATACCTATTATTTTAAGATCTTCTTATTCCTATATATTCCTCCCCCAAAACCTCTCCAACACTACATCTCTTTCATCCAAACAATTTGAGCTTAAAACCTGTAGCATCAGGCCATCTATAAGGTTTAAAACCATGTCTGCATCAAATTTAAAAGCACGGGTTTCACAGCTAAAAATCAAGTCAAAAAGCTCCCGATGCAGCCATTTTCGGTATTCAACTGCCATACGGTAGGCCTGCGGATACAATCGTTTTATTTCAAAAACCGCTTTAAGCAGCAAATGGTACAGACTGTTTAAATTGGTATGTAAGACAATAATTTCTTTAAGTTTATCTTTTTGGGTGTAGTAACGGCTTGAGTAAATAATCGAGAGCATTTCTTCTTTGAGTAGGCTTTTTTGAAAGGCGATGCACATTTCAATTAGGCATTCTTTGGAGTGGAAGTAGTTGTAAAACGTGGCTTTCGGTATTTTGGCTTCTTTGATAATGAGGTCTACCCCTGCATTATGAAATCCATGCGTGGTAAAGAGTTGGATGGCGGTTTGGACTACCTGTAATTTTTTGGAAGATATTTCTAAAGTTGGCATCGTTTTACCGTTATAAATTCTTGTTGTTTCTAAATGAGATAAAAAGCCTGTGCCCTTTTGGGAGAAAAAAAGGCACAGCAAAGCCGTAAGACGGTGCTTGGCACATCTCAAGTTTTGTTGTTGCTAAGTTTTAAATAAAAATGACGTAAAGCCTGAAAACCCTACGGCGTTCAAGCTGCTTTAAATTTTTAAGCTGTGTCGTTATAGCTTTTGGCGCTCAAGGCCAACAAATGATGGATGTGCATAGCCAACTCCTAATTTTGGGAGTTCTGCCAAAGCATTCATTTGGAATTATGGTGGCAGAACGAAAGAGGGTTGACAGACTGGCTCAAGACCCAGCACACCCGAAGGTGTCCCCCTTCCGTCCTACCGCTACAAAAAGGGAGACGAACGGGTCTACATCAAAAAAAACGAGTTTTTTCAATGTTCTTGAGCGCGGCCTGTCAAAGCCGGCTGGCAATGTGGCCAGCACGCAAAGCATAATCTGAGAGTTGAGATGTGTCAATGTAGCTTTAATGACAAGTGTTTAAATTTCTTATTGTTTTTCATTAGATTAACTAAATTATTATTTAAGATATTATATTTAATTATATTTTTAAAATTAAACAGAAGCGATCCGTGCTTATTGACTTCTTAATGAGACTTTTAATATGAAATAACGAAATGATAAGTAGGATTAGACAGTCTCTGTCTGCCCCACTTGGTGATAAGCACGGTTAAAATAAACCAAACTTTGGTCATGTTGGCTTTGTTTAATCGCCACAATCGGACATATAAAAATCGTGTGTGTGCCGACTTGTTGAATTTGCTCAATCTCACAATCGAAGCTCACCAAAGCATCTTCCAACACAGGTGCGCCTGTTTCTAACTCAATCCATTCGCCATGTTTAAAGCGTTCTTCTGGTGTGAGCTTAGATGAAAATGCTTTTGAGATATGTTCGTGGTGCGCGCCTAATACATTTACCGTTAAGATTTTGTTATCTAGGAAATGTGCATGTGAACTCGCAGCTTGGTTCATACAGACCAATAATGTCGGCGGTGTGTCAGTCACACTACAAACAGCAGAGGCAGTAAATCCAAAACGGCCAGACATGCCTGCCGTGGTCACAACACTAACTGCACTTGTGAGTAAAGACATTGCATTTCTAAAGTCTGTTGCTTGAACCATGACATTATTCCTAAATTGAACCGTACCTTGTCCTGTGTGTTTGCTATACCGCCCAACTCCATCAGAAAGGTACTATCGACATGCGATCAGATTAGAGCGACATGTAGTAAGTAAAATGAGGGTTACTTGTTTGATTATCAACTGCCATCAAAAAAGTAACCCTTTATACCACTTATTGGTAAATATTAAGCAGTAAGATCAAAACCCGTCAGTTCTCGGCGAACGATTTCTGCACCTGCACTTAAGGCATTTAGTTTGCCGCGTGCCACTTCACGAGAAAGAGGCGCCATACCGCAGTTTGTGCACGGGTAAAGCTTGTCTGAATCTACAAACTGAAGCGCTTTACGTAGTGTGTTGGCAACTTCTTCCGGTGTTTCAATCTGGTTCGTTGCAACATCAATCGCACCCACCATGACTTTTTTACCACGAATGAGTTCGAGTAAATCGATTGGCACACGTGAGTTGTGACATTCTAACGAGATGATATCAATGTTAGAAGTTTGAAGTTTCGGGAAAGCTTCTTCGTACTGGCGCCATTCTGAACCGAGTGTCTTTTTCCAGTCAGTATTGGCTTTAATACCGTAACCATAGCAAATGTGAACCGCAGTTTCACATTTTAGGCCTTCGATTGCACGCTCTAAAGTTGCAATACCCCAGTCATTTACTTCGTCAAAGAATACGTTAAATGCAGGTTCGTCAAACTGAATGATATCTACACCAGCAGCTTCTAACTCTTTCGCTTCTTGGTTCAAGATTTTGGCAAATTCCCAAGCAAGCTTTTCACGGCTCTTGTAGTGACCATCATAAAGCGTATCAATCATGGTCATTGGGCCAGGTAACGCCCATTTAATTGGCTGATCAGTTTGCTGACGTAAAAACTTTGCATCTTCAACAAACACAGGCTTTTGACGCGACACGGCACCTACCACAGACGGTACGCTTGCATCGTAACGGTCACGAATACGAACTGTTTCGCGCTTTTCAAAATCTACGCCATTTAAGTGCTCAATAAATGTCGTCACAAAGTGTTGACGGGTTTGTTCGCCATCGCTGACAATATCAATGCCCGCAAGTTTTTGTTCGTGAAGTGCTAAACGTAACGCGTCTTTTTTACCTTCAACTAAGCCTTCGTTTTCGAGTTTCCACGGCGACCAAAGCTTTTCAGGTTCTGCAAGCCAAGACGGTTTTGGTAAGCTGCCAGCAGTTGAAGTCGGTAATAACTTTTTCATAATAAATGACCTATATGTTGATTAATTAGGAGCGTAATTCGCAGACCACTGCTCAAGAATCGCTTGGTATGGTTTGATAAATTGCTCTTCAACAAACTTCCCCTGCTCTATAGCCAAACGGCTACGTTCTTCACGGTCATACACAATTCGAGTAAGTGAATAATCTTGGTGCTTCAAGCTTGGTTGATAAGACTTTCCAGCCACTGAATTTGCATTGTAAATTTCAGGACGGTAAATCTTTTGGAAGGTTTCCATCGTACTAATGGTACTAATCAACTCAAGGTTGGTGTAATCACTCAACAAATCGCCAGTAAAGTAGAACGCTAACGGCGCAACGCTATGCGGCGGCATGAAATAGCGAACCTTTAAGCCCATTTTTTGGAAATATTCATCGGTTAATGAATAGTCTTCTTGCTTGTATTCAACACCTAAAACAGGATGTTCGTTTTCAGTACGGTGATACACCTTACTTGTTGAAACGCTTAAGCAAATGACTGGTGCCTTTTTAAAGTTGGCTTTATAAGTCTCAGAGTTAATAAAGCTCTTAAATAAGTTACCGTGTAATTCACCAAACTTCTCTGGCGTGCTAAAAGTCGACTTGTTTTTGTTGTGATCTAACAAAAGCACACTAAAGTCATAGTCACGTACATAAGACGAGAAGTTGTTGCCTACAATACCTTCGATGCGTTCATTGGTCTTTTTATCAACAATATTGGTTTTCAATATTTCGATTAAAGGAAGCCCGCTAGTACGGTTTTCGGCATCAATATTCATTTCAACTGAAATGATTTCAAGTTCAACGCCATAGCGGTCGCCCTTAGGGTTGTCCCAATGAGCTAAGGCATTGAAACGATTGTCGATCATCCGTAATGTGTTGCGCAAATTTTCTTCGCGGCTCATCCCTCTCGCCAAGTTAGCAAAGTTGGTTGTAATACGCGTATTGTCTGCTGGACGATAGTTCTCATCGAAACAAATACTCTTAATCGTAAATGTAAATTCTTTACTCATTGTGATCAGTACCCTAATTTCTGAGATAAACCTAAAAAATCTTTTTGCTCTTTTTGAACTTTCCAGCCTTATCAGTTTTGTGCCTTGTGGTCTTATCAAAAGTGAATAACTGGAGCGCTTCAGAGCATGGATAGATTTATACCGCAATCACAACATGAATAAAAATGATTTAGTCTCATTCAAAACTGAGTGAAATTCATGTTTAGGGTTTTATAAATAAGTATGAAGTTAAATATTTTTCATCTTAGGGAATTTTAGACAGCAGAAATTCAATATATGATGCTCACGTAGCGCTTTAATCACTCTAAATATTTATCATTATTTTCAGTTACTTATTAAAAAAATTCAATTTTAGAAGAATCAACTTAAAGTAATGTGTGCTGACTTTCATTCATCTCTGCTTTTAGCCATTCTAAAAATATGGTTTTGCGTGAATCTTCCTCAAAAGCGCTATGAGAAAGTAAAAAATAGGCTGAACCATCTTGTACAACAGGTGAAATTTTTTTCAGTAAGTTCCACTCCAGCTCTTTTTCAATCATATAAATTGAGATGACTGTCGCGCCAAGTCCAGCCAAACAACCTTCTAAACATAGGTAAAAATGTTCAAGTTCAACGTTGCAGTAGCCTTTTAAATTCTGCTTTAACTCAGCAATGCGGCTCATGTTTTTGAAAAAATTTGGTCTAGAAGTCGAAATGAGTACGTCGTTGGTTTCCGATGGGTTGGTTGCTTGAACTAGAGCGATATATTCATCAGCAATCTTTTCGCTATAGATATGCTCACCCCAATCAAAGTCATTTCTACGAATCGCGATATCAATATTATCTTTTTCAAAATCGACCACACCGCCTGCTGTGAGTAGCACAACCTCAAAATCATGACCAAGCTTTTTAAATTTTGATAGCCGCGGTATGAGCCATTTCATAGAAAGTGTCGGTTCACAGGACAAGACCAATTGTTTGTTTTCGGTTTTGGGTTGGCTGAGTTGTATTAAACATTCATCGAGTTGACCAAAAACTTGATGGCAACAACTCAATAAAGTTTCACCCTGCTTAGTCATCACAAGCGTTTTATTTTTTCGGTCGAACAAAGCCGTATTTAAGGCTTCTTCTAAATTATAAATCTGTTTACTAACCGCACTTTGCGTCACAAATAATTTCTTTGCAGCTAAAGTCAAGCTGCCATACTTCGCCACGAAATAGAAAAATTTTAGTGAATTCAGCGATATTCTTTCGATCATTCCAAAAACTCATAATTATGTTGTCGTTTTTATCGATTTTTATTTTTAGGTTTCTGTTCAAAATAAAAATCATCTTTATTAAAACCTATTTTAGATGATGAAAAATATTTTAAATATCTATATCTATCTTCATAAATGTAAAGCCCCAATCTTTCTCACCAAAAGAATAGCAGCTTTAAGTAAAACAGCTCTCCTTTCGAATACATTCCAAAAAGTACAGATAAAACCGTTCGTTTTCAGTGAGGGTGCAAGATAATGGCTGAGTTTATTGCGGTTATTCTCATTACGATTTTGGCGGTGGTTAGCCCCGGCGCTGACTTCGCGATTGTGACTAAAAATAGTTACTTGTACGGTCGAAAAATAGGTGTGTTTACTTCACTTGGAATATCGCTTGGCGTGTTGGTGCATGTGACTTATACGTTAGTCGCCGTTGCCTTTGTGATGATTTATACACCGCAAATTTTGAATATTGTTAAGTATATTGGTGCAATTTACCTGATCTATATTGGCTATAAAACCTTTACTCAAAAACCAGTTTTAGACTCTGTTGCTTTAAACGCTATAGGCAGTTTTCAAGCGATAAAATACGGCTTTTTTACTAACGCCCTGAACCCAAAAACCACGCTATTTGTGATTAGTACCTATACGCAAATCGTGAGTTTAACTACGCCTAAAGCCATTCTTTTGGCTTATGGCTTTTTTATGTCATTTGCCCATTTTGTATGGTTTTCACTGGTGGCTGTACTGTTCTCATCCATGCTACTAAGACAAAAAATGTTAGCCAAGCAAGTACAGATTAATAGGGTGATTGGTTCAATCTTATGTGTCTTAGGCGTGATTTTGCTTCTTACTAAGTTTCAGTAGAGCCGCTTAATTTTTAAGAAACTCTATAGTGAGTTTATGGTTAATGGACTGAGCGCTTCGTACAGAACTCAGTCCATTTGAGTGAGATAAAAAGCTATGTTTTAACTTTTTGACCCTGATAAATCATTTATGTTCCAACGATTTGCTCTTTTAAAGGTTCCAACATCGTTAAACCGTACTCCCATATCACGCATGACTTTATGGGCAACCGGTGCCGTCATTTGGCGAATGTAGAATGGTTCTTTCACCACAAAATGGTGGATGGCATGCGTTGAACCAAAGTTAAAGCAAAACAGTTGGAACGGCATCATCCACCAAGGTTTTAACACCTGAGTTTGCTGAATGACATTACCCAATTCGACATCGCCGTAGTAATGCATATTGCTAGTCACAAAGTGCAAGCAGAAGGTACGCAGTACATTCGGTGCAACCCAAACAACAGTCAAAATATTAACCACATGCATAATATTTAAAGTGGTAGCTGACCAAGCAATCGGTGCATTCGCCCAACTTAAAACAGCATCTACTGCATGAAAACCTAAAAAGATATACCACAGCGACCAATGAATAATTCCTAACGGAAAATAAGCCATAAATGCACGTTTAAAAATTACTTTTCTCACCGTCCAATTGCTTGCAGAAATAATACGGAACAAGACCGCCAAGCCGTTATCACCAATCGCGATGAGTCGACGTATGCTCCACTGCTCTCCATTAGTTAAAGCTCTTTCTTCTAAATCAACTTCGGTGCCTGAGTTTTTATGATGGTTAAAATGCAGCTCACGACGCTTCCACGGGTTAATAGTACTTGGTCGAGCTAACCAGACTAAGCCCATCATTAAATGATGTGCCCATGGTTTCTTTCTAAAATACATCCAGTGAATCAGGTCATGCTCTAACTCATGGGTAAGAGATGCAAAAAAAGCAATAATTGGAATTGCAAACCAAGCTGAAAGTTGATGATTGATATAAAGGACCGCAGTCGTGATCATTCCTGCTAAAGAAAAAAATAGAATGACAGCCCCGATAGCATTTTGATGGTTCAAAATAGGATGGCGTTTGCGTAAAGCCACGCCTTCTGCTGTTACTACTTTTTTAATATGTTCCGTTTTTTCGCTATCGGTCATTCCGGCAGGATTTTTATAAATATAGGTCATGATTGTCCCTCACTTTTCTCATGGTTCTACTTTATTTCCAAGCTACTTAATACGCTTAACCGACAACGCCAAAATATTGGCTGGAGATGCCAATTGATATTTCGCTCAAAAAACAAAAGATTTTTTTATTTTTTAATTCTTTTATAATGAGGTAAGGAATAAAAATCAGAAGTTATAGGATATAACATGTCACAGACAGCAACGGCGCTAGCCAGCTGGGTTAAAGCAATTCAAAAAGCTCTTGATAAGGCAGGATGTGATAGCCAAACTTTACTAAAACAAGCAGGTCTAGATATTCAGGCCCTTCATAATCCCGATGCACGTTACTCACTTGAGCACACTGCAACTTTATGGAGACTGGCTGTGGAGGCCACTCAAGATTCGTGCTTTGGCCTTAAAGTCGCAAGCCAAGTTAATCAAAACACATTTCATGTACTCGGTCACTCTCTCACTACAAGTACAACTTTAAAAGAAATGTTTTTAAAAATTATCCGTTACTTTCGTATTGTGACTGATATTCCTGAACTCGAATTTTATGGGCAAGGTAATAATCATTATTTCGTTATTCATGTGCCTGAGGAAGTTCAGCCTGAATCGATTGATGCTTTTATTTCGATATTTATTCGCTCATGTCGAGCACTGCAAGAATCGCTTTTTTCTCCGTTACGGATTGAACTTAGACGTTCAGAACCTGAAGATTTAGACACGTTTCAGAATATTTTAAAAGCACCAATTATTTTCAATGCACCTAAAGACATGATTGTGTTTGATACAGCAACGATAGAAAAGCCGCTTGAAGGTGCAAATCCAAGCCTATCCCAAGAGTATGATGAAATTATTATTCGTTATCTGGCACGGTTTGATAAAGAAAATATATTAGCGCGAGTAAAATTAAAATTAATTGAAAAGCTTTCTAGCGGCGACTTTCAGCAACAAGAAATAGCAAAAAGTTTAGGGTTAAGTATTCGTAGCTTGCAAAGGAAACTCTCGGCAGAAAACACTTCATATAGTGAACTGTTAGATGACACCCGTCATGAACTGGCACTTTCTTATATAAAAAACACAGGCCATAGTGTGACTGAAATTGCATATATTTTAGGTTTTACCGATGTCAGTAGTTTTACACGTGCTTTTCGACGTTGGACCGATTTATCGCCCATCCATTATCGAGAAAAATATCTAGCTTGCTCTTAACTTTTAAAAACTTAGAAAAAAAGATGCATATGAATGCATCTTTTTTTTATGAGTAACTTACTTTTTAGTGAGTAGTTCTAACATCGAAACTGTAGTGACCTTGGCACCAACTGGCAAAGCTTTTAAGTCAACAATGTAGTTTGGACTATGTGGAATATAAGGCACAGGTTTGCCTTGCTTGACTGCATTTGCAAACACAACTGGGTCTGCTACACCAATAAACATAAAGTTAAAAGGAATGTCTTTTTGGTCGCCTAATAAATGATGAACATCTTCTGATCCCATAACCGCGGGATACTCAGTTAGAACATGTTTATCGCCCAATAGTGCTTTTAAAGGCCCATTTAAACGTGCCGAAAATTCTTTATTGTTAACTACAGGTGTGCTCGAACCTTTAAACGTAAAGGTAGGTAATTGATCTTTACCCATGCCCTGCATTTGGGCCGCACCTTCACTCATAGACTTAATATTATTTAGCATGGTTTCACGCACTTTAGGATCAAACCAGCGCAAATTCATTTTGACCAATGCAGTAGAAGGAATCACGTTATTCGAGTTTCCAGCTTGGATTGAGCCAATCGATAACACTGCCGCTTGTTGCGGATCAACTGCATTACCCATAATGGTTTGATATTGAGTCACTGCGTTTGCAGCCATACTAATCGGGTTCTTGGTGAGCATTGGTAATGAGCCATGGCCACCCACACCTTTAAATAAAACATCAAGCTGATCGGTTCCTGCCATACGTGGCCCCGGTGCATTGATGACAACGCCCACAGGTGCAGGTGTGGTATGTACGGCAAAGAAATAATCAGGTTTTGGTAAGTTGTATTTTGTCCATAAACCGTCAGTCACCATAGCTTTAGCACCTGTTATTGGCTCTTCAGCAGGCTGCGCGACTAAAATAACAGTTCCGCTCCATTCCTTTTTTAAAGCGACTAATGTTTTTGCCATGCTGAGCATCCATGTCACATGTGCATCATGACCACACATATGGGCTACAGGCGTTTCGGTTCCATCATCAAGTTTTACGCGCACTTTACTCGCGTATGGTAGACCAGTTGCCTCTTCAACAGTGTTGGCATCCATATCGGCACGGTACATAACCGTTGGCCCTTCACCATTTTTTAAAATGCCAACCACACCTGTTTTGGCTATTCCCGTTTTAACGTCAAAACCTAGTGACTTAAGCTCTTTGGCAACAATGGCAGAAGTACGCTTTTCCATAAACCCAAGTTCAGGGTGTTCATGAATGTCTTTATAGACCTTATTTAACCACTCGGTTTGCCCATCAATAATGGTTAACGCTTTTTGTGAAACTACGGGTAAATTTGTTGGACTTGCTTCCGCATGGAGAAGAGTTCCATAACCTGAAATCAAAGTCGACAACCCTAAAAACATACCGTTTTTAATGATTTTATTCATGTAATTAAAACCTTATAAATGACTGATTTAATTTTAAAATTTATATCCAATTTTTAAGCCATAGCTGACTGAGTGGTTATCCTTAAACTCACCTACATAATAGTCACTACCCGCCTGTGCGCCAAGCTGAGCTTTTGCATCGCCTAACCAGTAATACTTCACACCGCCAGAAATAAAGTATTGAGATGTCGGGCTATATTGAGCACCCACGCCCAAGTTGTAATATCCCTTAGTTGGGCCACCCGTTGACACTTTATCGCCTGCTCCTGAGTCCCATCCAACTGACACAGAACCTAACCATTTTGGCGAAAAACGTTGTCCTAAACCCAAATTTAAAGACCATTGGTCGTCATAATAACGAACCAAATTAAAACCTTCCGGGCGGCTTGGTGTTGATAGTACGCCAACAACTTTTGAGATCTCACCAAAGCGATAAGGCTGTAGAGCGAGATCACTCCAATTTACCCAGCGTAAACTACCAAATAGTAACGTTCCCTGACGCAGTCCAGTCTGGAACTCCAAATTCACTGAATCAGGAGATTTAAATTTTGTTGTACCTGTATCTTCTTGTTCTGGCAAATTAGCAATAATCTGATTTAAGTAAGCTTTCTTTTGTGGAGTCATCTGACCAATAGAAATCATGTAATCTAGATGCTGATTAACTAAATCACGACCTTGTTGAGTGCTTAACATATCAATGAGTGGGGCATTTTCAGTCGCGTTTACTTTATGGGTAATGGCTGAACGGTAGGTTAATGAGACTTTCACAGCTTTTTCTGGAATTTGGTAAGCAAGTCCTGCTAACCACCCTAAATCACTGACAGTTTTAGTATGAAAGTCATATCCATTATAGAGACTAAATACATTACCCCTTAATTCAACCTGACTTTTAAAAGTTTGATAGACTGGCCCCGCATAAAGATTCCAGTTTTTTGTGGGTTGGTAACCCAAAATGAAGCTTAAATTTTGTATATCAAATTCTGATTTTGCATTTCCTGTAGGAGCATGGCCCAATGTAGCGCTGGCAAGCCCTGTGGTTGTAATTCCAGGTAACATAACGGTATCTTTTGGCGTTGCAACGAAGCCATTTACACCTGAATATTCCGTGTCAGCACCAAAAGGCTGATCATATAACAGACCAAATGAATACTGCGGTGCCAACTGTAGTTTTAACGCTGCCGTAGGCCGATAATCGGTATTGGCGATATCTGAAATTGAATGATGTGAAGGATTGGTACCCGACTCTACACCACTTAAATCGGCATCTGTTATTCCTAAACTTGCTTCAAAATAGTTGCCCGGTTGTAAAAATGCCGCTACAGACTGCCCTGTTTTATCAAATGCAGCAGCATGTAATGTGCTTGTGCAAATCGATGCTATTCCTAAGATAAATATTTTTTTATTCACAACAAAATTCATAGATCCATCCTGGATATTTTTTTATTTTGATTCCTCACTTTATGTAGATTTGAACGATTATGCTTAGCTCAAAACGCCAATAATTTGACCGTAGATGCCATATTGAAAAGTTATAGTTTGTGTAGCTACAACATGGATATTATTTTTCAATCACCCTAAAAACGATTGTTCTTTTAAAATGAGAAGTTATTTTTTTAAGAAACTTTTTTATATATTGCTGTTAATATTAAAACGCATGATAGATTTCCCAATCCTTCATATCTCTATAAATCAAGGATGATGAGCGAATACATTTATTATGGAAATCAAGCAAATAAAGTATTTTTTGACGGTCGTTGAATCAGGCAGTATTGGAAAAGCTGCCCAAAAACTCGATGTGGGTGCTTCGGCAATTAGTCAGCAAATTAGTAAGCTCGAGCAAGAGTTAAGCATTCGCTTATTACAGCGTAATGCTTTTGGTGTGACCCCAACCCCTGCTGGCCTTGCCTTTTTAAAGCACTCTCAACTTATTTTGCGTCAAGTGAACTTCGCCATAGATGCTGCACATTCAGCACGGCTTTCAGGTCATGTCAGCCTTGGTTTTCCACCGACCATTACCGCTTTAATTGGCATCCCTTTAATGAAACTAATGTCTGAACGTTATCCAGACATTCGTTTAGAGATTGTGGAAACCTTGTCGGGGAACCTGATTCAGTCGATTAATTCGCGTCAGCTTGATATTGCCATTATTTTTACCAATGAAATTGATAAACAGTGGTCAATTCAGCCTTTGGTACGCGAACAAATGTATTTAATGGCACGCAAAGAAGTGCTCGAAAAATACGGTCTTAGCGAATGTATTAAAAGCGGAATTATTCAGTCGCATCAAATCGGCGATATTCCTTTAGTGTTGCCACGTCAACGCCATAGCTTAAGGAAACTGCTTGAGCACAAGATTGGACAGCTCAATGTCGTCTATGAAATTGATGGCTTGCATTTGCTTATGGACAGCCTGATTCATCTTGATCTTGCGAGTGTTCGTCCCGGTAGTGCTTGCTTACAAGAGTATAAACACAAGCTGCAATTGCTTAAGGTGGTCGACCCGGAAGTTGAACGAATTAACTATTTGGTGAGCCTTGCCGAAGAAGAATTATCACCTGCCGCACTTGCTGCCAAGTCAGCCATTAAGGCATGTGTGAAAGAGTTGATTCAAAACCAGATTTGGCCATGTTCTGAAATTATTTTATAAAGGGTCATTAATTTTTCTAAATACCTAATTAATTTTCTCCTCTCACTCCCTCCTGCTTTTTAAGATTACATTTTCCTTCGAATGATAAGTGGTTTTCTGTTTATCGAAACATAGATGTGTAGTTTGAACTGGAAACAAGGCATCACATTTTCTACGAAGGACACCTTTAAATCTCATCTCTAACCCATTTCCTATTTAGGTTTATTGATTGAATCAGTTTACGTCCAATCCTTGAAGATCGTGAATGTTTCCATTTTGTTAGGCCAAGGAGGTCTCCAATGGATGTCGTTAATAACCGTAGGGCTACTTTTAAAAAAATATTAAATGTAACGAGTGGCAACTTTTTAGAACAGTACGATTTTTTTCTTTTTGGTTTCTATGCCACCTATATCGCAGCAAAGTTTTTCCATTCTGATAATGAATATGTCTCTTTAATGATGACATTTACCGTGTTTGCTGCGGGTTTTCTTATGCGTCCTCTCGGCGCTATTTTCTTGGGTGCCTATGTCGACAAAGTCGGTCGCCGTAAAGGTTTGATTGTCACTTTAAGTCTTATGGCAATTGGCACCATCTTAATTACCTTTGTGCCAGGTTATGAAACCATTGGTATTATCGCGCCAATTTTGGTGGTGATTGGGCGTCTATTACAAGGCTTCTCGGCAGGTGTTGAATCTGGCGGTGTTTCAATTTACCTCGCTGAAATTGCAACCGATAAAAATCGTGGCTTTATTACTAGCTGGCAGTCTGGTAGCCAACAAATTGCGGTTGTATTTGCGGCCTTACTTGGTTATTGGCTCAACACCATTTTAACTCATGCTCAAGTGGGTGAATGGGGCTGGCGTATTCCGTTCTTAATTGGCTGTTTAATCATTCCTTTAATCTTCTTGTTCCGTCGTACTTTAGAGGAAACTGAAGACTTTAAAGCGCAAAAAACTCATCCATCTTCAAAAGAAATTTTCAGCACACTTGTAAGCAACTGGCGCATTGTACTTGCCGGCATGATGATGAGTGCGATGACTACGACAACTTTCTACTTTATTACGGTTTACACCACGGTGTATGCGAAACGTACTTTAGAAATGTCGGTCACAGACAGCCTTTTAGCAACCGTGTTTGTAGGTTTATCGAATTTCTTCTGGTTACCAATGGGTGGTTTACTTTCCGACAAAATTGGCCGTCGTCCAGTATTAGTGGGTATTACGACACTTGCGATCTTTACCAGCTATCCGGTTTTAAGCTGGTTGGTAAGCGACATTAGCTTCTCAAACCTACTTATTACCCTTGCTTACTTCTCGTTCTTCTTTGGTATGTACAACGGCACTATGGTCGCAACGCTTGCCGAAGTGATGCCAAAACGTGTACGTACCGTTGGCTTCTCTTTAGCATTTAGTCTTGCAGCCGCGATTTTTGGTGGTATGACTCCAATGGCTTGTACCTTCCTTGTCGAAAATACAGGTAATGCAAGCACACCAGCGTTCTGGCTCATGCTCGCTGCGGTATGTAGTCTCATCTCAAGCTTGTATTTATGTCGTGGTTCTAAACAGAAAGACCCTGACGCGATTGCTGAACCTGCAAAGGTTAGCGCTTAAAAACAACTCATTCCTTAACCTGAAATTTTAATAAACAGTACGGCAGATCTTAAGTCTCCGTACTATGCTTTCTTGCAATTCAAGTGAGGCACTATGAAAAAGTCCCCTATCTTCATAACCATTTGCCTAGCTGGTGCAGGCTTAGGTTCTACATTTGCCAATGCAGATACGCTCGAAGTAATTAGCTCAGGCGGTTTCTATTCATCTATGGAAAAACTCATTCCAATATTTGAAAAACAAACTGGTCACACGGTTCACCTCTCATCTGGTTCGTCTATGGGTGAATCACCGACTGCAATTCCAAATCGACTCAATCGTGGTGAACGTTTTGACATTGTTGTGTTGGCTGCTCCTGAACTGAACAAGCTTGCAGAAAAAGGTTATGTAGACTCAAATTCACAAAGTGCTTTAGTCAATTCAAGCATTGGCATGGCTGTGCCTAAAGGTGCACCAAAACCAGATATTAGCTCTGCGGCAAAATTTGAAAAAGTTTTATTAAATGCCAAGCACATAGGCTATTCAGCAAGTGCGAGTGGTACGCATCTTGAAAAAGATGTTTTCCCAAGCTTCCCACCTGTCGAATACAAAGTAATTTCGAGTAAAGCAGAAAAAGTGGTAGGCGACCGCGTTGCAAAACGTATTGCCGAAGGCCAGTTTGATATTGGTTTCCAGCAAATTAGTGAAATCAAACCTTTTACCGGCAAATATGGTCAAGTTGAGTTAGTTGGTCCAATCCCTGCGCCTTACCAAAAGGTTACCGTATTTGCTGCTGGTATTGGTAAAAACTCGGAACATGCAAAAGTCGCAAAAGAGTTAATTAAATTTGTGAAATCGCCTCAAGCGACACAAATTATTGAAGAACAGGGTCTTGAGCAGGTTAAACAATAAAAGCTCTAAAAGGCAGCATTTTGAGAAGATGTTGCCTTTACTCTTTGAACGGTTTACTCAAAGCAATAGAACAAAATGTAGAGTAATAAATCAGTGTAGAATAATTAACAAAGGTCAAAGTAGAATTTGCCGTGGAACTTAAACAATTAAAGTATTTTATTGCAGTGATCGAGTCAGGAAGCTTGGGTAAAGCTGCAAAAAATCTCGATATTGGAACGTCTGCATTAAGTCAGCAAATCTCAAAATTAGAAAGCGAGCTTTCTATTCGCCTTTTACAACGTACTGCTTTGGGTACGGTTCCCACCCCTGCGGGTTTAGCTTTTTTTCAACAGGTTCAACTGGCGCTTAGGCACTTAGACCATGCTGTAGACTCTGCGCACTCCTCACGTTTAAGTGGTCACGTCACCGTCGGTTTTTCACCGAGTGTGGCAGCTGTTATAGGCACGCATTTTTTAAAACTCATGAGAAACCGTTATCCGGACATTAAGGTCCGTTTAATCGAAGGCTTATCGGGTGACCTCAAAGCCTTGGTGAATGCAAGGCAGCTCGATGTGGCTATCATCTTTAGTGACGATGTCGACCCACAGTGGGCCATACAGCCTTTAGTCAAAGAGCAAATGTTTTTAATCTCGCCTAAAGAAGTACTGAGTCAGTACCATCTTGAAAGCTGTATCGATACTCAAACCATTACTCATTCACAGCTTAAAGAACTTCCACTGATTTTACCAAGCCAGCGACATGGACTGCGTTTGTTGCTCGAACAGAAAATTCACCAGCTTAAAGTGGCCTATGAAATTGATGGGCTGCATTTGTTAATGGAAAGCATTAGCCAACTCGAAATGGCAACCATTCAACCTGCGGGTGCATCATTAAACTCAAGGCAAGACTTATGTTTGCTACGCGTTGTAGAACCTGCTATTGAACGTATTAATTATTTAATTAGTCTCTCTGAAGAAGAGCTCTCACCTGCCACCTTAGCCACGAAAGTAGTGATTCGTGCCTGTGTAGCAAACTTGATTAATGAAAAGCACTGGCCCGGTGCGGAACTCATAAACACTTAAGCCATTAGTGTTTATTTTTACTAAACACCCATTCAAGCCTAGCCTCTCACTTCATCTTTCCTTTTGAAGCTACATTAGCCCTAGCTGAGAAAGGGAGAAATCCATGCATGATGTGATTGTAATTGGTGGTGGGAATGCCGCACTATGTGCCGCGCTCACAGCAAAAGAAAGTGGTGCTTCTGTACTGATAATAGAAGCAGCGCCCAAAGAGTGGCGTGGTGGTAACTCCCAACACACTCGTAACCTTCGCTGCATGCATGATGCTCCTCAAGACGTATTGGTCGATGCTTATCCCGAAGAAGAATATTGGCAAGACCTACTTAAAGTGACTGCGGGCAAAACCAATGAACATTTAGCTCGTCTCGTCATTCGTAGCACGGCGACCTGCCGCGACTGGATGCGTAAACATGGGGTGAATTTTCAGCCACCGCTATCGGGTGCTTTGCATGTTGCACGTACCAATGCCTTTTTTATGGGTGGCGGTAAAGCCCTCATTAATGCGTATTACCGAAGTGCTCAAGAGCTTGGCATCGAGATTTTATACAACACAAAAATTAAAGATCTAAAGTTAAACCAAGGACATTTTGAAGCTGCAATTGCTGAAGATGGACGTGTATTTAAAGCAAAAAGCTGTGTATTGGCCGCAGGTGGTTTTGAGTCAAATCTCGAATGGTTAAGAGAAGCATGGGGACAAAATGAAAACGGCGAATGGCCTGCCGATAATTTCATTATTCGCGGAACCCGCTTTAATCAGGGCAATTTACTCAAATTTATGATAGATCAAGGCGCCGATATTATTGGTGACCCATCACAATCACATTGCGTCGCTGTAGATGCAAGAGCACCGTTATATGATGGCGGCATCTGCACTCGTATTGACTGCGTTTCCTTGGGGATTGTGGTCAATAACAAAGCTGAACGTTTTTACGATGAAGGCGAAGACTTCTGGCCAAAACGTTATGCGATTTGGGGCCGTCTTGTTGCTAAACAACCCCAGCAAATTGCTTATTCGATTATTGATTCAAAAGCCATTGGTCGCTTTATGCCACCTGTATTTGCTGGCGTAAAAGCAAATAGCATTCAAGAGTTAGCCGAAAAAATCGGGCTAGATGCCAAAACCTTATGCCATACCGTAGAAGAATTTAATCAAGCCTGTGTGCAAGGCACCTTTAACCATACTGTTTTAGATGACTGCACCACCGAAAATATTGTTCCCAACAAAACTCATTGGGCCGTTCCTCTCGACCAGCCACCCTTCTATGCCTATGCCCTTAAACCCGGCATTACCTTTACCTATTTAGGTTTAAAAGTCGAAGATGATGCTGCTGTGCGTTTTAACAATAAAGCTAGCCGCAACCTGTTTGTCGCAGGTGAAATGATGGCAGGTAACGTACTTGGTCAGGGTTATACCGCAGGTGTCGGCATGTCGATCGGAACGACGTTTGGTCGAATTGCCGGAAAAAATGCCGCCCACTATGCACTTTCACAAGGAGTTGAACATGAATGCTAATAGCAAAGCCCTAATTCCAGTTGTTCAGCTCTCTGACCATGAGCAAGAAGTTCAAAGAGCCCTACAGATTTGTAATGCTTGTCGCTACTGTGAGTCATTTTGCGCTGTTTTTGCGGCCATGACCAAACGTCTTGAGTTTAACCAAGCCGATATTCATTACCTCGCAAACCTGTGCCATAACTGTGGTGCGTGTTTACACGCTTGCCAATATGCCCCACCACATGAGTTTGGCGTAAACATTCCTAAAGCGATGGCGCAAGTACGTTTAGAAACTTACCAAGAATTTGCTACACCTCAGCCTTTAGGTCGACTTTATAAGTCTGTAGGTATTCCTTTTGTCTCGGTATTAACACTCATTTTCTTTTTTTGCATGTTAGCTGTGGTGTGGTACAAAGGTACCGACCTGTTTGCAGGCTATCAAGGTAATTTCTATGCGATTTTCCCGCATAACTTTTTAGCGCTACTGTTTGGAGCGACCTTTACAGTTGCGGTTGTTTTGCTCGGCATTGGAATTAGCAAATTCTGGCGACAAACCTCTAAAGTCATTCATGGCAAAGTTGAGAAACCCGATCTGGTTCAAGCTACCCAAAACGTATTAACACTTAAATATTTAGATGGTGGACATGGTAAAGGCTGTAATGAGCAAGATGACCGTTACACACAAATCCGCCGAGTGTTCCATCATCTGACGTTTTATGGCTTTATGCTCTGCTTTGCAGCTACGGGTGTAGCGACTTTATATCACTATTTTCTTGACCTACACGCACCTTATCCTTACCTAAGCTTACCTGTGATTTTAGGCACTTTGGGTGGAATTGGCTTAGTTGTTGGACCATCTGGCCTGCTCTATTTAAATCTTAAACGTCATCCGTTGCATGGTGACCGTGAGCAAAAACCTGTAGATCGAGGCTTTATTTTCCTTCTACTTATCGTTAGCGCTTCAGGGTTAGCACTCATGGCATTTCGCAATACCCCTTACATGGCACTTTTACTGATTTTCCATTTAGCCACAGTCATGACATTCTTTATTACCATGCCATTTGGAAAGTTCGCACATGGTTTTTACCGCAGTGCTTCTTTACTCAAATTTGCCATCGAAGAACGTATTTCTAAGAAGTCATAATTTCATTCAAAAGTATTCACTATCTTGGCATAGTGAATACTTTTATTATTTTTAAGCTCAAAACATTTCATACCGTCCCTACTTTTTACTATTTAAAATTCCTAAGCCATACATCGGCCATTTCGTACTCGCTTTAATATTATTAATGAGCATCGCCACTAAAACTAAAGACACTGCACCGACCAAAACAGGGAAAATTAAGAAACTCCACTCATAATGTATGCTGCTTGCGGTAAGCAAAATAACTAAAGGATTGGCCCCAGCAGGTGGATGAACGCATTTAAAAACCTGCATGAGCGCAATTGCACAGCCCACTGAAAAAGCAATTGTAAAAATGGAAACACCGACAAATTTTAAAAAAAACAAACCCACAAAAGCCGAGATAAGATGCCCAAATATAATATTTCTGGGCTGTGCCAAAGGTGACTGCGACACGGTATAGAGCAATACACAGGTTGCACCAAACGGGGCCATGATAAAGATATTGTGTGTGAGCTTACTCAACCACAACAGTATAAAAATACTGAGCGTCCCCCCAACAAGGCTTCTTAAGACATCAACTTTAGTGGGCGACGGAGCCAGTTTTTCTTTGCCATAAAAGATCGAGAACATGGTTTTATTCCTTAAACAGACATTGCTTTTTAAAAAGCATATAGATAAAATTTCAAATAGTACAGATCTGTACTATTTTATTTTTTGGAAAAGACACATGTCAAAATCTGCCTTAAAAATATTAGATACAGCCGAGAAGTTATTTAATGAAAATAGTTTTGTCGGGGTTGGCGTTGACCTGATTCGCGATGAATCTGGCTGCTCTAAAACCACCATGTACACGTACTATAAAAATAAAAATCAATTGGTTAAGTCTGTGCTCGTTGCACGTGATGAGCGATTCAAGCAAAGCCTTTTGAGCTATGTTGGAGATGCAACAGGGTTAGAGGCCATCAATAAAATTCTGGATTGGCACACCAACTGGTTTAGACAAGATTTTTTTAAAGGCTGTTTATTTGTAAGAGCAGTCGCAGAATCTAACCAAAATGATCAAGACATCATTTCGATTTCAAAAGCCCATAAACAATGGATTAAAGAACTCATCGCCGCAAACTGCAATATGCCGAATGGTGAAGCTTTATCTGAGCTGATCTATACGGTGATTGAAGGGCTCATTAGCCGCTTTTTAGTCGATGGTTTCGATGAAACACTTGCGATAAACATGAAAAATTCGATTAATCAATTATTTAATATTAACCAAAATTTATAATTGCAGCCCTAGAGCTGCAATTGAATAGATGAGATTTTGATTAAGCAATTTTCCCATCAATAATGCCTTTCTCTTTTAACGCAGCAAGCTCTTCTGCTGTTTTAAATCTCGATAAGATTTGAGCAGTATGTTCACCTAGTTCTGGTGGTGCATGATGATATTCAACTGGAGTATCAGACAGTTTGATGGGTGAGCCAATGGTTTGGAAGTTTTCATTTAAACGATGAGGAATATTGACCACCAAATTACGATGCACGATTTGTGGTTCAGCCAAAGCATCTTCAATAGAATTGATAACACCTACGGGTACTTTAAGTGCATGAATCCTCTCGACCCACTCTTTAGCAGTTTTCTGCAAAAAGTGTTCCGACAATAAAGGAATCAGTTCATTTCGATATTTTACGCGGTCTTGGTTGCGCACAAACTTTTCATTTTCGATCAACTCTGGATAACCAATCGCAATACACAAATCTTTAAACTGTTTGTCGTTGCCACAAGCAATAATAAATTCTTTATCTTTAGCCTTAAAAGTTTGATACGGCACAATACTTGGGTGTTGATTACCCATGCGTTGTGGCGCTTTACCTGAAGCTAAATAATTCATTCCCTGATTTGCCAATGCCGCGACCTGTACATCAAGGAGTGACATATCAATATACTGACCGCGTCCTGTGTGTGAGCGTGCAATCAGTGCCGCTTGAATGGCAATGGTGGAATACAATCCAGTTTGAATATCTACCACAGCCACTCCAACTTTTTGTGCACCACCACCTGCCACATCATCAGGCTCACCGGTAATGCTCATTAAGCCTGACATACCCTGAATAATAAAATCATAGCCGGGCTCTTCTGCACGTGGGCCATCTTGCCCAAAACCGGTAATCGAGCAATAAACAATATTTGGGTTTAACTCACTTAATGACGCGTAGTCCAAACCATATTTAGCCAAAGACCCTGTCTTATAATTTTCAATCACGACATCGGCAGTCTTGGCAATTTCATAAATTAAAGCCTGACCTTCGGGTGTGGTTATGTCTACCGCAACCGAATATTTATTGCGGTTGGTACACTGAAAATAGCCAGATTCACGAGTCATGTTTCCGTCTTGATCGGACATCCATGGTGGTCCCCACATACGGGTGTCATCACCGACTCGAGGACGTTCAATTTTAATCACTTCCGCGCCAAGGTCTGCCAAGATCTGTCCGCACCAAGGCCCTGCAAGCACACGACTTAAATCTAAAACCCGAATTCCTTGTAATGCACCCATAACGATACCCTTATCTTTTTAGAAGGTACTCAGAGCACCTTCCTGTCATTGTTTATGATTGTTTTTGCGGATCGTATTGACGATCTTTAATAAATAAGCCTGGCAATACACCCGCAACAAAATACGCAGCGCCCATGACAATAAAGGCCATAGTAAACGTACCGCCCGATGCCAGGAATCCAATGGTGGCTGGTACAATCGCTGCCCCGACACGACCAATGTTATAGGCACCGCCAATGGCTGTTCCGCGCACGTCGGTTGAAAAACTTTCAGCCATATAAGTCGCATTCACACCGTATGGAATGCCATATAAGAAGCCAAAAGTGATCAATAAATACAAAATGTTGTCAGGGGTATTGAAGAAAATAATGATTGGCAAGAACACGGCGCTGGCAATTGTTCCAAACACAAAAACAGCACGGCGGTTAAATTTGTCAGCAAGATAACCCGCTAAAATTTTGCCTAGAATCATTGCAGTATATGAACCCACCATATAACTGGTTAAGTTTTTAAAGTTCATATGCACTTCTGTTTCTAAATAACTTGGCATCCAGTTGTTAATGCCGTAATAACCAAACTGTAAGAAAAATGCTGTGGTCATCCACAACAAAAACATTTTACGGTGCTTAAAGTTATTAAAAATTTGTTCATAAATACTGCTACTTTTTGGCTTTTCAGCCACCACTCTTTCTTTAGGCTGTCTGTTGCCTTGTAAGCTTTCAATTTTGGTGAGCTGCCAAGATTTTGGCTCTGGTACAAATCGTTGCAGGAAAATATTAACAAAAGCAGGCACCACTGTCAGGAAGAACAAAACACGCCAGCCATAATCTGGAATAATTGCACCAGCTAATAACGTTGCAGCAATATAACCTACGGTCTGACCAGTCTGTAATGTGCCCAAGACCGTTGTACGGTAAGTAGTTGGCACATATTCAGCCATTAAGGTATTACACGCCATATAGAGTGCTCCGATTCCTAAAGCACCTATAAAACGTAGAGCCATAAATTGCTCGAAGCTTTGCGTAAAGCCTAACAAACAAGTCGCTACAGAAAAGAAAGTCACCGAGTTGGCAATGGTTCGTACACGGCCAAACTTGTCACATGCCCAGCCACCCAAAATACCGCCAATACCCATACCTGCTAAAGAAGCACTGCCTAATGCACCAGCCTGAAAGGTACTTAAACCAAACTCTGCCTTTAAACTGGTCAAGCTATAAGATAGCAGCATAATATCAATGCCATCGACCACCATCGCAAAATAGGCAAATAACAACGCCCATTTCCATGTATGAGGTCCAATCCTTTCGTATGTTCCAAGGTTACTTGGAAATGTATTTCTTAATTCTTTCGATATTACTTGAACGTCATTGTTCATCTTTAGTTCCTCATTTTCCCAAATGAGTCATCGGTAGCTTACTTATGTTTTCTGCATAACTTAATCTTATATATTTTCAATACCTTACATTTTGTTTTAAGTACACAGAGGCACATCTTCACATGAGTATCCTTACGATGAATCTTGTCATTTTCCATAAATTTTTGCGTAAAAAACCCTAAAGGTGCTCCCGAAAGAACACCTCTACCTTTAAAAATGAATGAGTTAGTTACTAAATGCGGCTATGCCTGTTTGTGCACGACCTAAAATCAAGGCATGAACGTCATGTGTGCCTTCATAGGTATTTACGACTTCAAGATTGACCAAATGACGTGCCACACCAAACTCGTCACTAATGCCGTTTCCACCCATCATGTCACGTGCCATACGAGCAATATCAAGCGCCTTTCCACAGTTATTGCGCTTAATTAGGGATGTGCCTTCAACTGATGCAATACCTTCATCTTTCATACGGCCAAAACGTAAAGCCACTTGCAAACCTAATGCAATTTCAGTTTGCATATCTGCCAGTTTCTTTTGAATTAACTGATTTGCAGCTAACGGGCGACCAAATTGTTTACGGTCCATGGTGTATTGATGTGCAGTATGCCAGCAGAACTCGGCCGCCCCCATTGCGCCCCATGCAATACCATAACGCGCACTGTTCAAACAGGTAAATGGGCCTTTTAAACCTCGAATTTCAGGGAATGCATTTTCTTCAGGTACAAATACGTTATCCATCACGATTTCACCCGTAATCGAGGCACGTAAACCGACCTTGCCATGAATTGCGGGTGCAGATAGGCCTTTCCAGCCCTTTTCTAAAATGAAGCCGCGAATATCACCGACATTGCCTTCAGCAGAAACTTCTTTTGCCCAGACTACAAATACATCGGCAATCGGGCTATTGGTAATCCACATTTTTGCGCCAGTTAAACGGTAACCACCTTCAACTTTTTTAGCACGTGTAATCATACTGCCCGGATCTGAACCATGGTCAGGTTCGGTCAAACCAAAACAACCAATGTATTCACCAGTAGCCAGTTTAGGTAAGTACTTCTGCTTTTGCTCTTCAGTACCAAATTCATGAATCGGAACCATGACCAATGAGCTTTGCACGCTCGCCATAGAGCGGTAGCCCGAGTCGACATATTCAATTTCACGCGCAACCAAACCATAACTCACATAGTTCAAACCCGCGCCGCCATATTGCTCAGGAATGGTTGGGCCAAGTAAGCCAAGCTCTCCCATTTCACGGAAAATAGATGGATCTGTTGTTTCATGACGGAATTGTTCAAGTACACGGGGCTGCAAGCGTTCTTGGCAATAGGCATGAGCTGCATCACGAATCATGCGCTCATCTTCGGTAAGCTGTTGCTCAATTAAAAATGGGTCTTGCCAGTTAAATTGAACTTTTGCTTTTTTTGTTGTCACCATGTGATTCATCGCATCCTCTGCTTGATTTGATCTTCTTTATTTAACTCGATGTTATGCGTGAAAAATGCAGTAATCAAACGATAAATGTTCATGCAGATATGCGACTTACGCATATTTAAAATGGGTCGCATTAAATTTAACTATTTAATTGGTTGTATTTCATTAAAAATGGCTTATTTTTATACTAAACTCGGATATCTGCATTTAGGTCATATGCTGTTTTGAAATATGATGACAAATAAAAGGATTTGTTTATGCGAAGAAGTATCCCGTCCATTCAGGGTCTAATTTGCTTTGAAAGTGCAGCAAAACATCTAAGTTATACCTATGCTGCGCAAGAGTTATGTATTACCCAAAGTGCAGTCTCGCGCCAAATTCAGCAATTAGAAGATTTCTTGGGCGTTGAACTCTTTATACGTACTCGGCATGGTGTTGAACTCACCATTGCAGGACAACAATATTTTAAAAGCATTAAACCCTATTTATTGGGTTTAGAAAAATGTACAGCCGATGTGATTTCTCATAAGGGTTTAGGTGGCACACTAAAATTAGGTGTGGTTCCTACCTTTGCAACACGTTGGCTATTACCCAAGCTCCATCTTTTAAATCAAAAACACCCGGAAATTACGGTTCATTTAGAAACCAGTACCAAGCCCTTTTTATTTAATGACAATATTTTTGATGCTGCTATTTTTGCAGGTACGCAGCAGCAAATTGACCATTGGCCCGGCATACAAGCACATTATTTAATGGATGAAGAAATTGTACCTGTGTGCTCACCAAGACTAATCGAAAAGTATTTTCCAAATGCTGTGATGATCAATGAAAATACCTATGATCTAAGTCCTGAAGATTTACTGAAAATTCCCCTACTGCAACAAACCACTCGGCCTAGCATTTGGCAAGAATGGTTTCTAACTCATCACATGCAGCACCCTAAGCCTTTTGATGGACAGCGCCATGAGTTATTTTCGATGCTTGCCGTTGCTGCCAGTCATGACATGGGAATGGCTTTAATTCCACAAATGTTGATTGAGTCTGAACTACAAAAAAAGGAACTGGTGATTGTTTCCAATAAAAAATTAAAAGGCAGCCGAAAGTACTACCTCATCCATTCGAGCCAAGACATCTCACCGACTATTCAAAAATTTGTTGAGTGGATTTACCAAGAACTAGAACAACTAAAAAGTAATACAAATTAGCTAAGTTACTTTGTGCGATCTATACGCATAAAAAAAGATTGTGATTGATGAGATCACAACCTTTTAGTTAAGCATAGATTACTTTGAATTAATGACTCATCAATTGAATATCTGAACCACTACGTTTTGGGTCAATCAAAATTTTGGCATGCTGTTCAGGATCACGTAATGCCTCAAATGCATTGGTAACTCCTTCTAGGCCAACAACACCCGTAATGAGCGGTGAACAGTTCACTTTCCCTTCTGCAATCATGTGTAGCGCATCTCTAAACTCAAGCGGTGTATAGCCCAACACAAACTGAATTTCTAACTCTTTATTAATTGCAAGTGCTGGTTCTATTTTGTCACTTTGCATGCACACGCCTACCCCAACAATTCGAGAAAACAAAGGTGCACCTTCAATAATTTGCTGCAAAACGCCCGGTACGCCCACACACTCAAAAATAACAGGACGTTTTGGTAGAGCGCCCAATTTATCAATCATGCGCCATCCATGCCACCACGGTAAGCGTGTCGCTTGCAACTTATCAAACAACCCCATGCCCATGTTAATGGCATCAGAAACATTGCCAAGCAAACCAAACTCCTTCCAGTTGGCAAATGGCGATGTCTCTTTAGGGTCTACCACAATATCCGCACCACATTGCTCGGCAAGCTTACGTCGGTTTGGAGAAAAGTCACTGGCAACTACGGTTTTAACCCCAGCAGCTTTAAGCATTAATATGACACCTAGCCCGACAGGACCACAGCCAATCACAATCGCAGGTTCACTTGTTTTTACACGGCTACGGCGAACAGCATGCAATGCAACCGCCATAGGTTCGGTCATGGCAGCACTATCCGCATCTAGACCGTTGGGTACTTCAAACATCAAGCTTGATTGAGCCAATACTTGCTCGGCATAGCCACCCGAAGCATTTGGGGAAAGCCCTGTAGACAAATAACCATGCTGATCTACATTCAAAAGCGGCATTGCGCAAACGAGTGTATCCGCTTTAAATTTATGGCGTGTTTTTGGACCGTAGTCTAAAACCTTGCCGCAAAACTCATGTCCAAGTACAAATGGGTCTGTAGACTTCGCTAAACCATTAAACCCGACACGTGCAGCCAAATCATGCATGTGGTCGCAGTGATGCTGCATATGTAAATCTGAACCACAGATCCCACATCGCACCACTTCCAATAAAACTTGTCCTTTTGCAGGTGTTAAGTTCGGTTGGTCCACTACTTGCAATGTTGTTTGATGACAAAGTACCGACTTCATTTGAGTGCTTCCTATTTCTTCTTTTTCATTTACTTGCCAGAAATAGATTTCTACAGATAAATTAATCGCTTTATCGGTTTGGTCTTTAGCAAGCCTTTATTCATCTTTACAAGTAAAAGGCAAAATACCAATGGCCATTCTTCAGCCAATCCACTCTTAAAGAGTCAACAGACAAACAGGCTCTGCGAAATTAAAAACAATAAAAATCTTGGTGCTTGTATCTTACACAGACTGTGTTGTCTTCTTAGGCCAGAACAATGTCATCAAAATTAAAACTTATACAAATATAGTAATTTCAAAAAACTCAACTCAACCATTTTCACAAAAACATAGCAAAACCAAACTTTTATCAGTGCATCTAAACAGGCATGATGAATTGATGCAAACAGATAAGAAGAAATCTATGATTACAAAAACGCTCCCGCTTACAGATATACACCGCCACCTTGATGGCAACATCCGCATTCAAACCATTTTAGAGTTGGGGCAACAATACAATTTAGATTTGCCTGCTTACGACATTGAATCTTTACGACCACACGTACAAGTGATGGATAACCAACCCGACTTATTAAGTTTTTTATCGAAGCTCGATTGGGGCGTAAAGGTATTAGCGAGCCTAGATGCCTGCAAACGTATTGCTTTTGAAAACATGCAGGATGCAGCACAGCAAGGCCTAGACTATGTAGAACTACGTTTTTCACCAGGTTACATGGGTATGACCCATCAACTCCCACTTGAAGGCGTTGTTGAAGCAGTTATTGCTGGAGTAAAAGAAGGCAGTCAGGCGTACGGCGTAAAAGCGAATTTAATTGGCATTATGAGTCGTACTTTTGGCCAAGAAGCCTGTGAAAAAGAGTTAAATGCTCTACTCGCCCATAAAAATGATATTAAAGCGCTGGATCTCGCTGGAGATGAGCTTGGTTTTCCGGGCAATTTATTTATTGATCATTTTAAAAAAGCACGTGATGCGGGTTGGCACATTACCGTACATGCGGGCGAAGCTGCCGGCCCAGAAAGTATTTGGCAAGCCATTGAAGAATTAGGTGCTGAACGAATTGGACATGGTGTTAAAGCAGTTCAAGATTTAAAACTTCTAGATTATTTGGCTAAACACCAGATTGGTATTGAATCTTGTCTCACCTCAAATATTCAAACCAACACAGTGCCTTCTTTAGCAGAGCATCCATTAAAGACTTTTTTAGAACATGGTGTGCTTGCTACCATTAATACGGATGACCCAGCAGTAGAAGGCATTGAGATACAGCATGAATATTTAACTGCTGCCCCACTAGCAGGTTTAAGCCCTGAGCAAATTTATACAGCTCAAGAAAATGGACTAAAAATCGCATTTTTATCAGAACAAGAAAAAGATGAGTTAAGACAGAAATATCAATAGCAGCGAACAGCGAACAGCGAACAGCGAACAGCGAACAGCGAACAGCGAACAGCGAACAGCGAACAGCGAACAGCGAACAGAGCTTATATAAATAAGTTCAGATATTGGAGCAATTTGGAATTAAAATTTTATTATAGAAAACAAAAAAAATTCCTTCTATCCATAAGATCAGAAGAAATGATTTTAATATATGGGATATTTTAGAAAGCTTAAACGCTTTTAAATATGGTCGGAGCAGTAGGATTCGAACCTACGACCCCCTGGTCCCAAACCAGGTGCACTACCAGGCTGTGCTATGCTCCGAAATTGGGGTGAATGACGGGATTCGAACCCGCGACAACTGGAATCACAATCCAGGGCTCTACCAACTGAGCTACATCCACCATCAAATAAGTTCTACGTACCAAGCTACCAAATGGCGCGCCTGACAGGATTCGAACCTGTGACCATCCGCTTAGAAGGCGGATGCTCTATCCAACTGAGCTACAGGCGCTTAACCGATGATACTTATCATGCGATACTTCGCCGATCTTAAAATATTCTTTTAAGTGGTCGGAGCAGTAGGATTCGAACCTACGACCCCCTGGTCCCAAACCAGGTGCACTACCAGGCTGTGCTATGCTCCGATCTATCTCAGCTTTTGCTGTATCGCACATCGTGCGGTACGGTGTGCATTCTAGGCGCGACGCCCTCAGACGTCAACACCTATTGTCAAAAAAAGTTAAAAATCCTTATCAAATGTATATTTAACAAGCATTTTGAGGCTTTTTAACGTTTTAATGATGCACTAAAGGCTAACATTCGATCTAAAGGCATTTTGGCACGTTCAGCAAGTGCTGGGTCAACGTGTATTTCTTGATCACCTTTTTGTAAAACCTCTAAAATTCCATCAAGTTCATTCATGGCCATCCACGGACAATGTGCACATGAACGACAAGTTGCGCCCTCACCCGCTGTTGGGGCTTCAACCAGAATCTTATCTGGTACTGCTTGCTGCATTTTGTAGAAAATGCCACGGTCCGTTGCCACGATTAGACGTTGGTGTGGCAAAGTCTGTGCAGCTTTAATCAATTGAGAGGTACTACCCACTGCATCTGCAATTTCTACCACCGACTCTGGTGACTCAGGATGGACCAAGACAGCCGCATCTGGGTACAGTGCTTTCATGTTTGCAATGCCACGTGCACGGAATTCTTCATGCACAATACATGCGCCATCCCAAAGCAGCATATCAGCGCCGGTTTTCTTTTGAATATAACGGCCTAAGTGCTGATCTGGTGCCCAAATAATTTTTTCACCCAAGCTGTCTAGATGCTCAACAATTTCAACTGCGCAGCTTGAAGTCACGACCCAATCTGCACGAGCTTTAACAGCAGCCGATGTATTGGCATAAACAACTACGGTGTGATCAGGGTGCTGATCACAAAATGCCGTGAACTCATCGACTGGACAACCTAAGTCAAGTGAACAGGTTGCTTCAAGCGTCGGCATAAGAATCGTTTTTTCAGGAGACAGAATTTTTGCTGTTTCGCCCATAAACTTAACGCCAGCCACAACCAGTGTAGAGGCTGCATGATCTCGTCCAAAACGGGCCATTTCTAAAGAGTCAGAAACGCATCCACCTGTTTTTTCGGCAAGTTCTTGTACATCTGGATCGCAATAGTAGTGAGCAACAAGGACAGCATCACGTTTTTTGAGCTCTGCTTCGATCTGTGCAAACTTTTGTTGTTTTGCTTCTTCACTTAGGCGGTTGTCTTTTGGTTCACCTAAACGGTCTAAATGCGCTTGTACAATGTTTTTTGCATCGTTGGCAATTAAAGTCGCATCACTCATAAAACGTCTTCTCTATCCTTCATGCTGGCATACCTGCTCGCATATAACGTTACTGCTTAAACGATTTACTAAATTCAATCATTTAATATCAAAAGATCGGGCTAATAAAAAAGCCTCTTTGTCGAGGCTTGATTATAACTGAATATTTACGAACGGTAATCTGCATTAATCTTGACATAGTCGTAAGATAAGTCACACGTATATACCGTGTCTTTGGCTTGTCCGCGGCCTAAGTCAACACGAATGGTAATTTCGGTTTGTGCCATTACACGAGCACCTGCTTCTTCGGTATAGTCCTCGGCTGCACCACCATCTTTACAGATTTGCACGTCGTCTAACCATACCTGAATTTTAGACACGTCTAAGTCTTTCACTCCAGCATAGCCGATTGCAGCTAAAATACGTCCCCAGTTCGGATCAGATGCAAAAAGTGCAGTTTTAACAAGTGGTGAATGCGCAATACTATAAGCAATGTCACAACATTCTTGAGTATTTGCACCACCTTCAACAGCAACAGTAATAAACTTCGTCGCACCTTCTCCATCACGGACAATTAACTGTGCTAAACGGTTCATTACACGAGCAAGTACTTCTAACACTTTAGCGTAGCGTACATCGCTTTCCGATGTAATTTCAGCACCACCAGCCTGACCAGTTGCCACAAAAATACAAGAGTCATTTGTTGAGGTATCACCATCAATGGTAATACGGTTAAATGAATGCTCAACTGTAGTCTTTAATAGCTTTTGTACTAAATCACGGCGAATAGGCGCATCTGTTGCCACAAAGCTCAGCATAGTTGCCATGTTTGGACGGATCATCCCAGCGCCTTTACTAATACCGGTCATGGTATAAGTCATACCATCAAGCTCAAATTGTTCAGATGCGCCTTTTGGCACTGTGTCTGTTGTCATAATGCCAGATGCCGCATCACTCCATGCAGCGTCTTGTACGCTATTTAATGCAGGTTGTAAGCCAGCGAGTAAACGTTCCATCGGAAGCTGCTCACCAATCACGCCTGTTGAAAATGGAAGTACTTCGAAACTGTTAACGCCAGCAAGCTCCGCTAACTTTGCACAAGTATCCTGAGCATTTTTCAAACCTGTAGGACCAGTACCAGCATTGGCATTACCTGTATTAATCACTAAATAGCGCGGATTGCCTTGTGCAAGATGGGCTTTAGAGACATGAACAGGTGCCGCACAGAATGCATTTTGCGTAAATACACCTGCAACATTTGAACCTTCTGCAAATTCAAAAATGACTAGATCTCGTCGGTTTGGGTAACGTACATATGCTTCTGTTGAGCCAATTTTTACACCTTTTACCACATGCATTTGTGGCATTGTTACGTCACCGACAGCCATTTTTAAAACATCCAGAGTTTGTTATGAATAGATTAATATTTCAGAAAATAGCGAGGTTATAAAACACGCTTTATATGAAATATCAGAATTGACAGCTTATTAGAAAAGCCTGAAAAAATCGAGCGCTAAAAATAGCTTATTTTTGCTCTAATCTTAATAAAATATCTTTCTTATCAAGACCACCGGCAAAACCCACCAAAGCGCCACCCGCACCAATGACTCGGTGACAAGGTGCAATAATTGAAATCGGATTTTTGCCATTTGCAGCACCCACTGCTCGCACTGCTTTTTCATTTCCGATCTGAACGGCAATATCTTTATAACTTCTTGTTTCACCATACGGAATCGTCAGTAATGCCGCCCAGACCTGCTTTTGAAATGCAGTCCCTTCAAAATCTAGTGGTAATGTAAACTCACGGCGTTTGCCTTCAAAATATTCTTGTAATTGTTGTTCGGTCTTTAATAAAACTGGATGCTCAAGTTGTTCGACCAGCTCTGCCAGTCGAACACGTTTTGGATTTTCATTGTCCCAAAGTACTGCTACCAAAGCATTTTCATTCGCAACCAGCTTTAATTGCCCAACAGGCGAATTGATATACTTATAAGACAGCAACATACTTGATCCTCTTAGGATGGAGATGAAATTTTCATTAGAACCAGTCCAGATACAATCAGTACAGCGGCAATCATTCTCATCGCACCAATAGGCTCATGAAGAAAGAAAATACCAACTAAAAATGATCCAATTGCACCAATGCCTGTCCAAACCGTATAAGCAGTACCAAGGGGTAAAGTTTTCATTGAAATTGAAAGTAGAACTACACTCAAAATCATAAAAACTACGGTAATAATACTAGGTGTTAAGCGTGTAAAACCTTCAGACATTTTCATAGAATATGCCCAAATCACTTCAAATACACCTGCTAAAATTAAAATAGCCCAAGCCATAACATTCACTAATTTTTATAGTGTCAGGTCGTCCCGACATGATTACCCATTATGGGGGAGGTCGTTCCTCCAGTATGTGAAGACTCAGTTTACTTTAAAATAAAAAATGAAGGCAAACCCGAACTCAAGCTTGCCTCTATCAGAAAATATTATTCATTTTTTAACTGTAAAATTTTTCGTGCACTATTTAAAACGAACAAAACAATAATCAATCCAATAATTAAATCAGGATAACGAGAGCCTGTGATTGCAACCAGTATTCCCGCAATAATGACACCTAAGTTTACGATGACATCATTTGCAGAAAATATATAACTCGCCTTCATATGTGCCCCGCTCTCTTTATGGTCACTCATTAAGTAAAGACAACTAATGTTGGCTGCAAGCGCTAATCCCCCAATTAAAATCATTAAAATTGAAACTGGTTCACTGCCATATATAAAACGGCGCAGCACATCAATTAAAACGATTATGGCTAAACCAAATTGAAACCATCCGGAAAGATGCGCAGCCTTTAATTGAGCGTCGAGGTTTTTACCCACCACGAATAATGCAATACCATAAATTGCAGCATCGGCAAACATATCGAGCGAGTCAGCAATTAACCCTGTGGAGGAGGCAATGATGCCTGCCATTAACTCAATGACAAACATGACCCCATTAATGAGTAACAGCCATTGTAGTACCTGTTTTTGTGCTGCATTAGTTGAGGAACTTGATCGAACCTTTTTGGGTTTTTCAACAGGCTCATAATGTGGTTGGGTTTGTTGTAATTCGGCTCCTAAACCTAGACGTTGCAGGCACTGAGTAATCTTTTCGTCTTGAGTACTGTGATACACCGCTAAGTGGCGGGCGGGCAAATCAAAATAAAGTTCTTGAATATGTTCAGCATAAGAAGCTAAAGCCATTCGTACCATTTGTTCTTCGGCTGCACAATCCATACGGGGGATATGATAATAACTCACCCATTGGGTTTTATTTACCCTAGGTTCACTTGCCACAGAAAAGTCCTGAGCTGCTACATTTGAGCACCCACAGCTAGAACAGCTTTTATTTACATTTATTTGATTCTCTTGTTTTTCTAAAGCCATCTTTGCACCATAACTGACACAAAAAACAATGCCATCAGTATAAACCAATGGCATGTCATTAAGCTTACTTTTTGTTCGGCAATTAGAATTTTAGTGTTAACCCAGCTCCATAATACCAACCATGTTCTGAGTCGGTTTCAGTTTGCCAAGCGGTTTGTTTTAAACCTTTTTCATAACCATAACCGAAATCAACAAATGGCATTACCTTTTTATTGATTTCATAACGGGTTTGAAAGCCGGCTTGTAAACTCGACAGGCCTGTTTTAATGGCATAGCGAGATTCATCTTGTAAAACAACATCTGCATTTAAATAGGGCTTACCAATCAACTTTTGAGTAAAAAGCAAATCTCTTTCTGTCTCTAGGCTTAACTTCCATAACTGATCTTCACCTACATACAGATAAGCATCGGTTTCAAAAAAGTAAGGTGCCATGCCATGTAAGCCCACTACACCAGCCCAGCGATCTTGCTTTTCATTTTCTCTTTGCAAACGCTCGTAGTTTACACCAGCCTGTACATCCCAATAGTCAGCTATATTGCGGCTATAAAGTAATGAACCGCCATAATTAGCATCTTCTGACTCTGCTTTCTCAACGTGGGCTTTAATGAACAATTTATTTTCATCCGTTCCCACCCAGCTTTCCAATTCAGAAGAAAAACTGCTTTCACCCTCTTCATTTTGAGTCCAGCCAGTATCAATCTTTGTTGCTTGATAAACCTGTCCACCATGTTCGCGTAAATGATCGTGTGTTAAAGGTTCTTGAGCAAAAGCAAATACAGATATACCCGAGAAAGCACCGCAACATATCATTTGAGAAAATAACTTAGTGATGCGCATGACTAGCTCCTTTCTCATTTTCAGATTGAACAGTTGGCTGGGACTGAGCGGGTTGTTGTCCATCGTTGACTTGAGCAACAATTAATTTATTCATCATTCCAGCACTCATGTGATAGAGCAGATGGCAATGAATCGCCCATTCTCCCAAAGCATCGGCTGTCAATAACGCAGTAACGGTCTTTCCGGGTGGAACAATAATAGTATGTTTATTTGGTAAATTTTCAGCTTGTTGACCATTTTCCAATTGCATAAACATGCCATGTAAATGCATTGGATGAGCCATCATACTGTCATTCACAAACTTCAAGCGTATGCGTTCACCATACTTAACTTGTAGTGGTGTGGTATCACTAAATTTCTTACCATTAATGGTCCAGATATAACGCTCCATGTTGCCGCCTAAACGAATAACAAGCTCTCGTTCTGGCGCACGGGTATCTAGCTGAGGTGTTAAAGATTGCAAATCGCTATATTGCAGTGCCTTCATACCCGCTGGCGTTGAAGCATTTGCCCAGCCATAAACTGGTTCATCCTTTTTAGGCTTATTCTCAGATTGAGCAGGCATCTCATGATTCATATTCATTATAGCGTGGTCATGCTCGCTAGATGACATTGCCTGCATATCATGGTTCATTTCAGACATCGCTGACATATCATGCTTCATGTGCATCATGGAATGATCATGTTCGCCAGATGACATATTTTTCATGTCATGATCCATTTTCATCATTGTGTGATCATGATTAGCCTGACTCGTCTCTTTTTTCATTTCAGGCATGGCCGACATGTCATGTTGCATGTTCATTTGATGGCCAGCATGTTCATTACTTCCACCACCATGACTCATGCCCATATCATCCATGATCAATAAAGCACGTGGGCGTGGTGTTGGCATTTGGACTGGCCCCACAGCCTGCGTATTTTCATTGTGCAAAGTACCAATGGCAAAACCGCTACGGTCAATAGACTCTGCTTCAATCTGATAATTTGGCTGTTTAGGTTCCACAATGACATCGTAGGTTTCGGCTGTACCAATACGAAACTCATCAATTGCTACAGGTTTAACTGGCTGCCCGTCTGCGCTCACGACAGTCATTTTTAAATTTGGAATTCTGACATCAAAAAATGACATTGCCGATGCGTTAATAAATCGCAATCGAACCTTATCACCAGCTTTAAAATTAGCTGTCCAGTTTTGCTGAGGAGTCTTGCCGTTGACTAAGAAGGTATAGCCCGTCACATCAGACATATCGGTTTTTAACATCCGCATCTGATTCCACATTGAACGATCTTGCCAAGTTGCTTTTAAGCCCTGTGCTTTAACTTGCTTCCATACATCAGATACAGTTTCACGGCGGTTTTGATAATACTCAGCAGATTTCTTCAAATTCTTCATAATGCTATCGCTAGAAGAATCATGGAAATCTGAAAGCATCACTACATAATCACGATCAGTTTTTTCATGCGCCGCAACTGGTATTTTGCCTTTTGGGTAAATCACAAGCGGCCCATATAAACCGTCTTGCTCTTGGCCTTTACTATGGGCGTGATACCAATATGTGCCATTTTGTTTCACCTTAAAGCGGTAAACAAAGTCTCCGTTTGGCGCGATTCCTTTAAAATTATTAAAACCTGGCACACCATCCATTAATCCTGGCAGTAATAACCCATGCCAGTGTAAAGAGGTATCTTGATTCTTTAATTGGTTATGGACGTGAATAACAGCCTCATCCCCCTCTTCAAACTCAAGGAGTGGTGCTGTGAATTTTCCATTTACGGTAATTCGTTTAAGGGGTTTGCCCGTAACATTGACCTGTTGTTCATTAATATTAAGGTGATATTCCTTAATTGCCGCGAGAGTCCATGGTGAAACCAATAGACCAAATACAGCGACGAGGCTGCTAATCGTTTTATGAGACATTGCTTTAATCCTTTTAACTAAAAAAATAAGTAAGAAAGGATTAAGCTTTTGGTGGACGTAAGATTTCTTGCCAGTATCCGGCTAAATGCTGTGCCTGATAAATACTACTAAATTGAGATGGAATAGGAATAAATGATGATTCAATATCTGGTACAGCTTGCTGTAAAGCCAGATTTACCATCTGACAATGGACCGGATTACAGTCTTGGCAGTGTTCACCATGTTGGTGAGAAACCTGAGCCATAGATTGATGACACGTTGTCTGCTCATCAGCTTGAATATGCATAGAGTGATGTTTCATTTGCTCACTATGACACGGCATAGTATGAAGATCATGCTGCATAGGTGTCTGAGCAATAGACACACCACTCCACCCAATAACTAAAGTCATCAGGAACACAAACCAAGCATACTTGCGTAAGTGTTGCAGTGTCATCATTTATTGCCTTGAGCAATCTACTTATCTTAGTTGTTTAGCATAACTAAGTTTTAAATTAGATACAATTTTCCATCTTAGATGATTGTTATTGAGGTCATTAAGCAAATGGAGGTTGATGCTGAAGAACCAAATCAATTACCTGTAATGCACCTTCTTGCTCATTATTTGCAGTTGTGTAAGGAGCAACGGCTTTTAAGGCTTCAACTGCATTTTCGACTGCAAACCCATAACCTGCTGCTTTAATCATCTGGATATCATTATTGTTATCACCAATCGCAACGACTTGATCGGGTTGAACCTGCCATTTTTGCAATAATAGCTTCAAACCATGTGCTTTGTGCTGGTCCGGAAGAATCAAATCGATAAAATTAAAGCCACTTGAAACTGGTACTAGAACCTTATCTTTTACAAAACTTTGCTTCTGAAAATGCTCAAAAATCGTAAAACTTTCATTTTCCTGCGCAGTAAAAGTAATTTTACACACCAAGTCATCTAGTGCATAAAAGTCATCTATAACCGTCAGCTTTTCAAAATAGCGAGCGACTTTAGCATAATCTTCTGCATTCATACTGCTATGCACATAAGCACTCTGTTTTCCGCAGATCACCATTTTAGAGGTATACACTGGGTCAATCGCATTTAAAATCTCAATGAATTGCTCTTTGCTTAAATGAGCAAAAGCTAACTCTTGCCCCGCATCTACAACATGAGCACCATTTTCGGCAATAAAAGCAATCTCATGATTAATTTCTGGAAAATACGTAACAAGCTTTGCAAGCTGGTTACCACTAGCGACTACAAAACGGATATTATTTTGTTTTAGTTGTTCATACTGTTTTAAAAAACGTGCTTTGTTGTACTGCTTCTTAGAATTAAGAAAAGTCCCATCCATATCTACCGCTAAAATTTTTACTGTCATTAATGATCTAGGTCTCTTACTAAAATCTTATTAAATCAAATTTAGCTTTATTTTTCATGACACTTTTACAGTTTTCTATTCAATATATTTTAAAAAGTTTTACACAAGCCCTCTCGTTTTTTGCACAGGTTATTTTTTAGCAAAGCTTAATAAAAAAACAGATCCAAAAATATCCCTATAGAATAGAAAAAGAACGCCAAAGCGTTCTTTTTTCATACATTTTGCTTAGAGAATAAACGGTTGATCTGATTTTGTTTATTTTACCAACATCTTATCCATATGGTTATCAACACAGTTATCCATACAGTTATAAACAAAGTTATCCACAAGTTTACTCTCAGCTTAATATTCTTTTTTAAGCGTCTACACTACCGACTTTTGCAAGCTCTGCACGCATTTGATCAATCACAACTTTATAATCTGGTTGACCAAAAATTGCCGAGCCAGCAACGAACATATCTGCACCAGCTTCTGCAATTTCACGGATGTTTGCAGGACCAACACCACCGTCTACTTCTAAACGGATATCACGGCCACTTGCATCAATAATTTTACGCGCTTCACGTAATTTTTCTAAAGTCATTGGAATGAACTTTTGCCCACCAAAACCTGGATTTACACTCATTAATAAAATTTGGTCAACTTTATCAAGAACATAGTCTAGATAATGCAATGGTGTTGCTGGGTTAAAAACTAATCCTGCTTTAGCACCACCAGACTTAATAAGCTGTAATGAACGGTCAATGTGATGAGAAGCTTCTGGGTGAAACGTAATGATATCTGCGCCTGCTTCTAGGAAATCACCAATAATACGGTCAACTGGAGATACCATTAAATGCACGTCAACAGGAGCAGTAATTCCATAATTTTTTAAAGCCTTACACACACCTGCACCAAAAGTTAAATTTGGAACATAGTGATTATCCATCACATCAAAATGCACTACATCGGCACCTGCAGCTAACACTTTGTCTACATCTTCGCCTAAACGAGCAAAATCGGCAGATAAAATAGAAGGAGCAATCAAATAAGGCTTGGACATAGGTGGATGACCTGGCTAAAAATTTAAGGAGAGGCTAAAAATTATAACAAAAAAGAACCTACTTGGCCCGCTCTTCTTTGCTTAAATGACAACATTTCAAACTTGCAACGTAACGTTGCTACTATAGTATGCCAAGTGCCAAACGAATTTGTTAAGGTACATTAAACCAATGTGAGGATTGATAATGAAAAGCACAACTCATCTATTAACAAACGATGGAAAACGCATTGCAAAACGTCTAGTTAATCATTGGAAACATAAATTTGAAGTACAAGAAACTGAACAAGATTTTAAAATCTTAATGCCTACAGCAACTATTACGCTTGCGCCAGAAACAGAGCAGTTAAATGTTGCTATTGATAGCCAGTTAGATGACCATGACCACTTGGAAAAAGTTGTCCTTGATCATCTAAACCGTATGGCTCAACAAGAATTTCAGGTGGAATGGCAGCACTAATTATTCGCCAGCGACCTTTTCCAACTGGATTGCATGGAACTGCAAATGCTCATCCATAAAGGTCTGGATAAAATAATAGCCATGATCATAGCCAGCATGTTGTCTTAAAGTTAAAGGCTGTCCTGCCTTTAAACATGCTTGTTTAAATTTTTCAGGGTGAAGTTGTTCATAAAATTGATCATCTAACCCCTGATCCACCAAAATTTCATTAAATACCGCACCATTTTTTGAGACTAAAGCTGTGGCATCATGAGCCAACCAACTATCGCGGTCTGCACCTAAATAATGGCTGAATGCTTTTTCACCCCATGCACATTCAGTTGGCGCGCAAATCGGTGCAAATGCAGACACTGACTTAAACTTCTCAGGATATTTAAAAGCTAAAGTTAAGGCGCCATGTCCCCCCATCGAATGCCCAAAGATACCGACCTGTTGAGCATTTACTGGAAAACTTTTTAAAATAAGTGGATATAACTCATCGATTAAATAGCTTTCCATTTGATAATGCTCAGACCAAGGTGCTTCTGTGGCATTAATATAAAAGCCTGCGCCTTGACCTAAATCCCAATTGTCACCTACTGCAACTTGTCCACCACGAGGTGAAGTATCAGGTGTAATCAGTATAAGACTAAGCTGGGCAGCCATATGCTGTGCATGTGCCTTAATGGCAAAAGTTTCTTCAGTACATGTTAAACCCGCTAAGTAAAACAAAGTTGAGCAAGGTTTACCTTCTAAAGCAGCAGGTGGCAAATACACCCCAAACTTAGTAGAGCCTTTTAATAATTGAGAATCAAACTGATAAATGCGCTGCTCACCTTCAAAGCAGCGGTTTTTTTGCAGGAGTTGCATCGTTTTTAGCCTCTGTTTGTGTCTGAGCAATATTTACACTACCTGTATTTGGTTGAGGAAAAAGATATTTTTCCAACTGAGGTAGCATAAGTTCCATATTCTTACCAATCATCCATTGTGGCTCTGAAGGTTCTACACCTTGAGCTACTTCCCATTTGGTTACGGTTTGCTTAGCAGCATTAAATGAATCTTTCATAGAAGACTGCTCACGCATCGCTAAATCAAAGAAAGCTCGTCCAAAATAAGTATAGTCAGCTTCGTTATTACAACCGAACGAAGTTTTATCCGCAGCAGATGCCGTAATAATTAAAGTATCAGGTGACTGTAACGCCGGAATAAAACTTCCTGAGTAACAAGCAGAAATGACAATCACACGCCAACGTATCCCCGCTTTATCGAGCGTTTCACGTAACCATTTCGGATCGACTTGCCCCAAATCTAGAGGTGCATTTTCAATTTCAAAATGGTTTTGTTCACCGTGCGATGTCATATATAAAAATAACACATCACTATCACGGTTCATTTGCTGGCCCATACGGCGTAAGGCCAACTCTATACTGGTTTTAGATGCAATCGGGATTTCGGTTCGGGTATCCGGATTATTGACCAGCATCATTGAACGCCCGACTGTACCAAAACGCGTATCAAATTGTTCTTTAATACGAACCACTTCCGATTTAAAAACGTCTTGATAACTATCGCCTGCAACACCCAAGAAATACCAATGACTTTTAGCTAACTCACCATATTGAACTTGCTCTAAAGCATCATGAAGTAATTTACTTTGTGCATAAAAAGCATCTTCGGCAAAAGTAGGTGGAGAATCTTCCACTTTCCAAATAGGCTGATCTTTTACGGAAAGTTGCCAAACCACCATGGTCGCAATGGTCGCAACCATAACCAATGCCCGCTCCCACCAAGGCCACTTAAGCTCACGTGAGAACACCCAAATGACCGCCAAACTTTGCCACACAAAAAGTGCTACAAACAAACCTGGTAAAATACCGTTATAAATAGCATCCGGAATAAAGTTTAGATAACCATTAGATCCCAAATATTGAATTAAACACTGTATTAATAAAATATTGGTATCTAAAACCAACCACAATAAGGCTGGAACCAACATTAAACGCGGCTGATTAATACGCTGTGATAAGAAAATGCCAACAATAAGCGCAATAAAAGGCCAAAGTGCGTATCCAATTAGACCTTGTGAGTTGAAGTCGCCAATTTGACCGGCAACAAGCCAACTATAAAGTGAGTTGGTACACCCACCTAATATTCCCCAAACAATGAGCTGAAGAATAGAGGGATGTACGATCTGTAAGGAACGTCTTGACCCCAAAAATAACCACATTCCGGCAAGCTGGTTACTTTTAAAATCATGCCAAAAGTTAATGGAAGGTTTGAGATCAATCATAAAAAGGTTTCAAAAATTTCGTTTTTGTCAGGCACCATAAGTGTATGCCTGCTAAGAATTTTAGCAATCATGCTTTTGAACTATATCACATATATTTGTGCATTATTCAAGCAATAAAACTTAACCTTACATAAGCTTACTGAAAGTAAGCATCAAAACGACAAGCATCCCCCTGCCACTGATGGGCTGGCTCTTGATTTGCTAAAAAAATAGCATGTCGTGGACGCTTTACAATCACTCGCTTTGCAACTTTTTTGGCTAGCTCAAGCAAATGATCACCCAAATCCATTTCTCCATCTTCGGGTAAAAGTAAATGCAAAAGCTGCATCTGCTTTTTGACTTGGGCTTGTTTTTTAATTGCTTGTTGATTTTGATCGCGCTGTGGGAACATCGGGTCAAGGTAGACCACATCAACTGTTTTTGCCTGTTGATCTAATTGCTGTAAATAGCTTGCAGAGTCAGCGAAGATCAGTTGAATACGATCTATAAATTGGCTTAAAAATGGATCATGCTGTGCCTGATCTTTTGAATCTTCAAGTAAAGTAAATAAAATCGGATGGCGCTCAACAAGCTGGATTTGGGCTCCTAGATAAGCCATAAGTAAGCTGTCATGACCTAAGCCCGCTGTAGCATCGACCAGTACTGGCTTTTCACCTAACTGACAAGCACGAGCAATCATTTCCGATTTAAGACTTGCTCGTTTTAAACGCGGAATTTCAGCTTTCCAGTCAGGCTGCATTTTCATGCCGTTAGCAGATAACCAAAGTCCGTTTTCATCTACACAAAGAGCCAAGTCAGGGTTTAAACGTAAAAAACGGGCATTGAGTTTTTCAATAGGCTGTAAATCGACAGTCACGCCTCTAGAATGAAGCACAGCTTGGTAGTGCTGTGCTTGTTCTTGAAAATCTACTTCAAAATATATGTGCATGCGCAGTGCCTTTAATTTGCTTTACCCTGATCCGCAATTTTTTTCCATGCATCATCACGCAAGTAAACTGGTAAAGCATGTTCAGCATCAACCCACTGTTTTTGCGCTGCATACACAAGTGCAATCGAAGCAATGTCTTGTGCAGTGGCAGTGATTGTTTGATGTTCTGCATCAGTTTGAAGAAGCTTAGCACCCGAACCGATTAAGCAATGCTTTGCATAGGCAGCCGCTTGCTCGTAGTTCATTAATTTTTCTTCATCTATACACTGCATGATGCCTCGCTCATCTAGAACAAAACTTGCAATGTAAACTTCATTCATACGTGCATCGAGTACCGCAGTCACCTGTTCTAAACCTTCAAGTCGGTAAGCCGCTTGTGCAAGAGCTTGTAAGGTAGAAACGGGAACCACAGGTAAATCTTGTGACCAAGCTAAAGCCTGAGCAACAGCAGCATTAATTCGAACACCACTAAAAGAACCGGGCCCTCGACTAAAGGCAATTGCATCCAAACCAGCTACGTTAAGTCCGGTTTGCTGTAACCCTTGCTCAATCATTGGCAAAATGGTCTGGGTTTGTGCTTTCGCTCGCGTATCGAGTTGGAAAAAGAGTTCTTGGGTTTCATCGATTAATGAAATGGAACATTGCTCGTTTGCAGTTTCCAACGCCAGCAGTTTCATGCACAACCTTAGTATTCAATCAGATTAAAAACAGAAGTTATGATACCCCACTCGGCTCTGATAGGCGAGTTGTTCCTATCTAAATAAAAATGCCAAGCTGGTGCTTGGCATAGAAAATATCTCACTAAAATTTTAAAAGTAGAATTCTTTCAAATCGGCATAGCTTTTAAAGTGTTCAGCATAATGTAGTGCGCTCAAGCGTATTTTTGCTGCGCCTTCTTCATCTAAAGTTTTTACAATTTTGCCAGGTGAGCCCATTACCACTGAGTTATCTGGAATCACTTTACCTTCCGGTATTAAAGCATTCGCACCAATAATACAGTTCTTACCAATCACAGCTCGATTTAAAATGACAGCATTCATACCAATCAAACTGTTATCGCCAATCGTACAACCATGCAACATGACTTTATGTCCAACAGTGACATATTCGCCAATATTTAGCTCAAGGCCCGCATCAGTATGTAATACCGAATTTTCTTGAATATTAGAAAAATTACCAATCCGAACGACACAATTATCGGCACGCACTACAGCACCAAACCAAATACTGACCTGACGGCCTAGTTCTACTTGTCCAATAAGCGTTGCGGTTGGAGCAACCCAACCATCCCATGGCTCATGTAAGGCTTTTGGATGCTGCCCTTGATAGCTATACATCATAATTTATCAGTCCTGATCTTTATTTTTTATGAGAAAATTTTGGCATTCCAAACGTTGGTGCATTCAGTAGAAATGGCCATTCTTTTTGGTAGCCTAAACCATATTTAAATAAGGCAATTAACATTCGCGCTGTGAGACCCCAAATAATTTCATTATCAATCTGCAAGCTTGGGAAGTATAAAGATTGATGAGCATATCGCACTTCATATGGCGTCGGACGCGTCTCTATAAGTTGCTGTAAAGGCACAAAGAAAATTCGATCAATTTCGGTGGGCTGAGGAATTAAAGTTACCTCAGGAGGAATAAGCCCAACAATCGGTTTTACAGACAAACCACTTCTTGCACGTTGCATCGGCAAATCGCCTAGCAACTGCACATCAAACGGATTTAAAGCCGTCTCTTCTTGAGCTTCTCTTAGCGCTACAACAATATTACTAGTATCACTAGGGTCACGCTTGCCACCAGGAAAAGAAACTTCCCCCGCATGGTTGTTCATATGTATTGAACGGCGTGTAAGCAGTACCTTAGGATTATTTTCATTCGTAATCGCAATAAGTACCGCAGCTTGTGCTTCTTGTATGCGGGTGGAAAAGCGCAATCTTTGCTGTAACTTTTGTGTTAGCAAGTGCTCTTCCATACCATTCACCTATTATTCTGTCTCTCTTTGCATCATATCTGAAAATCAAACTTAGGGAATAGAGTTGATGCGTAAGTCTAAAAATTCAGTTATGCTGAGGCATCTCTATACTCGATGATAATTATGAGTTTCTGTGTAGCGTGTGGGCATAAAACCGAACAAAAAATTCCTTTAGGTGATCATAAAGTACGCCGTGTTTGTACTCATTGTGGAAATATTCACTATGAAAACCCCAAAGTAATCTGCGGTGCCTTAGCGTTATGGGAAGACAAAGTATTACTTTGTCGTCGCGCGATTGAACCTCGTTATGGCTTATGGACTTTGCCTGCGGGTTATATGGAATTGTTCGAAACTATGGAACAAGGTGCGGCGCGTGAAACTCGTGAAGAGGCAGAAGCCGAGATTGAAATAGAACAACTTTATTGCATGTACAATAGAGGTGGTCCCACATGTTTGAACAACTAAAAGCTTATTTATAAGTGATACTCTGCTCTAGTTAAGCTACCTTATTTTGTTGTGGTAGCTGGTCATAGTAAAACTCATCTGGAGTCATTTTGTCCAGACTCGAATGAGGTCGTTTCAAATTATAAAATTCAAAATATGCGTTTAATTGCTTCTTCGCATCCAAAACATTGCTGTAGGCTTTGAGATACACCTCTTCATATTTAACGCTCCGCCATAATCGTTCAACCATCACATTATCAACCCATCGACCTTTACCATCCATGCTGATTTGGATGTCATTTGATTTCAATACATCAATAAATGCATCACTGGTAAACTGACTGCCTTGGTCTGTATTAAATATTTCAGGTCGACCATATTTTTCAATAGCT
>NZ_JAKTIM010000006.1:0-27160 GCF_027855455.1 Acinetobacter sp. AOR01_HL | reverse complement strand
TTCGGAATTGGCATAGGGCACACCTCATAAGTTTAAAAAGTCTAACTTATGGGGTGCAGTTCAGGACGGGAGAGGGACACCTTCGGGTGTGCTGGAGTCCAAACCAGTCTGCTAACCCTCTTTCGTTCTGCCACCATAAATCTTATGCTCTGGCAGAACTCCATAAATAAGGAGTTGGCTTTGCACATCCATCATTTCTTGGCAACCCTTGCCAAAAGCTATAACAACACAGCTTAAAACATTTAACGCAGCTTGATCGCCGTAAGGCTTTTTCAGGCTTTAGCTCGTTATTACTTAAAACTTCGAACAATTAAAACTTGAGATGTGCTGGGCACAGTCTTTATGGCTTTGCTATGCCTTTTTTTCTCCCAAAAAAGCCAGCAGTTTTTATATCTCATTTATATACAACAAAAATTTAATTTATAACGGTAAAAATATGCCAAATTTAGTTCTCCCAACACGTGCATTAAAAGTTGTAAATACATCAATTGAGTTATTTCACCGCCGCGGTTTTCATATTGTGGGCGTCGACAGACTTGTAAAAGAATCCGAAATTACCAAAGCAACTTTTTATAACTACTTTCACTCTAAAGAACGGTTAATTGAAATCTGCCTAATGGTGCAAAAAGAACGACTCCAAGAAAAAGTGGTTGCTATGGTCGAATACGACCACGACACAAGCACAATCGATAAACTCAAGAAACTCTATGTTCTACATACCGATGTAGACGGGCTGTACTACCTGTTATTTAAAGCTATTTTTGAAATCAAAAATACCTACCCAAACGCATATACAACCGCCATAAGATATAGAACATGGTTAATCAATGAAATCTATAGTCAGCTTAGAGTACTTAAACTCGATGCTTCCTTTACCGATGCCAAACTATTTTTATATATGATCGAAGGCGCCATTATTCAGCGGTTAAGCTCAGATGAAGTTGATGAAAGAATGGTTGAGGTGTTTTTGAGGGGGATGGGGTGAGGGGGAAATAATCAGGGTTAAATTAGAAATAAAAAGGTGTCTTTATTGACACCTTAATGTAATCATTCAACAAGATATAATTTTGTTTTCTTTTTCGGTATATCTACTTTAGCAAGTGCATCAAATGTTAACTGATTGAAATCATCTTCAGAAATTCCTATTTCATCTAGCATCTTATTTTTGTCAAAAGAAGGTTGCGAAACTAATAAAGAAATAATCTTTGGAAGCATCATACTTTCATCACGGTGGGTTTCTTCAGGCTCTTCAATATGATATCCAAGTGAGTTAATTTTCATCAGATTGCTTCGATTAACCCAGTCACTGATTAAACCTAGTTTATGAGCTTTATAGTTCACTGCTTTTAATGAGGTTCTCCAGATTTTTTTATACTCAATCATATTATCAATTGATAGATAACGTGGAGAAGTTGCAAAAAACGCTTCTGCAGGCATTAAGAACTCTGAAGCAAATTGATCTGCTTCAATTTCTAAGAGTTTATTGTCTTTTTCCTCACGAACCTTTCGATTATGAGTATGCATAATAATATGACCAAGCTCATGCGCACAGTCAAAACGCGCACGTTCTGCCGACTTAAAATTATTGACGAATATAAAAGGAGAACCACTTTCATCATCGAAATAAGATAGAGCATCAATTTCTTTAACTTCATTTGGAAGTCTAAAAATACGAATGCCTTTAAGCTCACAGAGCGATACAATATTATTAATGGGTTGAACCCCCAATCCCCATAATGCTCTCAATTCAATTGCAATATGATCAACATAACGATAGTGCTGATCCTGTATCTCGGTAATATCTAAAACTGGTCTAGAAAATTGGGGTAATTTAACCTTCTTAAGCAAGTAGGTATTAATATTCTTTGCTAGAAGTGTATAGGCTTCATTGGCTTTTCTATGTTGAGCCTTGATTCTAGCAACAGACCTATAAAAAATCTGTTCTGTTTCATGAGGTTGGATGTCATTTTCCATAAAAAATGACATCGGCACATTTAATACTCTACAGATTTCGGTTTGATCATTTTCACTGATTTCCTTATCTGCATCTAAAAGCTGCTTCACTTTAGAAAGCGAGCAGCCTAGTTTTTCTGCAAAATCAGTATTGCTAAGACCTCTTAAATCTTTAGCAATTCTTAAACGATCTTTACTAAACACGTTAACCTCAAGTTAGACTACAAGCTGAATATCAAAATCATCTGGTTTAATCTCGTTAGATGGTTCCAATATTGGCTTTTTAGGATCATTGTCGACTGGATGAGTATTATCTATCTCAAATGCAATTCTGCAAGTGTGATTGCTTGGTAATATGTCAATTTTTGTCTTATCAGGAGTTTGTACAAAACTTGTAGGGTATGCGATTTCAAAAGGAATTGTTGGTATATCAGTTGCTGTGTAGGCCGGATGAGATGTAGAAGGAAAATAAAGAATCCAAGTTCTTAATTTTGATGCATCATCATAACTAGATTGATTTTCTTTAATATTCTTCAAAGTCATATAACCCTTTTCACAAAGAGCTGATAGTACAAGTTCTGGATGCCCAAGGGCTAAGTTACCACTCATGAAAATAATCTGAATTTTCTTATCAATATTTTCTAGTCTTGGCTGGCTTTCATTATGATAAACCCAAGCTGGATCTGATTTTCTAAGAAGTAAAGCGAGCTGTTCTCCAATCTTTCCCCAACGAGCGATAAATCTTGATCTGTTGTATATTGTATTGGTTCTAAATTCAGAATCACCAACCATAATTGCTTGTATAACTATATGAGGATCGGGTAGACCCAGTTCTTTAGCTTTTGCTATAGCATCTTCTCCACTGAAGAAGTCACAAGGTGTGGGTTCTGAATCCTTTAAGGATTCATTATTAAACATATCCAAATTCATAAAAGCAAAATCCAAAAGGTAGCGAATGTCTTTTTTATAACATCTTTTGATGTTAAAAAAAAGACATTTCTATGAAGTTGTTTTACTTTTGTGAAAGATCATAAAAGACTTAATGAGGATGAATTAGTAAAAATCTAATTAAAAATAAGCAGAGCTTAGTTTGTAGTTCAGCAATGAAGGTTTACAACTATTAATTTGAGAAAAAATATGAAAGACATTGAAATCTTAGAAATAAAAGAAATTGGTGACCATGAAGAAGATCTATTGCTATTGTTAGAAGATTCTATCAATAGCGGAGCTTCTATAGGTTTCTTATCTCCCGTAGAAAAGAACGAGGTCTTAAATTATTGGCGTGAGGTCAACCATAAATTAGCACAAGGTAATAGCCGCCTATGGATTGCCGTACAAGAAGGAAAGGTTGTAGGTAGTGTTCAATTGTCCTTAGTGAGTAAAAAGAATGGAGTTCATAGAGCTGAAGTTGAAAAACTCATGGTGTTTACATCGGCAAGAAAACAAGGAATAGCAACATTACTACTGAATGAGCTAGAAAATTTTTCAAAACAAAATGGTCTGCGTTTACTTGTCTTAGATACACGTGAAGGCGATGTGTCTGAGCTTTTATATAGCAAAATTGGATTTGTTCGTGTGGGCGTAATTCCAAGTTTTGCATTAAGTTCAAATGGGAGCTATGACGGTACGGCGATTTATTATAAAAAGCTCGTTTGATTACCACTAAAACGTATCCATTTGGAAAGCTCCCCCCAATTGGGAAACTTTCCAATATTTTGCTTAAAGATACTTTTGAAAAAATGGAATAATTTTTTCTAAGGCTTGAGCAACAGGTTCAGGTTGGTCATATAAGTCATAGTGGCTAGCGCCTTTAACCACAAAAAGGTTCTTATCTTTAGAAGCAGCTTTGCTATATAACTCATAACCATCGCGATAAGAACCGAATCCACCTGCTATATCACCAATCACAATTTGTAAGGGTTGAGTGAGCAAGTGTTCTGCCAAATGAAATGCATCGAACCCAACAGCAGCGGCTAAACCTGAAAAGCGAAGTTTATTTGGTGAACCTTCTGCCTGACCGCGCGGGGTTTTGTAGTAATCAATCGCTTCTTTGATATCAATATCATTGATTCCAGCTTGTTCACGCTCTTGCTGTGAGTTTGGAATATACTGGGTAATAAATGGTTCAGCACCACGCGCTTCGGCAGTACGCTGTGCTGCAATGGCTTCTAAAGTTTTAATGGCAGCTTCAGGTGTTTGGTCACCTTCACGCATTAAACGGCCATAGTTTGCCGCAACCACAGTTGCGACTGCTTTAAAACGGCGTTCAGTCATAGCAGCATTAACAGCATAACCACCGCCACCACATACGCCTAATACACCAATACGGTTTTCATCAACATAACTAAGCGTTGTTAAATAGTCGGCTGCACAGCGGAAATCTTCTACACGTGTTGCAGGGTCTTCAAGAAAGCGAGGTTCTCCACCGCTAGCACCTTGATACGATGCATCAAATGCTAAAGTAATAAACCCAGCTTCAGTGAGTTTTTCACCATAGATTGCGCCGGCAGTTTGTTCTTTACAGCTACTAATTGGATGCGCACATACAAGGGCTGCATATGTTTTGTTTTCATCAAAATCTTTTGGAAAACGAATAGTTGCAGAAACATCGATGTTTTTATTTTTGAAAGTTACAGTTTTCATCATATTCTCTCCGAAAGAAGAACTAGGTCGATGAAATTAATATAACCGTGGTGATTTATTATGATAATCCACTATAATCAGATAGCACTTATATTGAATACTTATAAATAATGAAAGAAAATTTAAATGATTTACACACTTTTATGGTCGTTGCTCAAGAACGGAGCTTTACCCGCGCAGCCGCAAAACTCAGAACTTCACAGTCAGCCATTAGTCAAACACTCCGTAATTTAGAAGACCGAATTGGCATAAAACTATTATCAAGAACAACACGAAGTGTGGCACCTACAGAAGCAGGCGAATATCTATTAAATTTGCTTCAACCTGCAATAGAAGAAATAGAAAATGGCATAAATCAAATTAGTGCTTTAAAAAATGATCCAGCAGGAACATTACGTATTAGCGCAGATGAATATGGAATACAAAGTGTTTTATGGCCAGCAGTTGAAAAAGTCATACAACAATTTCCAAAAATTTCAGTAGAGATCATATCTGATTATGGTCTTGTTGATATTGTAGAAGGGCGTTTTGATGCAGGACTTAGAAGAGGTGGTTTAGTTTCTAAAGACATGATCGCTTTACAGGTGAGTAAGCCAATACAAATGCTAACGGTTGCAACCAAAGAGTTTTTAGCTCGTTATGGTCACCCAAAGCATCCAAAAGATTTAGTGGAATACCAGTGTATTAATTTAAGATTACCCACACATGGTGAACTCTACCGTTGGCAATTTACCAAACAAGGTAAGACACAAATAATTACTGTTAATGCTAAAATCGTTTTTACAACCTTATCTCCAGTGCTTCAAGCAGCAAGGAGCGGTGTAGGAATCGCTTATCTACCTATTGATATGGTTCAGTCTTATATTGAAAGTGGTGAATTGGAAGAAACGTTGAAGGACTGGCGACATAGCTATGAACCTTATCACCTGTATTATCCCCATAGACGTGAGCAAGCACCTTTATTAAATATCTTAATTGATGCGTTAAAAGAAAATTTTAATAAAAAATAGCCGCGCATAAGACTTATAGTTTGAGTCAATGATTAGAATTTTGCTGCTAATTAAATAAACACGGATATCTCAAAACATCCGTGTCCCAAAATACTTAAAGTTAATTATGGTTTTTCTCTGCCAAGAGCATGGTCTGTTTAAGCTGTTTACGATTAAAACCTAAAAACTCAATCACATTTCTAAACAGTGCGGGTGCTTTCGCAATTGGCGTATTTATTTTAGGTACAACCGTCATATCTTTACGCCGTTCTATGCTTTCAACTACACCTGAGACAACTTCTTCAATAGATATATATTTCCAAATACCCGAGTTACCTTTCCATACAGCTTTACCTGCTGGGTTATTTTGAATACTGTCCATCATTGGGGTCTTAAAGAAGGTCGGATGAAGGCTACCAACATCTATATTTGAATATTTTAATTCTAAGCGGAGACTGTCACAAAGTGCCCAAACGCCTGCTTTACTCGAAGTATAGTGAGTGTTTAACGGGGAGTGGACGAAAGCTGCCATTGAAGACACTGCCAGTAAGTATCCCTGAGTTTGTTTTACATACGGTATAGCTGCGCGAAAAGTACGAAATACCCCTGTAAGGTTAATATCGATGGTTCGTTCAAATGTTTCAGGAGCCATATGTTCTAGTGCTTCTGTTGTAGCTATGCCTGCATTTGCAATCACCACGTCAATTTTACCGAAGTGTTGAGCTGCATTTGCCATAGCCGTTTCTAGGCTTTCCAAAGAGCGTACATCGGCTACCCAACCTGCGGCAATGCTTTGCCCACCTAGCTGTCTTGCCTGACTTTCAACTTTGTTAAGCTCTAAATCTAGTAGTGCTAGTTTTGCGCCTTTGGCTTGTAATGCTTGAGCAATCGCAAGTCCTAGACCACCTGTTGAACCTGTGATGACCACAACTTTATCTTTTAATTTGTACTTAGACATATCAGCTTTCCAGACATTTTTATAAATGGGCTTTAAGGCAATGGGTTATTTCTGGATAGGTTTAGATTCACTTTCAAGTTGTTGAAGTAATCCCTGTAATTTCTTATGGCGTACAACCATTGCATCACTACCTGCATTAAACAGTCCGCGTAATATCGAGAACGGAACCCAGCGCACTGGAGCAAAAATCCGTGGCTGTCGGCGTTGTACACCTTTTACAATTGCTTGCGCCATATATTCCGGAGAAATAGGCTTGCGTAACCATGCCGGAAATGCTGCTTCAATCATCTTCGTTACAGTTGCGTTACCCCCAAAGGCAACCTTGGCGATTGGTGTTGCTGTCCAGCCGGGATAGACAACACTAGCGGTTGCGCCAGTATATGCAATCTCTGTACGGAGACAGCGTCCGAGCATTTCTACTGCTGCCTTTGAAGCCGCATATGGAGCGTTTGCCATTCCATTGACGAAGCAATAAACAGAAGAGGTTATGAGGATTTGTCCTTTGTTGCGATTCACCTCTGGTAAGGCAGCACGGACTGTGCGCCAGACACCCAGTAAATCAACTTCAACAATCTTATCGAACTCAGCTTCATCACAGCTAGCAATTGTCGAAGCACCATCACGCCATGAGATACCTGCATTGGCAAAAGCTATATCAAGGTGTCCAAAGTGTTTTATTGTTTTCTGGACTACATCCTTTGTGGCTACTGCATCAGTAACGTCTAGCGCTAATGGTAAAACACGAGATGCCTCAAATTCAGATGCAAGTTTATCTACAGCTTCCTGTTGCATATCGGTGAGTACCAAGTTTGCACCTAATGCATAAAATTCACGGGCTGTTGCTGCACCAATTCCTCCAGCGGCTCCTGTAATTAAAACAACTTTTTTGTTCAGGTCATATTTCATGGACTTTCTCCAAATATTTTAAATTTACTGTTACTTGACGGGAACGATGCGTTTAAGAAAGTCGATCTGATCACGAACAACACGCTCAAAAGCTTCTCCAACGTAAATTTCAAAATGACCATCGGCGTAGTGCTTAATTTCATGATTGGGTGTATGGCTCGCATGACGCAATGTTGTTTTTGAAGGCGCCACCGAGTCGGTATCGCAGACACAAAACAACACGGGCGCTTGAATACGTGATGTCTTACGGCCTGGGTAATAGCGTATGATGTCGAGTACAAAACGTGCAGCGACATAGTTTGGAATATTTGAACCTGAAGGCATGAGTGCGAGATAACCTGAATAAGCATCAGGTGCATTCATTAATGCTGTATGTCCTGATGGAGCTGCAAGAGGTACCATGACTGGCTTGGCGCCGAATATTGATCCAATCTTGTCTTTTAAAGCGAGTCCCGTGAGCTTGAGGGTCGTTATCGGGTTCATTGCCATGCTAGATGAGAAACCATCGGTGAAGGGGCATTGTGATATAACAGCAGCAAGTCGGTTATCATCAGCAGCTGTTGCCAACACATGGCCTCCACCGAAAGAAGTCCCCCATATAACTACGCGGTTTGGATCAATTTTTTCTAGGCTACGTGCATAGGCAATAGCGGCTTTCCAGTCTTCGAGCTGACTTTTTATATCTAGTAATTGTCGAGGTTGTCCTTCGCTATCACCAAAATAGCGATAATCAAACACTAAACAAGCATAACCCTCTGCCACAAAGCGCTCTGCAAAAGCGGTTAAACGCATTCTTCGAGTACCGCCCAGACCGTGCGCCATCACAATAATTGGTGTAGTGGCCTCGGTCGCTGGACGATATAAATAGGCACTGCATTTCATGCCATGTGAATCAAATTGAACATCTAGTGGCGCTTGGGGCACATTATTTAGACTTTTACCCATCGTATTTTTCTCAATATTGGCTATAACACTATCTTCTGAAAAATAATGAGATAGGGCTTGATGAAAGCTGCCATATTGCTTGACACTTTGCGCCAAAATTTGGATTGAGCAGGTATTTTTAGTTATTTGCTTTTGCTTGAAAGCTTTAAGTACACTAATTGATAATTGGCGCCAAATTAGAACCATACGGAATGAATGGATTGAATAAGCCGTTGTATAGAAGAAGGATTTCTGAAATCTATGTTCAGTTATTATTTGAATATCTGGAAAAACTAGGACATGACCCAGAAAAGGTATTGGGTGAACCGTGGCCTAAAGCAGATTCAAATCATTTAGAAGGCGTAGATATCGACCATTGGGAAAATCTTCTCATTATTGCCAAAGATTATTTAAATGACCCTTTCATTGGTTTACATGTGGGTCAAACCATTACAGCTCAGCATCTAGGTGTTTTAGGGTCAGTCTTTCTTGCCTGTGAAAATCTGGGGGCGGTTTTAGAAAGGTTTGAGCGATATCAGCGGCTTGTCTATGATGTTTATCCTGCCACTGTACGTATTTATACTGAATATGTAGAGCTTTCATGGGATACAAAAGGTGAGCAAGTCGGCCCTTTATCGGACGAAACTGGCCGTACCGTTATAGTTCAATTTTGTCGTAGTCTCATTAGAGGAAAAGAAAGACTTAAAGAAATACATTTCATTCATGAACGGCCTGAAAATGTTCAGCCTTATGAGGAATATTTTGGTTGTCCTGTGCTTTTTGAACAGCCTGTGGCACTGATGCGTTTCGATAAGGAAATCTTAAGTCTACCGCTTAAAAACTCCGACGCCGCCTTAGTTGCCATACTTGAAAAACATGCCGACAAGTTACTGGCAAGTCTGCCACATATTGATGAAATTACAGATCAAGTTCGTAAACAGATTGCTTACTTACTTCATCAAGGCGAACCCACTATTGAACAGCTTGCAGAGCGATTAAATTATTCACGTAGAACCTTGCAACGCCGTTTAACCGAGGCAGGTACGAATTTTCGGAAAGAATTAAATACTGTCCGTTACGAATTGGCAAAATCGTATTTAAAAGATCTAAGGCTACAAATTGTAGAAATAGCTTTACTGTTAGGTTATGCCGAGCACAGCCCATTTACACGGGCTTATAAAGAGTGGTCGGGTAAAACACCACAACAAGCTAGAGAAGAAATGAATGAGTTAAGGTAGAACTTATACTATAGGTTCTACCTTTTAAGTCTATACAAATGCTTTAAAAAAGATATGCAGATGTTTTGAGTGTTCATTCATCGTTTAATGCACATTCAAAATTACTTGGGTTTTCTTTACATCTTACTTTTTTCAAAAAGTTCATCATTTTTGGGTCGTAGATACCTGCTTTGGTTAGCTGTATACGAGCCTCGCGCATCATTTTCATATAGTTTAATTGTTCATTTTTCGGAATATCCATCCAATATTTTGAAGGAATATCACTTTCATATTTGGCAATAATACCAAATGTTCTATTGAGTTGGCTGGCTACCCAAGTTCGAGACTTTTGCCCAAAACCTGCTGGAAATTGGTCTTTACGAATAATGAAGTTTGCTGAAATTTGAGTCAAAGGAAAACGAACAATTGCTCCTTTCTCACCTAAACCTTTGTAGAGTTCAAAAGGTTTAAACGCAACAATAGGAGCGGGCACAATATCAATTTCATGGTTATTAAATTTTGCACCGGCATTGGTAACGTCTACCGATACAGCCTGACCACCGACATGTTGAACAAGCTTTGGTTGGGCTTCGTCGTATTTAAATACTCCAATTTTTTTACCGGCAGCCTTCGCGAGAGTATTTATACTTCTATCATTTACAAATAAATAGGCAGGACCAATTGTGCCTAAACCTGCAATTTCATAAGGACCTACGACCATGTTTTTTGCGGCCATGGGTGAGGACAACAGCTTATAGGCATTAATTGCCGTTTTCATATTTGTTAATGCACCAACCGCATCTAAAGATCCTGTGTATTTATTAAATTGACGGCCACGTAAACCGCTAATAATAGCGCCATCACATTTTCCAACTTTCAAATCTTCAGCTGCCACGCATTCATCAACATATGCTTTTAAAGATAGATCAGCTCCCCAATTTTTTGCTTCAAGTGCATAATCTTTGGCTAAAGCGAAAGCGTCTCCCGATTTACCAATTGGGTCAAACACACACACGACTTGTTGCTTGGCATAAAGAGTTGTTGTTAAACATGTGCTTGCAATAAGTAAAATAATTTTAAAACGATCCATATCTAGTTATCCATTATTTAAATTATAAAAATGATTTTATGAATCTGGTTAAGGTTAGATATGGCATTTCAATAAAAATTTTAAGGTAAAAAGTCAAAAGACAGCTTTGGTTCAGGAAGCCTTTATAACGTTTAAAAAAAGTACTTAAAGTCTAGAGCTCTTAAAAACCCTTACTCCCTAAAGAAAAAGTGAGTAACATTAAACATTAGAATACTTATTACGCATCACGGCTATGAAGAAAAATACAAAGCTTGATCAAGACAAGCTATTTATTAAATTATTATTTAAGTCCACCTCTGAAGTAACAGATGAGGAAATTGAGTACTATCGAAAGTATCCCGACCAAATTGACCAAGTCACTGCACCCCTAAACATTCATAAAATATTCTTGTGGGCGGGTGCCTTATTGGGAGTTGGGGTGGTAGCTGTAGCTAAATTTCTTAAATTTTCAGGCTCATTAGATTTTTTGTCGGAGGGAGTGCTCGAGTTTGTTATAGATATTATTTATGAAACCGGTATAGCCTTAATTGGCGCTGCGGTTACAGCTTATATGTTAGGTGTCCTATTAAACAAACAACAGGAAAATGCCACAAAATGGCGAGAAGAAATTCGTAGAAGAATAAAAGAGAGTGAGGGGGCACTTTAACTCTAAGATTTTTTAATTTAGCTAATTACCCTATCTCTTCATGACCCATAGAAATTTTTATGGTGAAAACACTTTTCGAGCCTTGATTGCTATATTGAATAGTTCCTTTCAATGCAACCACAATCGCATGTACAACTGCAAGACCTAAACCTGTGCCGCCAAATTCTTTATTCCTTGATTCTTCTAATCTAAAGAAAGGCTTAAATAAATCGTCTTGGAACTCGGTTGCAATGCCGGGGCCTTCATCCTCAATTTTTATTATCCAGTTTTGTGATACCACTTCCGAGGAAATTTTAAGTTTGCCTGCATTTGAATAGCGAATCGCATTATCAATTAAAGCAATTAAAACTTGCTCAATACGACGGCGGTCGCAATATACAGGAGTGGACGTTAGGTCAAGTTCTGGTACTAGCTTAGCTTGATCCAAACGATCTTCAAATGCTTTAAGAACTTTTTCAACTACCGCCTTAAAGTTAAACAATTCATAATTTAACCGGAGTTGCTGGTTCTCTACTAAGCTTAAAGTCCGTAAGTCTTCGACTAAGTGAGATAAACCTTCAACTTGATTTAAAAGACTTTTAAATAGGACTTCATCAGGTTTAAAAACGCCATCAATAATTCCCTGTAAACGACCTTGTAATATCGTTATAGGCGTTCTTAACTCATGTGCGATAGCTGCATTCCAAACCTGCGCATTTTTGACGGAAACCTCTAGCTTTTGAGCCATATCATTAAAATTATATAAAAGCTCCGACATTTCGGCGGAGTGAATTCGGTTATCGTAAGCTCTAGCAGAGAGGTCGCCGTGACTAATTTTTTTTGCTGCTTCAGCTAAGAAGTTAATTGGCACAATAAAACGCTTTGCGAGGCGCATGCCAATCACTAATGAAATAATACAGCCACAGAAGATAACAGTGGCTAACCAGATCCAGTCTACAAAATGAAAACTGGTCCAATCTTCTTGTTGAAATGAGCTTAAACTAATCCAGCCTTTTTCAATCGCATAGTTATAAATCACATAACCCAATACTACAGAAAATAGCGTAACGCTTAAATTCACAATAGTTAAGGCAATAAAAAGTTGCTTACTAATTCCTAACTTACTTTTCATAAAATATTCCCTAGCTATTTTTTAATATTATTTAGGCATCATCTTTTACAGCTAGGGGATTATCTAGTCTATATCCCACGCCACGCACATTAATTAACATTTGAAATATGCCTTGTTCTTCTAGTTTTTTTCTCAGCTTACTCACATGGCTATCTACGGTTCGCTCTAGTGCATCGCTATCATTCATGCAGTGATTCATAAGCTCTCCGCGCGTAAAAACTTTATGAGGCTGATCAATCATGAATGAAATAATTTTATATTCAGTCAGCGTCAGATTAAGCAAGATCTTCTTATTCTCAGAGTGTATATAAACGCTATGAGTGTCGGTATCAATTTCAATATTTTTATAGAGTTTATTTTTATTAGTTGCCTTGTTTGCAAACTGAGTACGTCTTAGGACTGCCTGAACTCTAGCGACGACTTCATTTGGGTTAAAAGGCTTCACCACAAAGTCATCTGCACCTATGCGTAATGCCATAACTTTATCAATATCTTGATCTAGCGCCGTCAACATGATCACGGGAGTCTGAGCTTTTTGGCGTATTTTATTTAATACTTCCCAACCGTTTAATTCGGGTAATTTAATATCAAGTAAGATTAAATCGATGGGTTGGCTAGCGTGCAATTCAATCGCTTGCTTTCCATTCATGGCCCGAATAACACTCATGCCTTCACGTTTTAAATAATTTTCAATAATGTCGCCAATATCGTAGTCATCTTCTACCACAAGAATAATTTTATCTTGGCAATCAAAAGAAAAAGAATGATCAAACATAGAAAATCTGGCTATAGAAAGTGCTTCAACTCATCATACGCTAAATTATCGGTATTTCTCCACACTTACTCCACACTTTAGTGATTATCCCTACACACTCATCAAAAATAATACGAACATCAAAAACTCACTAGGTTTGGACAGTATGCAAAAGCATCTTTTACTTCCTTTATTTTTATCTATTGGGCTGATATTACAGGGGTGTGATTCAAAAGAAGTCGCTCAAGCTGAGCCACCACCGGCTAAAGTCAGTGTATTAAACATTCAACCGCAATCGGTAAATTTTAGTGAAAATCTTCCTGCACGTGTACATGCATTCCGTACGGCGGAAATCCGTCCGCAAGTCGGAGGTATCATTGAAAAGGTTCTATTTAAACAAGGTAGTGAAGTTAGAGCAGGGCAAGCCTTATATAAAATTAATTCCGAGACATTTGAGGCCGATGTAAATAGCAATAGAGCTTCTCTCAATAAAGCTGAAGCTGAGGTAGTAAGACTCAAAGTTCAGTTAGAACGTTATGAGCAGCTATTACCAAGTAATGCGATTAGTAAGCAAGAAGTAAGTAATGCTCAAGCTCAGTATCGTCAGGCTCTAGCCGATGTCGCTCAAATGAAAGCATTGCTGGCCAGACAAAACTTGAATCTGCAATATGCAACAGTTCGAGCGCCTATTTCTGGGCGTATTGGGCAATCTTTTGTCACTGAAGGTGCATTGGTCGGTCAGGGCGATACCAATACGATGGCAACCATTCAACAGATTGATAAAGTCTATGTTGATGTTAAGCAATCAGTTAGTGAGTATGAGCGCTTACAAGCTGCGCTACAAAGCGGTGAATTATCAGCAAATAGTGACAAAACCGTTCGTATTACCAATAGCCACGGGCAACCTTATAACGTCACAGCAAAAATGTTGTTTGAAGATATTAATGTTGACCCGGAAACGGGCGATGTCACATTCCGTATTGAAGTTAATAACACTGAACGAAAATTACTTCCGGGCATGTATGTGCGTGTCAATATTGATCGTGCTTCTATTCCTCAAGCGCTATTGGTTCCGGCGCAAGCGATCCAACGTAATATCAGTGGCGAGCCTCAGGTATATGTCATCAATGCCCAAGGGACAGCGGAAATTCGTCCTATCGAAATTGGACAGCAATATGAGCAGTTCTATATCGCTAACAAAGGCTTGAAAGTCGGTGACAAAGTCGTTGTTGAAGGTATTGAGCGTATTAAGCCAAATCAAAAATTGCTATTGGCAGCATGGAAAGCACCAGCCGTGGCAAATCATGCTTCAAGTGTAGAAAACAAAACTTCTATAGCTGAGGGGGCGCAACCATGATGTCACAATTTTTTATTCGTCGTCCCGTTTTTGCTTGGGTTATCGCGATCTTTATTATTATATTTGGATTGCTGAGCATTCCTAAACTGCCAATTGCACGTTTTCCAAGTGTGGCCCCGCCACAGGTGAATATTAGTGCGACTTATCCTGGTGCTACAGCGAAAACCATTAACGATAGCGTTGTAACCTTAATTGAGCGCGAATTATCGGGTGTAAAAAATCTACTCTACTATAGTGCGACAACAGATACCTCTGGTACAGCAGAGATTACCGCTACGTTTAAACCGGGCACAGATGTGGAAATGGCTCAGGTCGACGTTCAAAATAAAATCAAGGCTGTAGAAGCTCGCTTGCCGCAAGTTGTACGTCAGCAAGGTTTACAGGTTGAAGCTTCATCGTCCGGATTTTTAATGCTGGTCGGGATTAACTCTCCAAATAATCAATATTCCGAAGTTGATTTGAGTGATTATTTGGTTCGAAATGTTGTAGAAGAGCTAAAACGTGTCGAAGGTGTAGGGAAGGTTCAATCTTTCGGTGCCGAGAAAGCTATGCGTATTTGGGTCGACCCGAATAAGCTTGTTTCTTACGGTTTATCGATTAGTGATGTGAATAATGCCATTCGTGAAAATAATGTCGAAATTGCACCTGGCCGACTTGGTGATTTACCAGCTGAAAAAGGCCAGCTCATTACTATTCCGTTGTCGGCTCAAGGGCAATTGTCTAGTCTCGAGCAATTTAAAAATATCAGCTTAAAAAGTAAAACTAACGGTAGCGTAATTAAGTTATCTGATGTTGCCAATGTAGAAATAGGTTCACAAGCGTATAACTTTGCCATTTTGGAAAATGGTAAGCCTGCTACTGCGGCAGCAATTCAGTTAAGCCCGGGTGCTAACGCCGTGAAAACTGCCGAAGGTGTTCGAGCAAAAATTGAAGAATTGAAGCTAAATTTACCGGAAGGCATGGAGTTTAGTATTCCTTACGACACCGCGCCGTTTGTCAAAATTTCAATTGAAAAGGTAATTCATACATTACTTGAAGCCATGGTTCTGGTTTTCATTGTGATGTATCTTTTTTTACATAATGTCCGCTATACACTTATTCCAGCGATTGTGGCCCCTATTGCCTTACTCGGTACTTTTACCGTGATGTTGCTTGCCGGCTTTTCAATTAACGTACTCACCATGTTCGGTATGGTACTTGCCATCGGGATTATTGTCGACGATGCCATTGTCGTGGTTGAAAACGTAGAAAGGATTATGGCGACAGAAGGATTATCGCCTAAAGATGCAACCTCTAAAGCAATGAAAGAAATTACCAGCCCGATTATTGGTATTACGCTGGTCTTGGCTGCAGTATTTTTACCTATGGCATTTGCGAGTGGTTCTGTAGGGGTAATCTATAAACAGTTTACCTTGACCATGTCGGTATCTATTTTATTTTCAGCGCTATTGGCACTCATTTTAACACCAGCACTTTGCGCGACGATTTTAAAGCCAATCGATGGGCATCATCAGAAAAAAGGCTTCTTTGCATGGTTTGACCGTAGTTTCGATAAAGTCACTAAAAAGTATGAATTGATGCTGCTTAAAATCATCAAACATACAGTTCCAATGATGGTGATCTTTTTAGTAATTACCGGTATTACCTTTGCCGGAATGAAATATTGGCCAACAGCATTTATGCCAGAGGAAGATCAAGGTTGGTTTATGACGTCTTTCCAACTACCATCAGATGCAACGGCAGAACGTACTCGAAATGTAGTCAATCAATTTGAAAATAATTTGAAAGACAATCCCGATGTAAAAAGTAATACCACCATTTTGGGATGGGGTTTCAGTGGCGCAGGACAAAACGTAGCTGTGGCTTTTACGACACTTAAAGACTTCAAAGAGCGGACTAGCTCTGCATCCAAGATGACAAGCGCCGTTAATACTTCCATGGCGAATAGTACGGAAGGTGAGACCATGGCCGTATTACCACCCGCTATTGATGAGTTAGGTACTTTTTCAGGTTTCAGTTTACGTTTACAAGACCGTGCTAACTTAGGTATGCCTGCTTTACTGGCTGCTCAAGATGAACTTATGGCAATGGCAGCCAAGAATAAAAAGTTCTATATGGTTTGGAATGAAGGGTTGCCACAAGGTGACAATATTTCTTTAAAAATTGACCGTGAAAAGCTTAGTGCACTTGGTGTTAAGTTTTCTGATGTTTCAGACATCATTTCTACATCAATGGGTTCAATGTATATCAATGACTTCCCTAATCAAGGACGTATGCAACAAGTCATTGTACAAGTTGAGGCTAAATCACGTATGCAATTGAAAGATATATTGAATCTGAAAGTCATGGGTTCAAGCGGTCAATTAGTCTCGTTATCAGAAGTTGTAACGCCACAATGGAATAAGGCACCACAACAATATAATCGTTATAACGGACGACCATCTTTGAGTATTGCTGGTATTCCTAACTTCGATACGTCATCGGGTGAAGCAATGCGTGAAATGGAACAACTGATTGCTAAATTACCGAAAGGTATTGGCTACGAGTGGACAGGTATTTCCTTACAGGAAAAGCAGTCTGAATCACAAATGGCCTTTTTACTTGGTTTATCAATGTTAGTTGTCTTCCTTGTCTTGGCTGCCCTCTATGAAAGCTGGGCAATTCCACTTTCTGTGATGCTGGTTGTGCCACTCGGTATTTTTGGAGCAATCATTGCCATTATGTCTAGAGGGTTAATGAATGATGTGTTCTTCAAAATCGGGCTAATTACCATTATTGGTCTATCGGCAAAGAATGCGATTTTGATTATTGAATTTGCGAAAATGCTGAAAGAAGAAGGCATGAGTTTGATTGAAGCCACTGTTGCCGCAGCCAAACTTCGCTTACGGCCAATCCTGATGACATCACTTGCATTTACGTGTGGTGTAATTCCTTTGGTGATTGCCTCAGGTGCAAGTTCAGAAACTCAACATGCTTTAGGCACAGGGGTTTTTGGTGGCATGATTTCAGCCACCATTCTGGCTATTTTCTTTGTTCCCGTGTTTTTTATCTTCATTCTGGGTGCAGTAGAAAAGCTATTTCCCTCTAAGAAAAAAATCTCATCTTAAGTTCAATGCATCAGGGGAAATACTCAATTTCCTCTGATGCTTCATATGCTCAAACTTTACTTTATTTGGAGAATACTATGTCTAAATCGGCAATCGTATCTCGTGGACTCATTCTTTCTACACTCTCAATTGCACTCGTTGCATGTGTCAATATGCAAGCGCCACAGCCTGCAATTACATCTCATATTCCTCAAAATTTTAGTCAAAATCATTCTGGAAAAACGATTGCAGAAAAAAGTTATAAAGAATTTATTTCTGATCCGAAATTAGTACAGGTCATTGAAATCAGTTTAAATAACAACCGTGATTTACGGACTGCTACGCTTAATATTGAACGTGTACAGCAAGAATACCAAATCACAAAAAATAGCCAGCTCCCAACCATTGGTGTAACGGGAAATGCAGTGCGGCAGGTTAGCCCATCGATTAACCCCAATAACCCAGTTTCTACATTTCAAGTTGGCTTGGGAATGACTGCCTATGAGCTAGATTTTTGGGGCCGTGTTCAAAATTTAAAAGATGCTGCATTAAATAACTATCTTGCAACTCAAAGCGCGAAAGAGGCTGTGCAAATTAGTTTAATCAGTAACATCACACAGGTTTGGTTAAATTATGCTTTTGCACAAGCCAATTTAAACCTTGCCGAGCAAACCTTAAAAGCACAAGTCGATGCTTATAATCTAAATAAGAAGCGCTTTGATGTTGGTATTGATAGTGAAGTTCCATTAAAACAAGCTCAAATTTCGGTAGAGACTGCTCGAAATGATGTTGCAACTTATAAAACCCAAATTCAACAGGCAAAAAATTTACTGGATTTGTTAGCAGGTCATCCTGTTCCGCAAAATTTACTTCCGGATCATGCTATTCAAAATATTACCTTTGAGAAAAACTTTGCAGCCGGTTTACCAAGTGATTTATTAAATCATCGTCCAGATATTAAAGCTGCCGAATATGAGTTACGTGCTGCAGGAGCAAATATTGGTGCTGCTAAAGCACGGATGTTCCCGACCATAAGCCTGACAGGCTCGACGGGTTATGTATCATCTGAACTGAAAGATTTATTTAAGTCGGGTAATTTTGCATGGTCAATTGGACCAAGTATTGACCTACTAATTTTTGATTGGGGAACAAGAAAAACTAATATTAAAATTGCAGAAACTGACCAGAAAATTGCTTTAGCTAAATATGAAAAAGCCATTCAATCAGCTTTTCGTGAAGTTAATGATGTGCTTGCTACACATGCGCATATGGGTGAACGATTAGACGCTCAGCGTCGCTTAGTCTCTGCGACTGCTGCAACCTATAAACTATCTATGGCGCGCTACAGAGCGGGTGTTGATAGTTATTTTACGGTTTTAGATGCGCAACGTTCCGCTTACGCAGCACAACAAGGATTACTTGCGCTTGAGCAAATGGAATTAAATAACCAGATTGAACTCTATAAAGTTTTAGGAGGAGGAATATCAAAAGTCTAATAAAGTTTCACTCTTAAAAAAATAAGCTGATAGAGGTATTCCAAATCAGCTTATTTTTGCTTTAGATGGTCTAATATTGCTATGAAATCATGTTATCTAACACGGGGACGAGCCAAGGCTTGAGTTAAAAAATTAATTTGGTCCTCTAAAATTTTTATTTGCCACGGTTCATTATAAAAATCAAAATGATCAATCGGATATTCAAGTAATTTAACTTCTCCATTTGCTAAGCTTGCCGACTTGCGAGCAGCTTCAGGAGGAGTAACTTGATCATTTGAACCCACTTGTACCAATAAAGGACACTTTATTTGATGGGCGAAATTAATGGGCCGGTTTCTTGCAACCTCTAAAGCAGTTCGTGCACATACTTCATTCCGCCATGTTGGCCCAGCCATGGCTTTATAGGAGACCTCCGAGCCAGGTGTACTAATGATGGCCGCCGTGCCCGGTTGCCCCACGATTGGAATAAGATGCGCTTTTTGGCCTAAAAGAGAATAAGCTAAATCTTTTAGTCCATGAGCGACTGCAACGGTTAATTGTTTTAGACCACCATAACGGCAGATTTGTGAGAGGGCAGCTAAACCATCTGTAGCCGGGTTCATAGAGATTACTGCAGATATTCTCTGATCTTGGGCCGCAGCGACTAAAACGTGGCCTCCAGAATAAGACGTCCCCCAAATTGCAATACGAGTTTCATCTACATTAGGTAAACCTCGTGCTGCAGCAATTGCTGCATGATAATCTTCACGTTGGCGCAGGTAAGATACATCTTGGCGAGGTATTCCTCCTGAATCCCCGAATCCACGATAATCGAAGATAAAGGCATCAATACCAGCTTCACTAAATGGTTTAGCAAATTCTAAAAGGCCTGTATCGCGTGTTCCTCCAAAACCATGTGCCATAACAATACATGGTCGTCCATTATCATTTATAAATTTGTCTGTAGTTGCAGGTATATACCAAGCTGCACAGGTAATACCTTGACTTATGAATTTAATATCTTGCATAAGAATCTCGATTTATCGATCTTAAATCTCCCATTTCGATAGCCTTTTCAAATAAGAGATCAAGAAAGTTGAAAATTAAGCTTGTGCTTTAATTTGCTTAGTTGAAGGCTCATTCATTACAGATAGTTTTTTTTTCGATAACCGCTTTATGAAGAGCAACTCAGGATCATTAACAGGACCCTTACGAAGTCTTTCAAAATCATGCTCATAGGCATGTTGTAATGTCCAAGGTCCTTCTGTTCCAGCTTTTGGAAATTGTGCTAGACCACGTTGTACATAGCCTGGGCTTAAATCAATGAAGGGTACTCGTTCCATTTTTTTGTTTTGGATAAAAGGTTTGAATGTGCCGTAGCCATTTTCATCCATATAGTCAAGCATACGACAAAAATGTTCCCAAACAAGATCAACTTTTAATGTCCATGCGATATTGGTATAACCAAATGCAAATGCTAGATTCGGTACGTCAGAAAGCATCATTGACTTGAAAATAGTGGTATCTGGATATTGAATATTTTTGTCATCTACTGTGAGCTGAATACGGCTAAAGGCCAACATATTTAAACCTGTAGCAGTGACAATAACATCAGCTTCGAGCAATTTTCCAGATTCTAATAAAATACCATTTTCTGTGAATTTCTTAATACGATCCGTAACAACGGAAGCTTTACCTTCAGAAATGGATTTGAATAGGTCTCCATCAGGAACTAAGCATAAACGTTCATCCCACGGGTTATATTTAGGCGTAAAATGTGTTTCTACATCAAAACCCTTTGGAAGTCTTCGTCGCACATCTGCAATTAATAGCTTCTTCATAATTTGCGGATAGTTACGACAAGCTTTATATAATGCACGGTTCATTGAAATATTTTTTTTGCGAATAATCGGATAAGCTCTTTCATAGCCTAAAATTTTATTCAACATACCTGCAATTGGATCAACAGCGGGAAAAGAAACCATATAAGTTGGTGACCGCTGAAGCATAGTTACATGTTCTGCTTTATCCGCCATAGAAGGCAGTAGAGTTACAGCTGTGGCTCCACTACCAATAACGACTACACGTTTTTTAGTGTAATCAAAACCTACTGGCCAGTGTTGAGGATGAATAATCTTTCCTTTAAAAGACTCAATCCCCTCAAATTCTGGAGTAAAGCCCTTTTGGTAATCATAATAGCCTGTATTTAATAGTAAAAAGCGGGCTTTAAAATTTACTAATGCTTTTGATGCTAGATTTTCAGCCGTGATGGTCCAAAGCTGTTCATCTGATGAAAATTCAGCCTTATTGACTTTATAGCCATAGTTAATATGAGCATTTATTTTATTTTCTTGAATAGTTTCTTGTAGATAGTCACAAATCACATTTGCTTGGGCAATTGCTTTTTGATGGGTCCAAGGTTTAAAGCCGAATCCAAAAGAGGGCATGTCTGAGTCAGATCGAATCCCTGGATATTTAAATTGACTCCATGTGCCACCAAATGTATCTCGGGCTTCTAGAATAATAAATGTAGTATTTGGTCGATGTTTTTTTAGGTGATAGGCTGCACTAATACCTGCAATCCCTGCGCCAATGATTAAAACATCAGTAGTAGTAACTTGTTCTGATGTATTCATATCGTATTCCTCTCTACAAATTTCAGTAGTTAAGCATCAGTTAGATTTTCTAAGATGATGAATTTATTAATCTTCATTTTTCCTGATCCATGGAACTGATGAACAAACGCCTTACTTAAGCTCAGTATGCTTTCAGTTAAGTTAAGAAGTCCCCGTCACAAAAGGGGGCTGTTCAATATTATTAATTCAATAATTACACAATGTCAATGACACGGTGTAATTATAATTATTTTGTTATTGAGCATTTCTAAATAATTATTTAAAAATTTTAAAAATATATAATTATGATTGTGTTATTAAGTTTAAAAAAACTTCTTATTTATTTTCTTTCCAAGAATTTGTTCCACAATAGTGCATTAATGCTTGTCGAATAATTTATTAATACCTACAATGACATCGTGTCAATGAGAAATTGGATAGTATGACAACTACAAGACGTAGACCCAAACACGACCCTAAAGTTTCTGAAAATGAAATATTAAATGCTGCTGAACAGTTTTTAAGTGAGCATCCTTTTCGTGAACTCAATGTAGATGAGGTCATGCGCCGAACTGGCTTAAAACGTCCAGCATTTTATGTACATTTTAGAGATAAGCATGATCTGGCTTTACGCCTTGTTGAAAATATTGGCAAAGAATTATTTACTATTGCAGATAGATGGCTTAAGGGTAACAATTCCCAAGAAGATTTGCGTCAAGCTTTAGTTGGGCTTGTAGAAGTTTATGTGCAACATGGGCGTGTGTTACGTGCTTTTGGAGAAGCTGCGGGTGGAGATGAACGTGTAGACAACGCATACCGTAGTTTAGTTCAAGACTTTATTAATGCTGCTGCTCAACATATTAAAGAAGAACAAGAGGCGGGTAGAATTAAGAAAGATCTAGATGTAGAAGAAACAGCAAAAGCACTTATCTGGCTTGAAGAAAGATATCTTTCTGAAGTTTTTGGACGTCCATCTGAAGTTGATCCAAAGGTAGCCATAAGGGTACTTCAAAACATTTGGTTATCGACACTTTATGGTGCTAATTAAAAAAATATTAACTATAAATTTATGAATGTTCAAAAGGATTTGTTCATTCATTTCTAAAACTAAAAAATATATGTGTTTCATATTTAATAAATTTTTTAAATTATTTTTTCAATCTAATTTTCATTTTTTTTAAACATTCTTCTCATAAGCTAATTTTTTATTTTAATTACACTGTGTCATTGACACTGTGTAATTGTTGGAGCAATATATATTCAGCTTTAGTGTTTTTACGTAATGCTAAAGAACAAATTACATCTTCTCAGGGAAGAGATTATGTGAGGGGTTTGCAATGAATCTGTATCTTTTTGAAAGATGGAAAATTGAAGTTTTACGTATGTGAGCTAAGCAAAATCGAATATCAAAGGAAGGAGCATTAGATGAATAATATTCCACATGCAAACAAGTCATTCTGGCTAGCCCACTCAGGCGAATATATTCCCTCACCACCTCTTAGAGGTAGCATTGAAGTAGATGTGGTGGTTATTGGAGGAGGGTTTACTGGATTATCTACTGCTTATCACATAAGAAAAGCCGACTCTGCTGCTTCCGTGGCTGTTCTTGAAGGTGAATGTGTAGCATTTGGTGCCTCAGGCCGTACATCTGGTTGGGTTGTGCCAATTCCCGTACTTGATCCCACCACTGCAAAAGTACTTTATGGCAAAGAAAGATTAACTGAGCTTCAAAATTTCGCATGGAATGGTCTGGACTATGTACAGGACCTCATCAAACGCGAAAATATGGATAGTGATTTTGAAATGCCCGGTGTGACATTTACGACACTTCGCGGCCATGAAAAACGATTAGAGCAATTTACTCAATATTGGCACGATCAACCTCGCTCAAAAGACAGTGTCTATATGGATAGAGCTACAGTAAGCCAAGCTTTAAATAGCGATGCATTTTCTGGTGGATGCCGAATGCCACATTCTGGGCAAGTCAATCCTGTGAAGCATTCTCGAGAACTCAAGCGAATAGCTGAAGCTGCGGGCGCACAAATTTTTGAGCAAACGCCAGTACTGGATATAGAAGATAAGGAAAAATTCTTTATTCTCAAAACCCCAGAAGGTGAGGTTAGAGCGAAACATATTGTATTGGGAACAAATGGTTTTACCCATTTATTGCAACCAGAATTGGGTCTAAAACGCGCACAACTTCCAATGTTTGTATATCAGTTAATTACTGAACCTTTAACTGATGAAGATTGGAAAGCACTTGGTTGGAAACATCGTGGTCAGTTTTATGACAAAACAACCTATTGTCCTCCAACCTGTAGAACGACTGTAGATGGAAGATTGCAATTTAACCTATGTGATATCTACGTAGGTGAAGGGCGCTCTATGGACGAAGCTCAGAAAGTGCAATTTTATGATGCCGCTGAGCGAATGTATAAAAAGGTATTTCCTGCATTTCAGAAATTAAAAATTGCTCAACGTTGGAGTGGCGCTTGTTCTATTCCTTTTGACGTAAGGTCGCAAGTGGGCACACTTCATAATGGTCGTATTTCTTATGCTTATGGATACAGTGGTGCGGGCGTAATGATGTCACAAAATTATGGCCGAATTTTAGCTGATCTTGCATTGCAACGTAAAACTGAGCTTACCGAGCATTGGTTTGTTGCCAATGGAGAAAAAGGACACGCTAAATTTAAACGTTTCCCATTAATTCCGGGTCTCATCGCTGCGCTACGTACTTATTTCGAATACGAACGAGTATCAGCACTTTCTAGGAGAAGACGTCTTGGACTCGATTAAACAATATGATGATGGACACGTATTTACAGCGTGGGTTGCATTAATCGGTATGGTAATGGCTGCCACTTGCTTGTTTTGTTTTCTTGCAGTTACAGGGTTTGATTTACATCAAATATTTAAACCTGAATTTGCATTAACTTTGTCGGCAAAAGACCAAGCCCTTTTCAGAACTTCAATGATTTCTGACTGTTTTGGGTTTTATCTTCCTTTTCTAGCTGTGGGCGTATATCTGTGGCGAAAGTTGCGCTCTTCAGGAGGATTGTTGTCCGATATCGCTATTTTATTTCTTGTGATTTCAACCATGTTAGGCATAGCAGGGGCTGTTTTACAGGCCTCTGTGTTAGGACCACTTGCCGAAACATATATGTCTGGGAACGAAATGGCTAAACAGGCGGCAGGCACTGTGTGGGCAACCATTTCGCAAGGCTCGCAAAATGGCTTATGGCCAATGGAAGGACCGACCATCGGTTTTTGGGCAATAGTCAACGGACTACTTCTGAGAAAAAACAAATCCGCATTAGGTTTCCCATTGGTTTTGGTTGGTTTGGGATATGTTGGATTTGCTGTGCTTCTTTTCTCAGGCTTTTCTCAAGTGGCTTTATTCCTTGAACTGTTCTTATTACCAGTGCAAGTAGTTTGGTTAGGTATTTTCGGTTTGAGTTTATTACAAAGATAGATGTAAAGAATTTTAGAGCCATGTTGTGAAATATGGCTCTAAAAATAAAAAACTATCCTAAGGATTTAGGGAAATAACAACGAAAAAGGATATAGGTATGAATGGAATGTCAACTAATAGGACAAATCCGATTTTAATAGGAATGCTTGCCGTATTTGTGAGTAACATTGGTCACGCTTCCGCTCTTGAACAATCAGGTCAATCTATTTTGCCATTTCTTGAAAATGGGAATTATGCAGAAGCAAATTTTTTTGCAGTTGATTCATCTGTTTCTGGCATAGTCAACGATAGAGCCGATCTTGTACGAGATCATCAAAGTCGTGATACAGGTGATATTGCAGAAAGTACGCAGTTCTATACAGCTGCTCTAAAGTTACAACTCACAGATCAATTAAGTTTTGGTATGTTATACGATCAGCCTTTTAGTGCTGATATTAAATATCCGGCACGTTCTAATAATAGTTACTTTGATAATGATGTTAGCCATCAAGGTACGTTCGTAAAAGCCGACACTCAAAATTTAAGTATGATTGTGGGTTACTCGCCAGTTGAGCATTTTCAGATTTATGGTGGACCAGTTTATCAAACCGTAAAAGCAAACCTAGGTCTTCGAGGCAATGCCTATACTCAGGCTTTTAATGGCTATAATGCTAAGTTTAAACAAGAAGGCGAAGTTGGTTGGTTGTTAGGAGGAAGTTATCAATTACCCGATCTTGCATTAAAAGCAGCGGTAACTTATCGGTCCAAAATCAAATATAAATTTCAAGTAGATGAAGATATTTATGGTCAACCATTACAACTTGTTGAAAATGAGAAAACCAAACTAGAGACTCCAGCATCATTAAATATTGATTTTCAAACTGGTATTTCTGAACAATCACTTGTTTATATGAATTTAAGATGGGTGAATTGGAAAGAGTTTGAAACACGTCCTCCGCAATATGGCGCTCTATCTGAAATTATTGTGAAAGAAGTAACTGGTGGAGCTTATACCCAAGGTTTTAAGCTCGATTCTTATCAAAAGGATCAATATAGTGCGACTGTCGGTCTCGCACATCAATTTACAGAAAAATGGAGTACTTCAACAGATGTAAGTTGGGATTCAGGTACAGGTAATCCTGCATCAACGATGGGACCCATAAAAGGTTCATGGTCACTTGGTTTAGGCGTCCAGTTTAACCCAGCTAAAAACTACTTTATAACTGGTAGCTTAAAATATTTTTGGCTAGGTGATACTAAAACTGAAGATGGGACTTATTACTTGCCAATAGAGGGAATCAAGCCATACGCAGAACAGGCAAATTTCAAAAATAACCATGCAATTGCGTATGGTTTGAAATTTGGATATTGGTTTTAAGAAGGGTCAATAAAGCCTTATACAATGGCAGTAAACAGCATTGTGTAAGGCACTGATACTTGTTAAATATGCTTAGAACACTTAGCCAAACTATGGTCACAGTGAAGATCAAGTGACTTACTAATATATGGAGAGTAGCAAAGCCTTATATATGGTAGGTTTCCAAATCTTTTATTTAACATAATATACATTATACGAACAATCGTATAATTCACCATTAAGCCTTTGATTCCATTGGGTTTTTCTTCGGTAATGGCTTAACACTGAAAATTTGCATCTCTGCACCATACTTAGTTTGTTGCTCTGTAAACTCAATTTCTACTTCTTGGCCATTGTCTGCACACTCTTCAAGAATCGCTTGAATCTGTTCAATTGGCATCATTCCAGCAGCTGGTTTTAAATTGTATTTAACTGGTGAAAATACAGTTGTAGACAAATAACAAGTTGGTTCGCCAGTTTTCTTATTTTCACCACGGTAAACAGATGGAAAAATTGTGCGTTTGTTAAATGATAATTGCATGATAAAAACCTCTCTTTAGGCAACTAGATGTAAACCCTGATTCTTTGGGCTGTATTGTGAAACTGGTTGAACGTAATCTGGTGG
>NZ_JAKTIM010000005.1:0-2239 GCF_027855455.1 Acinetobacter sp. AOR01_HL | reverse complement strand
AATAGTGTGCCTGACTGTCCAAAGTTTTTTTTAATTTCGCCTATGAGCTATATATACCAATGCTTTTAGAAGAAATGAGAAATTTTATCATTTAGGCGATTTATTGATCATATTTTGACCTTTTTGCCTATTATTTCTTCTATATTGTATTGGCCTTCTGGAGGAATATATCCTTCTGGTACTTGATTATTTAAATCAAATACAAGTTCTACATATTCTACTTTCTGGCTCTTTCTTTTAAATCTTTCTTTCTCATGTTCTTCTCTTATATATTTCTCTGTTATTCCACACTTTTTTAGTTCATTCATATATTTTTTAAATGTTTTTTCATCATGATCTTTTTTTATTTTTTCTATTCCAATCATGACAAGTACGCATAAAAAACTTGTTAGATTTCTTGTCTTTACTTTTGATAGTCTGCCAGTAGGAGTGGTTTTATTAAATACTTTTCCTATTTTTTCTTCTATTTCTAGAATATCCATTTTCATTTCCTATTTTTGCTTTCGGCAATCATCATTCGAACCATATATAAGATTCTTTTTTTATCTTCTTTTTCTATATTTTTTAGGTCGTTAAGAATGATAGCGATTTCTTCATCTGTGCTTCCTTCTTCGCCAAATGCAAGATTATCGATACTCATACCTAAAGCTATGCTTAATCTCTTTAAGTGCTGCAATGTAGGGTTTGGGTCTTCGGCGGTCATGTTTCTTTTTAGGGTCTTGTAATTTACTCCAGCGATATTTGCTAGTTCAGGAATGCTGATATTCAGTTCCTTACATTTTTTTTCTATACGTTCGCCTATACTGTTCATTTCATGACCTTTTTCACTTTCGTCAATTTTATAACAATTATTTCTCATATATTAGATTTCCTTTGTTTACAGTTCTCATATATTAGATTAATATCTATTTAAAGAGATTTTAATTCTATTAAATGCGATAATTATTGGGGAATTTTATGAGCATACAACAAGTATTAGAAGTTCATATATCTGGGTAATTGCTATGCTTGATTTTCTGCGGTTAGCGATTCCGATCATTCCTACGTATGTACGTAGTCTTGATAATCATCATTGGTTTAATGGTGATATTCGTGATTATGGTATTCCTGCTGCTACTCGCCATGTTTCTAAGACCGATGATGGTCAAACGATAACAGGGGAGCTTTATCATCCGTATGAGTCACTTCCATCTGACTATACAGATATGGCTGTTAAATTTTATACAAATACAATGAATACACCGCCTTATGTTGAGATTAAGGCATCTCCATTGAAGTTGTTACAAGGTCACAATGTGTATGGTTTTGAGTCTATCGAATTAGGCTCCGATCATATGCTTGGCATGTTACTCGAAGCCTTTCCCCAGTTAGCCCCAATCTTAGATTTGGCAAATACTGAGGTTTTACATCTAGATACCACATATTTATTTAGATTGCCTCATCAGAATATGGTTCAGCCAACTTTGGACTATATGGCTAACTTGGCTTCGGGTCACCGTAAAGCCCGTGAAGTTAAATATGATAATTACATTACTTGGGGTAATGATTCAGCAAGTGTACGTCCTAAGGCATATGGCAAATTTGAAGAAGTTAAAAGCCAACTAAATAAGATTCAGAAGAAAGCAGATAAGGGTTGTATGCGCTCTAAATCGCTTGTTATTGCTATGAATGGTGCTTTGCCATTTGCTAATGCAGTTTTGCGTTTAGAAGCTCGTATTTGTAAAACATATTTAACCAAGAATGGTTATCCATCGAATTTATTTCAGCTAATTAAGCTGCAACATGAACAGCCAGAATTATTGCTACGCCTCTGGCACGTAGCGTTTGACCCAATCCTTAAGACTATGGAGGGTGAATATATGAATTTCGCAAGTGATGATGAATTAGAAGCTTTACTTAAATCTAAATTGGTTACCTATACCAAGAAAGGTAATCCTAGTTATACCAAGGCTTATAACGCCTTTGATTTCTATCGATCATTGCGTATTGATGGTTATAAAAAAGTAAAGTCCAGACATTTGGAATCACGTTTCTATAAACGTGAAAGAGAGCTTATTAGCTGCGGTATTAGCCGTTCTCATCTACAGAATTTACATAAAAATCCAAACGGTAAAGTCATCCCATTTGTACGTTTATTCGAACTTAAGATGGCTGATCAATTACCACCAGATTACGTTCAACCAGTTTCACAATACAGCCCAAAGAATCAGGGTTTACATCTAGTTGCCTAAAGAGAGGT
>NZ_JAKTIM010000004.1:0-42731 GCF_027855455.1 Acinetobacter sp. AOR01_HL | reverse complement strand
GGGGGCGTGGCGAAATTGGTAGACGCACTGGATTTAGGTTCCAGCGCCGCAAGGTGTAAGAGTTCGAGTCTCTTCGCCCCCACCATAGAAAGAAGCAAGACGATGATCTTGCTTTTTTTATGATTAAATCTGAATGGTTTAATTGTCTATAGAGGATTGGTGTAATGGTAGCATGACGGTCTCCAAAACCGTTCGTCAAGGTTCGAGTCCTTGATCCTCTGCCAAGATTCTAAAAAAGCTCCTTTTGTGGAGCTTTTTTTATACCTTATTGATTTTATATATAAATTTGTTTCTCGGTTGAGTGCTTCTAAAAGTTTGTTAATAAAAATTATTTTACATACAGACAAATCTGTATAAAAAATACTTCCACTTTGTTAAGGTTTTGTTAAAATAAAATTAAGTTGATATTAATCACGGTTTGATTTTATATGGTGAACTATAACAAATTTAATAAAAATGTCTTATTCATCTGTTTATCACTCATGGGGGGCGTAAGTTATGCGGCTGACTCGGATGATCCAATTCGACAGAGAATTCAGGCTGATCAGACCATTCGGCAACAGCAGCGAGATACTGCATTAGAAAAACAGATTCAGCCGAACGTAAGTGTGAATTTAGGGCAAGAACAAAATAAAATTTCAGCTCAGCAATTACAATATTTACACTCTAATAGTGAAACACCTTGCTTTGAAATTAAAAAAATACTTTTAGAAGGTGATTTAGCTCATCAATTCATTTCTAGCTTTAATGTGGTTACAACTGGTAAAAACAATATTATTGGACGTTGTTTAGGTGTAAATGGTCTTAATCAGGCACTTGATCTTGTCCAAAATAAAATTATTGCAGATGGTTATGTCACAACACGAGTGTTACTACCTCAGCAAAATATTGCATCTGGCACAGTTCGGGTTCATGTTATTCCTGGCCGAGTTGATCAGATTAAGTTTGCCGATGGTACCTCTAAACGAGCACATTTATGGAATGCTTTACCGATGAAGTCGGGAGCGCTTTTAAATATTCGTGATATGGAGCAAGGCTTAGAAAACTTTAAACGTGTACCTACGGTTGAGGCTGATTTTAAAATTCAGCCAGCAGAACAAAAAAATGAACCGGGTTATAGTGATGTGATTCTTGCATGGCAACAAGCTAAACCTTATCGCTTACATGTGGGGATTGATGATTCAGGTTCTGATGCTACTGGAAAATACCAAGGTACAGCGACCTTGTCACTTGACCATGTGTTAACTTTAAATGATTTATTTTATATCAGTTATAACCATGATTTAGGTAGCAATGGTTCTGGTAAACATGGTACAGATGGCTTTTATGCAAGTTATACCATTCCATTTGATTATTGGTTATTTTCAACCAGTTATAGCCGTTCTAACTATTTACAAACAGTCGCTGGAAGCACTGAAACTTATCAATACAGCGGTAAAAGCGAACTCATTAATGCAGATTTGTCTCGAATTATTTATCGAGATGCACACCGTAAAACTGCTGTAGGTTTTGGTGGATGGTACCGTGAATCACAAAACTATATTAATGATGTCGAAGTAGAAGTACAACGCCGAAAAACGGCGGGATGGAAAGCAAGTCTTGATCATACTGAATATTTTTCTAATGCAACATTAAGCGGTAATGTGACTTATAAGCGTGGTACAGGCTGGCTTAATGCAATGAGAGCACCAGAAGAAAGCTTTGGTGAGGCTTATACACATGTAGGCATTTTGCAGGCCAATGCCAGTTTACAAGTTCCTTTTAAAGTGGGGCAACAGAACCTACAATATCTTGCAGAATGGCGTACCCAACACAGTAATAAGCCTTTGACACCGCAAGACCGATTCTCGATTGGAAACCGTTATACCGTAAGGGGTTTTGACGGTGAACAAACTTTATTGGCAGATAATGGTTTTTTAGTTCGCAATGAACTGAGTGGCTCAATCATGAATAAACCACATTCGTGGTATGCAGGTATTGATTATGGAGAGGTGGGGGGAAAAACCGCGCATTATCCAAACCCTTTACCAGGTACTAGTTTGTTAGGTGCAGTTGTTGGTTTGCGTGGACAAATTGCCCCTCTGCGTTTGAATTATGACGTTTTTGTCGGAGCACCGTTGAAAAAGCCAGATCACTTCGAGACGGATGATTACACGACTGGATTTAGCGTGAACTGGACCTATTAATTTAAGTTCAAAGGTCCTGAACGCAATCAATTGTATTAAAAAAAGATTTAGTGAGATTTTAAAATGAATAAGAACCGTTATCGTATTATTTTTAGTCATGCTCGCGGTATGTTTATTGCTGTTGCCGAGATTGTAAAAAGTAAAACTAAGCAAGCAGGGCAAAGTCAGGGAACAATGGAAACAGGTGTGGTGACGTCTTCTGTTCCCACTATTCATTATAAAAAATTAAATCCACTTAACTTTGCAGTTATTGGTTGTTTAGGGGCATTGGTAATCAGCTTGCCAATGAGTAGTGTTGCTGGAACTCAAATCATTGCAGACAAAGGTGCTCCAACATCACAGCAGCCAACTATTTTAAATAGTGCCAATGGAACAACTCAGGTCAATATTCAGACACCAAGTGCGGGTGGTGTTTCGCGGAATACCTATACACAATTTGATGTTGGTCAAGAAGGTGCCATTTTAAATAACTCGCGTAATAACACTCAAACCCAGATTGGTGGATGGGTACAAGGTAATCCTTGGCTTGCAACAGGTGAAGCCAAAGTTATTTTGAACGAGGTTAATAGCAGTAACCCAAGTCAGCTTAAAGGTTATATCGAAGTTGCCGGAAAACAAGCTCAAGTCGTCATTGCAAACCCTTCAGGTCTAATTTGTGATGGCTGTGGTGTGATTAATGCAGACCGTTTTACTTTAACAACCGGACAAGCGGTAATGAATCAAGGTTATCTTGAATCATTCCGTGTTCGTGAAGGTCAGGTTACGATTGAAGGTAAAGGCTTAAATGGAAGCTTAACACCATATACCGATATTTATACGCGTGCCTTAAAGGTCAATGCAGGACTATATGCCAATGAACTTAACACGGTACTTGGACAAAATGACATTCAAGTCAAAGACCAAGTTACTCCTAAAATTACAGCAACTACAGGGCCTACATCTACACCTCAGCCGAACTTTGCCTTAGATGTGGGCCAGCTTGGTGGAATGTATGCTGGTAAAATCTTTTTGGTAGGGACAGAGCAAGGGTTAGGTGTTCGTAATGCTGGCTCGATTAACAGTACTCAAAGCACCCTTACCCTGAATGCAAAAGGTGATCTGGTCAATAGTGGTAATTTGATTGCAAATAAAGATCAGGTGCAACTTAAAGCTCAAAACATTCAGAATACAGGTAATATCAGTAGCGCAACTTCACAAATTTCAGTTGAGAGTCAAAATCTAAATAACTCTGGTCTAATCAGTAGTGCTGATGAGTTACATCTTCAAAATCAGAATACGATTACCAATAGTGGTACGTTAAATGCTGCCCGAATAGCAATTAACTCTACAAAACTAAAAAATAGCGGTTCTATTGAACAAACAGGCATACAAGCGCTTGATTTAAAATCAGGCTCAATGACAAACCTTGGCGGTAAAATTGGAATTGCTAAGAGTAATACTGGTGGTGGTACAGGGGGATCTACAGGTGGAAGTGTTCCAACGGTCCCAACAGATCCATCTAAAGATGGTGGAAGTTTAGGTGTTGTAACTCCAGTAGATACAACTCCAAAAACTTACGATACTGGTTTTATCCATGTGTCAGATGTGCTGAATAATGATCAAGGCGCAATCGTTGCCAATGGTGGTGTAGATTTAGACAGCCAAAATGGTTTAGATAACCAAGGCGGCCAACTTAATTTAGGTGCTATCAATATTAAAGGGAATAGCTTTAATAATGACCAAGGTCAGCTTACCGTTAAAAGTGCCAATATCCAGACCTCAACTTTCACTAACCAACAAGGTCAGCTTGCTTCTAATAGTACTCTTAATATTCAAACTCAGTCTGCCAACAATAAAGGCGGAAAAATCCAGTCAATTGGACAGCTTGATTTAGCTGTAAGTGGTGAGTTGAATAATGTTGATGGACAAATTGCTAGTGGAGCAACTGTCAACGTTAATGCAAGTGATTTGAAGAACCAGTCAGGTGTTGTGTATTCAGAAAACCAAGCTGTAAATATTAAAGCGAATAAAGCGATTGATAATACTGAGGGGCTCATTCAGGCTAAAACCAATTTAAATCTGAATAGCCAATCTCTTAATAATACATCAGGACAAATTGTTGCAGACCAAATTAAACAGAAACATGTGACGGTTAATAACAATCAGGGATCTATCGCAGCTCAGCAAAATTTAAACAGTACTGCCCAGCAGTTTGATAATACTCAAGGTCAGATTCACGCTAAATCAATAAAGCTACAGCATGATCAACTTAAAAACACGGGTAGTGTTTATGCTGATCAGGATTTAACAGTTACAGGGCAAAATATTCAGAATGCTGGTACTTTGGGGGCTGGAAAAAATGTCCAGATTACCAGTTCAACTTTAGAACATAGTGTAGGTGGATTGATTGCTGCGGGCCTAGATCGTGAAGGTAAATTAGGTGATGCTGGTGATGTGACTATTCGTTCAGATCAAGTCGGTTTACATGGGCAAACCTTAGCTGGCGGTAATTTAAAAGTACAAGCGCAAAGCAATATTGATGCGGCAAAAGGTCAATTGCAGGCACAAAATATTGAGCTAGATAGTGTGACAGGCAACATCTCTACGCAGGCTGGAAGCGTAGTTGCCCAGAATCAACTTAAACTGACTAGCCAGAATTTGATTAATAATCAGCAAGGCCTATTGAGTAGTCAGGACCTCATCCTTACAGCAAAACAGCTAGATAATAGTCAAGGTAAAATTCAGCATACGGGCAATAATGAATTTACCCTAGATTTTGTGAACGGTTTAAATAACAAAGCAGGTGAAATTAGCAGTAATGCATCTTCAATTAACCTGAACACGTCTGCTCTGAATAATGAAACTGGAAAGATTATCCATGCAGGGAATCAGCAACTGAATATCACTGCCGATCAATTGCAAGGTGCACAAGGCCAGATTCTCAGTAATGGACAGCTATTATTGAAGGGTGGACAAGTTGTATTAGATGGAGCAACTACTTCGGCGAATCAGATCAATATCTCTGCAGATAGTTTGAGTCATCAAAAAGGTCAAATGGTTCAGAGCGGAACACTAAACCCGCTCACCTTAGCGATTAAAGATCAAATGAATAACCAATTAGGTTTTATTCAGAGCCAATCGGGTTTACAACTAAAAACGACTACTCTTCATAATCAGGGTGGTCAGTTAAGTTCTGCTCTTAATTATGATGTACAACTTGATGTGGCAGACTTACTCGATAATAGTCAATCAGGCAAAATTTACGCAGGACAGAATGGCGTTATTCAAGCTGGTTCTATTAATAATAGTTTAAATGGTCTCATTTCTGCACAAAATGCATTAACTCTGACCAGCTTGGGAATCATTAATAACCAGTCCGGTAAAATTGTAGCGAATCAAGATGTCACTCTTACTTCTAATGGTGTAGACAATAGCAGTGGCCAAATTGGTAGTAGCCAAGGCATTGTAGCGATCAATGCAGGATCTGGTGTAGTTAATAATACTTCTGGAACTCTACAAGCTGAAAAAGATTTATCTGTAAGTGCTGACCAGATTAATAACCAATCTGGTCTCATGAATAGCCAAAGCTCGCTTGCTTTAATAAGCCGTAAAGATATTAACAATAAGTCTGGACAAATCATTGCTAAACAAGATGTGACTACACAGAGTCAAGGTCTGGCCAATGATTTAGGACAAATTGGTAGCGTTCAGGGCAATGTCTCATTAGATGCTGGTTTAGGCGATTTGAGTAATCAATCAGGCAAGATACTTGCCGCTCAGGATCTGACTTTAAGCGCTCAAAATTTAGATAATCAGTCTGGTCTTATCTCTGCTCAAAAAAAATTGGCCTTAAAAGTTCAGAAATTAAACAACCTTAAAGGTCAAATTCAAAGTGGCGATGCCATAGAAATTACGGGACAAAGTCTGAATAACCAAGGTGGTTCAATTGAGACAAATGCTGATCTTACTTTAAATATCAAAGGTGCATTAGATAACAGTCAGTCAGGCAAATTGACGGGCAACACTACAAAAATTACAGCAGGCTCAATAAATAATAGTAATAAAGGCCAAATTAATGCTACAGATACCTTAACTGTTTTATCGCAACAAGCAATTAATAACCAAACTGGGGTAATGGCCGCGAATCAGAACGTTTCTATTCAAAGTCAGGGCTTGGATAATACGTCGGGGCAAATTGGTAGTGTTCAGGGTTCATTAACCATTGATGCTCAAAAAGAAAAATTATTAAATACTTCGGGTTCGCTTCAAGCAGGAACGAGTCTTAAAATCACGAGTGGTGACTTGAATAATGATTCGGGCACTATTCTTGCGCTTACCGATAATACAATTACAAGCACAGGTGACGTCAGCAATAAAGCTGGAAAAATTGCATCGAATGCTCACACTACAATTACAACTCAGAATTTAAATAATCAGGCTGGAATGATTCAGTCAGGTAGTGGTTCAGCTTTAGATCTGGTAATTAATGGAGCATTAGATAATAGTCAAGCAGGCCATTTACTGAGTGGTGCTGGTTTGAATCTGAAAGTGAATACTTTAGATAACAGTCAGCAAGGGCAAATCAGTGCACAAGATGCACTAAATATCATTAGTGCTGGGCTTATCAATAACCAGGCGGGTACTTTGGTTGCAAACCAAAATGTAACTTTGAGCAGTAAAGGTTTAAATAATAATCAAGGACAGATTGGCAGCATTCAAGCTGGATTAGCTATTGATGCTGGGGATCAGGCTCTTACCAATCAGTCTGGCGTATTACAGGCAAAAACTGATTTAACAGCAAAAGCCTTATCTGTAGGCAATACAGCTGGACACATCAGCGCTCAGGGTAAAGTCGATTTAAACAGCCAAAAAAATATTAATAATACCCAAGGTTCAATTGTTGCTGATCAAAACCTCAATATCCATAGTCAAGGTTTGATTAACAATCAAGGGAAGCTGGCAACCCAAGGTAATTTGACACTTCAAGCGGGTACACAAGCGTTACAAAACCAAGCCGGTATTATTCAATCTGGACAAGATATGTCTATGATAGCTGGCTCAATTGATAACTCATTATCAGGACAGATCAATGCACAAGGTAGAGCTACTCTACAAAGCACAAGTCTTTTGAATAATGAAACAGGTATTTTGGCAGCGGGACAGGATCTTACGCTTAACAGTAATGGTTTAAATAACACAAAAGGTAAAATTGGAAGTGTGAATGGTGTATTAAATATTAATGCAGGTTCTTCACTTTTAAATAATCAATCCGGATCATTACAGTCGTCTGGCGTAATTGATCTTAAAGCGAGTGGTGTTAATAACCAATTAGGCAAAATTACATCATTAAAAGCGATAAATATAGATAGTCAACAACAGGCATTCACTAACCAACAAGGTACGATTAGCTCAGATCTGGTTTCGATTTCATCTGGTCTATTTAATAATGATCAGGGTCTTGTGCAGGCAAAAACATCACTTGTGCTTGATACCAATGGGCAGAATCTTATGAATACCAATAGCGGTACACAAGGGGGATTACTTAGCCAAGGTAATCTCACTTTAAAAAATCTTATTGCTCTCGATAATACGCAAGGTTACATTGCAAGTGGACAAAATTTAGATTTAAGTGCGAATCAGGTTATTAATAACAAAGGAACATTGCTTGCAACCCAAAACCTGAAATTACAAGGGACAGGTCAAAACCAACTGCTAAATAACCAATCTGGTCAGATTTTGTCGATGGGTGATATGCAGTTGACCATTGAACAGGTCAACAACCAAGGTAAATTGGTGGCAACAGACCCAGATAGCCATATCATGGCCACGGGGCAGCTAGATCTTGTAACTCAGCAGTTAGATAACAAAAACACATTAACTACGGATAGTACGTCTGTTCAAGGTATTGATGCTGGAAATCTAAACTTGAGCGCCCAAACTTTGAATAACAAGTCTGGTGCAATCCGTAGTAACCAAAATGCTGTACTTAATGTTAGCGGACAGTTGAACAACCAATCTGGTGAAATCAGCGCCGTTAAACAGCTTAATTTACAAGGTGATCAGCTGGTTATTAATAACCAAAAAGGCAAATTACTATCGGGTGAGAATTTAAATATTACAGCTCAATCGCTTACGGGTGATGGTCAGATTGCAAGTTTGGGTGACGCGAATATTACGCTGAAAGAAAGCTTTAAGCAGACTCAAGAAGGACAATTACAAGCGAATAAAAATCTGAGTCTAAGTACAACTTCGGATATTACCAACGATGGAAAAATTAATGCTGGCAATATCTTAAAACTAAATGCAGCCAATATAACTAACACTAGCAATGCTCAAATTGAAAGTCACGATACCCAAATTGAAGCACAAGATCAGATTAATAACACCGGGCTGATCAATGGTGATGACACCACACTAAAAGCAAATACTTTAAATAACCAAGGTACAGGTCGTATCTATGGTACAGATCTTGCGATTAGCGCTAACACTTTAAATAACTTGCCAGATATTCAAGGTAGGGCTCCAGTTATTGCTTCACGAGGTGATATGAACCTTGGTGTGGGAGTGTTAAATAATCTGGCAAATACACAAGATTATGTGAGTCAGGCACTTATATTCAGTGCTGCAAATTTATATTTAGGCGGTGCTTTAGATGAGAACCGTAAAGCGACTGGTCAAGCCAGTGTGGTTAACAATGAGAGCGCGACCATTGAATCTTTAGGTAACATGCGCTTATCTGCCGCACAGATTAATAATGTTAATAAGCATTTCATAACCGATGATAATGTTGAAGTATCACGTATAGATGGCTTAGAAAAATTCTGTAATGCTTGGTGTACCTTTGACGGTCAATATGATGGTGGTAACTGGTTTGAAGATTGGATGAGATACACCTATAGTGAAATTACTTATGAAACCAAAGCCATTGAATCTGCTCCGGGTCAAATTAAAGCAGGCGGAAATCTGGATCTAAGTGGTGCACAGGTATTTAATGATAAGAGCCAAATTTTAGCTGGAGGAGAGCTTATTAATTTGGGGGGTGCTATTGTTTCAGATAATAGCATAAAAGGGACTAGAAAGGTTGTAGATCGGGGGACAGTGTATAAACATTGGGAATATGAAGGTGATTGGGAAGGACCTTTTGAAGTTTCAAGTGAAACAACAATTGATGTGCCAATAGGTCAGGTCGCCGATCATTATGAGCTGAACCAAACGAATCAAGATATTACGGCTGTTTCTAAGAGTGCTGGTGATCCAATCACGAATGCACAGATCAAAACAACTCATGTTAATGATTTAACAGCTACATCTAATACAACTTTTGTTGAGCAAGCAGGTGTTGCACAAAATAAAAATTTACAAACAGCAGGTCAAACTTCTGTAAAAACTGATGTTCAAACTTCAGGGCTGAATGGAAACTCATCTAACGTTCAACAAAAAGACAATACCACTCAAATCTCTGTTTTGGACCAATTACAAGGTCAAAAAGCTTCTCAAGTTTCAGGTGTCTCCACCTCAGATCAGGCCACTGCACCAGATCAAGCTGGTACGGGGGAGCAACTCGAAATTCGTACCATTAATAACAACAATATTAAAGTTGCCAATAACGCCTTGTATAGAACAGGAGCTGATAGTAAAGCAGGTTATCTCATTGAGACTGACCCGAACTTTACCAATTACAACCAATGGTTGTCTTCGGACTATATGTTGAATGCTTTAGGCCTTGACCCTGCATTGCAACAAAAACGTCTAGGAGATGGCTTTTATGAGCAGCGTATGGTGCAAGATCAGATAACTAACTTAACTGGTTATCGCTTCTTGGAAGGTTATGCATCCGATGAGGAACAATATAAAGCCTTGATGAATAATGGGGTGACCTTTGCCAAGCAATATGGTTTGCGTCCGGGTATTGCTTTAAGTGCCGCACAAATTGCGCAATTGACCAGTGATATTGTCTGGTTAGTTGAAAAAGACGTGACGTTACAGGATGGAACGAAAACAAAAGCGCTTGTTCCGCAAGTTTATGTAAAAGCACGTGTGGGGGATTTAAAGGGTGATGGTACTTTACTGACAGGTAATAGCGTTAACTTTAAATTAAATGGTGATTTACTGAATGGTTCAACCATTGCTGGACGAGAAGCTGTTCAAATTACCGCAGATAATATTAATAATCTGAAGGGACGTATTCAGGGGAATACAGTTGATATTACGACTCAAAAAGACCTCAATAATATTGGTGGTCAAATCAGTGCCAAAGATGCAATGGCTGTAAAAGTCGGTGGCAACCTCAAGATTGAGACGACAACCAGAACATCAACCAGTCAGGTCGGTGATTTTAGTGCAAGCACAACCGGTGTAGATCGTGTTGCTGGGCTTTATGTAGGTAGTGGTAATAAGATTCAACCGAACAAGGCAACTTTAATGGTTGATGTTGCCGGAAATACAGTTCTTAAAGCTGCTGAGCTGAATAACAGCAATGGCGCCTCAGTGATCAATACAGTAGGAAATGTTGATATTGGCACAGTACAAACGGGTTATAAACTGAGTACTTACCGTGATATACAGAATCAGACGACCAGCCAGAAAGCCCAAGATGTTGGCAGTCAGCTTAATAGCAATGGCTCATTATTGTTAAATGGGCAAAATATTAAAATACAAGGTTCGGGTTTAAATAGTGTACAGGGTACGGCTCAAATCTCTGCCGTTAATCAATTAGATATTGAGGAAGGTCGTAAGACCAGCCAATTTGATCGACAGTGGTATGAGAAACATAAAGGAACTTTAGGTAGTAAGACCGATACTGGTTTTACTCATGATCAAGCGAGTGAAGCGATAGCAAGTACAATCAGTGGTAAAAAGGTTCTACTCGATGCAAATAATGTCAATATTCGTGGTAGCCAAGTGGTCGCTGATGAGTTGACTCAGATTCAGGCTAAAGAAAATATCAATATTGTGGCTGCGGAAAATCGATTTAGAAGGGCCGTATTACTTATTATTTAAAGCTATTTTTGAAATTAAAAATAGTTATCCCAACGCCTATCAAACCACGGTGCGCTATAGAACATGGTTAAAAAATGAAATTTATAGTCAACTTAGAACACTTAAATTTGATGCTTCATTTAATGATGCCAAACTATTTTTATATATGATTGAAGGCGCAATTATTCAGTGTTTAGACAAGAACGATGCGTATAAAGGAAATAACGCATTAGATTACTTTTTATTACTAGTATGTCAGGGGTAGGTAAATATCCCAAATTACATTAAGAAAGTACTTTGGGATATACAGCTTTTAAATTTTACTTATAGTAAGCTTGAATTTGGGCAGTAATAAAGTCATAACTAGCTTTATTGTATAAAGCAAATTCACCTTTTGTATGATAGTTAGGAATAAAATTACTTGGTGCGCCATAGGTTTCAGAGATAACATTGCCTTTAACTTGCCATTCACCATCGTAAATTTTACCATTCATTTCAATGGCTGGATCTTTACCATTCTCAAAAATTGGGTTACCTGCACTATCTACAAAATAAGTCACTTTATAGCCAGCAACAGTATCAAATTTATAATTAAAATTTGGATAAAGTTTTTGTTGCCATTCAGCTAGAGTTTTGAAATCAGTGAGTGAGCTATCAAATAAATAAAATTCTGTATTGTTATAAATAACAGACTTTGGGATATAAACAAAAGAGCCACTTGGGAAAGTTGCATTACTATTTACTAAATTTGCAAAGGCTGTTTGATTATCTTTAAGAATACGAGAAAATTGATCACTAATATAAATATAGTCTGAATCTTTTGGTATTGAATTTATGATATTAGGAGGGAAAATATCAGCTACTTTTTTACCAGAAACATTAATTTTCTCATAATCGAAACTAACATTATCTGAATTTAAGCTACAACTATCATTAAATTGAGCAGTCGTAATTTGTGAACCTTGTGAGGCAACAATATAGCCCTCAGGCCAACCATTATTTTGCTTTTGATAAGTCTTTTTAGTGAAAAGGCCAAAAGAGTTAAGGTCATAAGTCTGTACAACATCTTCAGCTAAACTACTTTCAATTTCGTCAGCGGTTACATTATAAATTGCTTTTGGTGATGAATATATCATCTGCCCATTTCTTTGAAATTCATCTGCATACAATTGTCTTATAGTAGTGAAGCTATTGCCTGTAGGTATTTGCTTATAATTGTATGTAAGGGAATATAAGGGCTCATCAAAAATTGTATTTGTTGAAAGTGTAGAGTTGAGTAGAATCCCTCGATTACACTTTAGAGTATTGGTTTCTTGTGGAGATTGTTCTTTAGTTTGGGATGATAGATTCTCTGTATTATTAGTGCTTGAACTACTTCCTCCACAACCAGTTAATATAATAAATAAAAGAGAGGCTGTTAAATTTGAAATTTTTTTCATGAATAGACCTTATGTAGTTATCTCTAATGTGAAATAAAAATTATATATTTTTATTAATAAAAATAGGAGATTAAATTATACTAATAAATATAAATTCTACTGAAATATTTGGTACTTTTAATTGTTAGCTATTCGCTTCTCAAGCATTTCCATAAAGGTTTTTAAAATATTATTGTGATTTTTACCCTTATGAGTAATTAAGCATATAGGGGTGCTGTAGTGCATTTTATCTTTTAAAACAGGCTGCATAACACCGTCTTCAACCCATTTTTTTGCATAGTGGTCGGGTAAAAAACCTAAAAATTTTCCGGTTAAAATGAGAAAGGCAATACCTTCGCGGTCACTTGCCGTCGCTTTACAATCTAAAAGCTGATGCAACTTGGCTGCTTCCGAGGTAATCGCATAATTAGGAAGAATGGCTTGCCATTTTTTTAATTCATTTAAATTAATGTTGCTACATTGGTTAAATAAAGGATGATTTTTGCCGCAATATAAAAATGAACTTTCACTATATAAATCGAAATAGTCTAAACCAGACAAAGGCGTAACAAGGGGGATAACACCTGCGTGCAAACGGTTATCAAGTACACGGCATTCAATATCTGAAAGGGTGCTCATACTGATATTAATAATAACCTCAGCATGTTCCTCGGCAAGTTGTGTCAAGGTGTTGGTGATATAGCCTCTAGGCATAGTCACAAGGTTGTTAATAATGCCGATATTAAATTCACCCTTAAGACGGTTATGCATTTGGTTAACTTTAGAACGGAAGTCTTCAATGGCTGCTGTCAGCACTTCGATATATTCTAAAATTTCCCGTCCTTCATCGGTCAGGGCAAAGCCGGCACGGCCACGTTGGCACAGCCGAATGCCCAGACGATTTTCTAAATCACTCATATGCAAACTAATTGCAGAGCGGCTAATACCTAAAATACTTTCTGCAGATGTAAAGCTGTGACAGTCGCAAACCGTTTTAAATATTTTGAGAAGTTTTATATCAAAATCAGTAACTTGATTTAATTTTTTAGGTTTCATTTAGTTTTGTTTTTTTAAATCTAAACTCAAGATAATTTGAATTTATCAAACTTATCTCGCTATGTACACTCAAACCATAATTTGAAAATAAACAGGAATGGTTATGTTTGATACGGATAAATTCAGCGACTCTGAACATACTTTGGACGCGGTTCAACCTAATAATAATATGCACATAAATTATCAGGCACACTGGATGCCTTTTTCAGCAAACCGAAACTTTGCTAAAGACCCACGTATGATTGTGGGTGCCAAAGGGTCTTATCTGATTGATGATTCTGGCCGTGAAATATTCGATTCACTTTCAGGCTTATGGACGTGTGGTGCAGGTCATACCTTGCCTGAAATTCAACAAGCGGTAAGTGCTCAATTAGGTCAGCTCGACTACTCACCAGCGTTCCAGTTTGGTCATCCACTGTCTTTTAAGCTGGCAGATAAAATTGTTCAGCATATGCCTGAAAAACTACAACACGTTTTCTTTACCAATTCAGGTTCAGAGTCGGCGGATACGTCTATAAAAATGGCACGTGCCTATTGGCGCATTAAAGGTAAACCAAGTAAAACCAAATTGATTGGTCGTGCCCGTGGCTATCATGGTGTGAACGTTGCGGGGACAAGTTTAGGTGGGATTGGCGGCAACCGTAAAATGTTTGGACAACTTATGGATGTAGACCATTTACCGCATACCTTGCAGCCGAATTTAACTTTTACCAAAGGTTGTGCAGAAACAGGTGGGGTAGAACTTGCCAATGAAATGCTTAAGTTAATTGAGCTACACGATGCTTCAAATATTGCAGCCGTCATTGTTGAACCTATTTCGGGTTCTGCGGGTTGTATTGTACCGCCAACAGGCTATTTACAACGTTTAAGAGAGATCTGTGATCAGCATGACATCTTGTTAATTTTTGATGAAGTAATTACAGGTTTTGGCCGTTTAGGAACGTGGACGGGAGCAGAGTATTTTGGGGTAACACCAGATATTTTGAACTTTGCGAAACAGGTGACCAATGGTGCTATTCCTTTAGGTGGTGTGGTGGCAAGCCATGAAATTTACTCAGCCTTTATGCAACAAGACTTACCAGAGCATGCCATTGAATTTACCCATGGCTATACCTATTCGGCACATCCGGTTGCTTGTGCGGCTGCTTTAGCTGCGCTTGAAGTTTTAGAAAAGAAAAACCTGTTAGCTCAATCTGCGGCGTTAGCACCAACTTTTGAAAAAATGCTGCATGACTTAAAAGGCTCACCGCATATTTTAGATATTCGTAACTGTGGTTTGATTGGTGCTTTGCAGTTAGCGCCACGTGATGGCGATGCCACAATCCGAGGTTTCGAGATTGGTATGAAACTTTGGAAAGAAGGATTCTATGTTCGCTTTGGAGGCGACACGCTTCAGTTCGGCCCAATGTTTAACAGTACAGAAGCAGATATTGACCGCTTAATGAATGCCGTGGGCGATGCGCTTTATCAAGTGAATTAAGGCTTATAGACATTTTAAGAGCATCGGTAAAGTTTATAGATGCTCTTTAAAAACTAAATGAAAAATACAGTTTGATCTGAAAACTAATTGTAGTAAGGAGTAACAACAATGACAAATGGCCTAGAAGATTTTAGCTATGAAGAAGTTTCAACTGAAAATAGTACACATAGTGAACAAGCCAAAAAAGTGCTAGGGCATTTCATTCAAGGAAGAATTGTATCTAAAACGGCAAGAAAACAGCCAGTTTACAATCCTGCGACGGGTGAAATTAGTAAAGAAGTCGAAATTGCAGATGCTCAAACGGTAAATGAAGCAGTTCAGGTAGCCGAACAAGCATTTCCTGCATGGCGAGATACACCAGTCATTAAACGTGCACGTGTCATGTTTAAGTTCAAACAATTATTAGAGCAAAATGCCGAAAAGATTTGTGCTTTGATTGGGCAAGAGCACGGTAAAATTTCCCATGATGCTCAAGGCGAATTACAACGTGGTATTGAAAATGTTGAATATGCTTGCGGCGCACCAGAGCTTTTAAAAGGGGAATATTCAAAAAATGTCGGTCCAGATATCGACTCATGGAGCGAGTTCCAACCGTTAGGTGTTGTGGCTGGAATTACACCGTTTAACTTCCCGGCCATGGTGGCGTTATGGATGTTCCCAATGGCACTGGTTTGCGGTAACTGCTTTATTTTAAAACCTTCTGAAAAAGCACCTTCAGTGGTTTTATACCTTGCTGAACTTTTAAAACAGGCAGGTTTACCTGACGGCGTATTTAACGTGGTGAATGGTGACAAAGAAGCGGTAGATGCCTTATTGCATCATCCTCGTATTCAGGCAGTCAGCTTTGTGGGTTCAACCCCAATTGCTGAATATATTTACCGTACAGCGACTTCAACGGGTAAACGTTGCCAAGCATTAGGCGGTGCAAAAAACCATGCGATTATTATGCCTGATGCCGATATTGATAACGTAGTGACTTCATTGTTAGGTGCAGCTTTTGGCTCTTCTGGCGAACGTTGTATGGCACTTTCGGTTGCGGTTGCCATTGGTGATGAAGTTGCCGATGTCGTGATTGATAAGCTGACACAAGAAATGAAAAAATTGAAGTTCGGCAACTATGCAGATGCAAGCAACGACTTTGGACCACTTATTACCCAAGCACATAAAGACAAAGTACAAGCCTATATTCAAAGTGCAGAGCAGCAAGGCGCAAAAATTGTGGTCGATGGCCGCGATGCAAAACCGGCAGGCTATGAAAAAGGTTTCTTTGTTGGACCAACTTTAATTGATCAAGTCACACCAAACATGACCAGTTACCAGCAAGAGATTTTTGGTCCTGTGTTGCAAGTTATGCGTGTAAATACCATGCAAGAAGCGATGCAGCTGATTAATGACCATGAATATGGTAACGGTACTTGTATCTATACCCGTGACGGTGAGGCAGCACGCTATTTTAGCAGTCATATTCAAGTCGGTATGGTGGGTATTAATGTGCCTTTACCAGTACCTGTGGCTTATCATAGCTTTGGTGGCTGGAAACGTTCGTTATTTGGTGATTTACATGCGTATGGCCCAGATGGTGTCCGTTTTTACACACGCCGTAAAACCATTACACAGCGTTGGCCATCTGCTCAAGTCCGTGAAGCAAAACAATTTTCAATGCCAACTTTAAATTAATTTTTATTATTAGGGAAAACAGCCGTTTTCCCTTTTTTCATGACTGTAGGATTTTGAAATGTAATAGATTGTTTTTATGGATATATTTTTAAGGAATGAAATATGAATAATGATAGAACAAAAAAATTAGGCGAAGGACTTTCAAATCGCCATATCACAATGATTAGTATTGGCGGTGTTATTGGTGCTGGTTTATTTGTCGGTTCATCTTCTGCAATTGCCAAAGCAGGCCCAGCGGTGATTCTTGCGTACCTGATTACCAGCATTATGGTATTTCTGGTTATGCGTATGTTAGGTGAAATGGCCGTTTTAGAGCCAGACACCGGTTCCTTTTCTACATATGCCCGTAAAGCCATTGGCCCGTGGGCAGGCTTTACAATAGGTTGGTTATATTGGTGGTTTTGGGTACTTGCGATTCCGGTAGAAGCCATCGCAGGTGCTGAAATTTTACATTCGTGGTTTCCGAGCGTTTCGGTTTCTATCTATGCATTTTGCTTTATTGTGTTCTTAAGCTTAGCCAACTTTTTTAGTACCAAAAGTTTTGGTGAGTTTGAGTTCTGGTTTTCTTTGGTCAAAGTCGTTGCCATTATTGGTTTCATTATTATTGGTATTTTGGCAATTTCAGGTATTTGGCCTTTAGCAAAAAATGTCAGTGGTGTTGCCAATTTATACAACAACGCTGGTTTTATGCCGCACGGTATGGGAGGCATTTTATCTGCCATTTTAATTACGGCATTTTCATTCTTTGGGGTGGAAATTGTTTCGATTGCCGCAGCAGAGTCATCTAACCCTAAACAGAAAATTAGACGTGCCACCAATTTGGTGTTGTACCGTATTATTCTTTTTTTCGTGGTCTCAATGTTTATTGCTGTTTCACTTGTCGATTGGCGTTCACCGGACTTACAAAAGTACGGGACATTCCAATACGTTTTAATGAGCTTAAACGTACCAGGCACTAAACTTATTATTGATACGGTCGTGTTTATCGCCGTGGCGAGCTGTATGAATGCGGCAATTTATACCTCTTCTCGTATGTTATTTCGTTTGGGAACACGTAATGAAGCACCACAGGCAGTCACTAAAGTGAACTATGCCGGTGTACCTGCAATTGCGGTGTTTTCCTCAACTTTTATTGGTTTAGTATGCTGTGTCATTAACTATGTATTTCCTGGAAAAGTCTTTGGCTTATTGCTCTCAAGCACAGGGTCAATTGCTTTACTCGTGTACTTGGTTATTGCGTTTTCGCAACTACGTTTAAGACATAAGCTAGAAGCGGCTGGAGCGGAAATTCCATTTAAAATGTGGTTATTCCCATGGCTGACTTGGTTTGTGATTATCATTATTTTAAGTGTATTGGCTTATATGTTCTTCTCACCAGCCTATAGTTATGAAACGACTCTATCTTTAGGTGTAACCTTAGGTGTGGTGGTTTGCGGTTTGTTTGTGACCCGAAAGCGTAAAGCAACCCGTTCGGTTGCGATCAATCAGAGTAATTTATAAAATATTAAATTAATTTTTAATGATACAAATAAAAAGCTCCTTAATAAAAAGGAGCTTTTTATTTTTTTAATTCTAATTATTTTATTTTAATTGTAGTTGGGTTTTTATAATAATATAAAGAGTTAAAAGCTAACTAAGCAAAGATGTTTAAATCGCTTGCCAGTTTTCTTTAACTTCTTCTGAGTTTTTATTTAAAATGACTTGATCTTCTTTTACCTCCCCAATCCAAGAAGTAGGGATAAGATGATGTTGATCATTTTCATCTTTGGTGAGTTTTAACTGATTTTCACCTTCAAGATGATCGACAGTTCCTACTTTGGTGCCACAAGAAGCAATAACGTCTGCATGTTTTTTAATATCATTAATATTTAAAGTATTCATCTTTGACCTCTTCTTTGGAAATAGAAAAACGGTAGAAACTAAATTACTGGATAAAACGGCAGAAATCCTTAATTTTTAATAAACCTTACATGATTATTTTATAATTTCACTTAAGCGATATATTTAGGTAACAATGAAATAAAAAGAAATATTCATTGAATAAAGTTATAGAAAATATCTTTTTATTACATTTTATATCTTTAATTAAACAGAATTATTTCGATATGTTTAAGTGAATACTTTTGAATAATTATTTGTAATGAATATTAAAATATCTATAAATATGACAATCTTGAGTATGTTGAGTGAATTTGAACATGCTCAGGCCGAAAACAAAAGTCAGCTCCGCCAAGATTTACTCTACCAATTGGTAAGTTTATCTAAAAGTTTGCCTTATCCAGCTTCAGGTCATACCTATCAGCGATGGCAATTATTTGCTCAAATTGCAGGGTATGATTTAAGTCTCGCTAAATTATTTGAGTCACATCATGATGCTTTAAGTATTTTAAATGAATTGGGCTATCAAGACGAAATCGATGATCAGACTTGGGCGGTATGGGCAGCAGAGGGTGGGCTGGCACCTGTACAGGTCCAGAACAATCACTGTAATGGCATAAAAACCTGGTGCTCAGGTGCAGAGTTTATTCAAAAAGTCCTAATGAGTTATAAGGAGAAAGAAGGCCAAGCACAACTTTGTATCGTTGATTTGTCTCATCCCTCGGTTCATGTTGACTTGAGCCACTGGCAAGCAGTCGGCATGCAGGGAACCCAAACAGCCCAAGTGCATTTTGACAATACTCCTGTTATTCTTATCGGACTGCCAAATTGCTATTTGGAACGTCCGGGGTTTTGGCATGGAGCTGCTGGTGTCGCGGCTTGTTGGTATGGTGCGGCGGTACGCTTGGTTAGCTTCTTACATAAAAGTTGCACCCTTAACCCAAACGCCTTTAAAAAAATGTATTTAGGGGAGTTGGCTCAACAGCTCTCTGTAACCAAACAGTATTTTCAATATATTGCCAAGCTCATTGATGATGAGCCTGCGCTCAGCCATGAGCGTGAAATCCGTATATTACGTGCCCAAACAGAACAATGCTGCCAGAGTGTTATTCAAATCGTTGGTAAAGCTTTAGGCGCGCGTCCTTATTGTGAAGAGCCTACATTTTCACAGCTCATCGCTGATTTACCAGTATTTATCCGACAGAGCCATGCGGCTTTTGATTATGAGTCTATTGCTGAGCTCTGTTTACCGGAGAAAAGCTTATGGGAACTTTGAAGCATCCCTTAGTAGAGGACCGTATGATTTCAGGGGAAGGCACACCCGAATTCATGTGGCTTGAGGCATTTAAAAAGAATCCTTTAGATCGGCTGAATTTAAAGTTGTTTCAGTCTAAAAGAGTGGTGATTGTTGCTCCGCATCCTGATGACGAAGTGCTGGGTTGTGGCGGCTTAATGCAGCAGCTAGTTGAGCAAAACTGTCATATTGTCATTTTGGCAGTCAGTAATGGAACACAAAGCCATCCTCATTCAGTGAAATATACTCCTGACCAATTGAACGATTTACGTCCGCAAGAAACACTGGCTGCTTTAAACACTTTAGGTATTTCAGCTTTTTCTGAACGGATTGGTTTAAATCTAATGGATGGTCAAATTCATTTACAGACTGATCAATTGAATCAGGCACTTAGCCAAATAGTTCAGCCCGAAGATATTTTAATTTGTAGCTATGCACTTGATGGACATCCAGATCATGAGGCTGTCGGGAAAACAGTACAAGCTTTTGCCGAAGCTCGGGACTTACTATGTTTGCACGTATTGATCTGGGCATGGCATTGGGCAGAGCCTTTTGACACACGAATTAACTGGTCCAAAGCAAAAGCTTATGCCTTAACTGAAAACCAGTTAATTAAAAAACATCAGGCGGTTATGCAATTTAAAACACAACTTGAAGCCGATGAGAGCACAGGAAATTCCGCCGTTTTATCCTCAAGTGCGATTAGCCGTCTTTTAATGCCTTATGAGGTATATCTGAGTGATTCATTCTCGTGTGTATTTTGAAGAGTTGTATCGTAGTAATAATGACCCGTGGGGCTATGACTATCACTGGTATGAAGCCCGTAAAAGACAAATCTGCCTTGCATTATTAACGCGACCACACTACGAAAGAGTTTTAGAAATTGGCTGTTCAAATGGGCATTTAAGTGTTTATCTGGCTCAGCGCGCTGCTCGTCTGTTATGTATTGATGTGTCGAAGCAAGCCGTTCAGCTCGCATCCCAACGGTTAGAAGCATTTGAACATGTGACTGTTGAAAATAGAAAAATACCTGAAGATTTTTATGAACAAAAATTTGACCTGATTGTAATTAGCGAAGTGGCGTACTACCTCACATTCGATGAGTTAGGTGAGTTTATTGAACAGTTAAAGCAGGCCTTAAACCCGGAAGGGGAAATTTTGTGTTGCCATTGGCGACATGATATTCAGGATTTTGAATTGAATGCCCAAAAAGTCCATCAAAGCTTTCAACAATCTTTTCCATTTCATCACTATTTAAGTCTGAACGATCCGGACTTTATGGTCGATGTTTGGACGGTTAATCCTTCATCAATAGCTCAGCGAGAACAATTACGATGAAAATAGGTGTTGTAGTTCCAGCGCATAATGAAGAGCAACATTTGCCCGCCTGTTTGCAATCAATTCAGGAGGCGATTGAAAAAGTACCGGATGAACAAGTCGAGGTTATGGTTGTACTTGATAGTTGTACGGATCAGTCGCGCTCAATTGTACAGCGCTACGGAGTAAGCTGGATTGAATGTAATTATGCATGTGTCGGAAAAGCACGGGACTTAGGTATCCGCCAACTTATTCAAAATGGCGCAACATGGCTGGGTTGTACCGATGCTGATAGTGTGGTCAGCCCTGACTGGTTACGCTGCCAGATTTTGCATCAACCTACAGATGCAATTTGTGGCATTGTGACTTTAGATGACCTTAGCCGTTTATCGGTTATGAAACAAAAAAAATATTTATCGCATTATCAGGATTGTATGGATCATCACCATATTCATGGCGCAAATTTAAGTTTTAGTGCTGCTGCTTATATGCAAGTAGGCGGTTTTGAACCTGTTCCTTGCCATGAAGATGTTTCGCTCATTCAAAAACTGATAAGGCAGTGCTGTAATATTACATGGAGCAATTTAGTCCGAGTAACTACCAGTAGTCGACTCGAAGGAAGAGCGCCAGAAGGCTTATCAAAATTTTTAGAAAATCTTTAATTAAACTTATTTTCTTAAGATTATTTTAATAATTAAAATATATTCTAAACTCAGATCCTCTGTTATAGATAGTATTTTAGTGTTCATTGAGCTATACCTTTTTGCCACATCACCCGATGTGGTTTTTTTTCATTATGACCATTCAAACATCTAGGCCAACGCAAAGACCTTCTCAACAATAGTGCTGTATATCTGACACGATGACACAAAAAATCACAAAAGCTAAAACTCACGGTTTTCATAAATTGTTTAGATAGCTATAGATAAAATAACGAGGAGAATATTCATGAAAAAAATATTATTTACCACACTCACTGGACTTGTTTTATTAACTAGTAGTGCAGCATTTGCAAGAACAGATCCCGCTTTACTTAATCAAGCAGCAAAAAATGTAGTCACTGTTTCAAAAGCTAAAACTTTAGCTGATGAAACAGGGGTAACCTTAACTGGTACTATCGTTAAGCATATTGCTGGCGACCATTATGAATTTAAAGACAAAACAGGTTCAATTGTGATTGATGTCGATGATGATTTGGCAAATGGTTGGCAGTTAAAGGTTGGAGATAAAGTGCGTATTGTAGGTGAGGTTGATACCCACCGCGTTAAACCGACTGAAATTGAAGTGTTACAAATTGAACGTGTTAAATAATTTTTCATTTTAAATAAAAAGCTCGAACTAGATTCGGGCTTTTTATTGAAATAAGCAAGCTTATAAATTTTTTATAATAATGAAATATAAAGTATTTTAAATAAAGGTATGTTAAGTTGAAAATTCCATTAATAATGAAATTTTATATTTCACGGAAGTCTTATGAACGTTCGCCTGTGTTATGCCAGCCAACGAAATGAAAAAAATGAAGATTTGCTACAAGATTTACGTGATATTCTGACAGAAGCTCGTGATTTCAACGATTTAAACGGGATTTGTGGGGTGCTTTATTATGCCGATAATGCATTTTTTCAATGTCTAGAAGGCGAACAAGAGGTCGTTGAAAGATTATTTGAAAAAATTCAAAAAGATCAAAGGCATTATAATATTAAATGGTTATGCACATACTCCATTGATGAACACTCTTTTCAGCGTTGGTCAATGAAATACGTGCAGCGTAATACAAATATTGAAGCTTTCTTTCTTAACATGGGAGAGAATACCTTTAACCCGCTTTTGCTGAACCAGCAAAACCTCAAATTTTTCTTAAATGAACTCTTAATTGCAGAGCAAACTAAGATGAATACGGTTAAAAAAGTTGGAATGGTGAATCGGGGAGTAAACCCGTTCTAGCTATTAGATGCGATACCGATATGGATGTGTTTGAGTTTAGGTACGATTTGTGTCATGACTAAATAAACAATTACTGAAATCGACAGCATCCATATCACTTCTAAACTTTGACTAATCACAAACATTGCCCAGTAAAAAAAGCTAAAAAGGGCAATACACAGTCCGCTTCCTTTGTAGTACCAAGTAATAAATATTCCAAAGAGCGCTGAAGAAATGATGAGATTTAGTGTCTGATTCATTCCTAGATAGTTAAAAAGAATAATTAGTAAGCATAAAGCTAACATTGATAGTAAATATACAAATATATTTTTTGCAATAAACATTCTTTATATCCTATCTGAAGATTTAAAAAGTAATCTTTCCTCTGTTTCCAGAGGAAAGATAGTACATATTCATTTTTTGAGATTCTTTTTCTATTATTGAGACTTTTTATATTAATAAAGATGACTTTATCATTTTCTCCAGATCTCTTTATTAATATTCAGCTTTCTATTTAATAGTAAAGAGTGCTTATATGTACTGAAATTAATTATAGGAAAAACAATCAATTATGTTGTAAGCTTTAGCTTACATAATTGTGAGACATTGCCTACATTTGTATAAAAAATAACCTAATTTTACAAATTTTTATGAATAAAACTTTATATTTTACATATGTTTATTTAAAATTATTGTTGGGATGGTCTTTACATAAATAACAAAAAGTAACATCGGATTTTCAATCATTATTTTTAAATAAAATTTGATGAATTAAAAAATATTATTATTAAAAAGTTAATTAATATAAGTTTTGATAATTTGTATAATGAAAAGTAATAATTTGAACTTATAAATTTAAAATATGTTTGTTAAAAATAGATTTCCTTATCTATTTTGATTAGATTTTGATGATCAAAATATGGAGAACATGGGCCACCAGACCGAGGCTAGTAATATAATAGCCATTATTTTATTAAAAATATTTATATGTTTGGGTTTTGAAAAAAGTCGAGTACTTAGTCTGCCTACTAAGGCCCATAGGTAGAGACAAGGAAATGCTATAAGTAAAAAAATGCAGGATAAAATTGAGACATTTATCAAGATATCTTGTCCCTGTTTTGTATAGACGCTAATAACTGCGAAAGCCATCATCCATGTTTTAGGATTAATCGCTTGCATTAAAAAAGCAGCTTTAAAACCAATAGGAGTGTATTGTTCATTTTTTTCTAAAGAGATAACAGGATTGTAGTTATATAGTTTCCAAGCTAGAACGGTAAGCCAGATTAAACCACTCCATGTCATAATTTTTTGAATAACAGGGTAAGCAAGAATAGTGGAGCCAAGGCCAATACCAACCACTAATACAAGTAAGGCTGCTCCAATACAAGAACCTAAAATAACGGGAAGTGTTTTAGAAATTTTATAATGACTACTTAAACTTAAAATTATAAAGTTGGTCGGGCCTGGAGTAATTGAGGCAACAATTGCAAATAATGAAAATGCAGTGAGGTTTTCCATCTTGTCTACCTTAGTTAATTGGAAGAGACAAGATGAAATAATTAAGATTTTTAATCTTGAAGATTTGTGCAGATTTTTCTGTAAGCGGCTGGTGTTAGTCCATAACAGCGTTTAAACCAACGACTTAAATGACTTTGGTCTGAAAAACATAAGTCAGAAGCAACTTGTGCTGGAGAAATACTTCTAGCGAGTAAATCACGTGCTCGTGTAAGTCTCAGTTGAATAAGATATTGATGAGGAGCTAAATGAAAAGTGGATTTAAAAATACGGTGAATATGGTAACGGTCTAGTCCCACCATACGTGATATATCTTCTAACCCAATATCTTCAAATAAATGATCATGCAGAATATCTCGGATTTGATGGGCGATCTGGGGAACATGAATACAAGAAGATTGAGAAGCTTTTTTTAACCATTTACCTTGGGCAATATATTGAATAAGCACATCTAGACTATTGTCTTTCACAATATTCATTTCTTTATAGTGTAAGTGTCGAAATGCTTGCGAAGTAATGATTGCAAGTTGATCATCGGATTTTAATGGCGCATCAATCACTAGTTCGTAATGATCGGGGCTGTTGTGAAACAAACCTTGAAGGCGTTGCTTTAACCATTCTGGATGTAGATAAAGCATTTGGTAGGTAAAACCATCAGATGCAGGCGCATGTCCATCATGAATTTCTTCTGGCTCAAGCATAAAGACTTGCCCAGCATGACTATTGATTTGCTTTTTACGGCAATGAAATTGTTGAATGCCAGATTCAGTTACACCAATTAAATAACTTGAATGCCAATGGGGATCATAAGCATGGCCAGTAAAATGAGCACGGATTGTTTCGATACCCGTATTGGTATCTTTTGAAATATCCACCCAGTTACTACTCATAAGCACTGACCTATAAACTTTTAATTTTAGCCCCTGAAACAGTATAAAAGAGATAAAATTAGTTCTAGAAGATTTGTGCAAAAACTTTAAAAATTTAGTGTGTATTAAAACCAGCCTAAGGTTTAACAGGCTGGTTTTTCATTAACGTTTGAATTGATTAATCTGAACGTGTAGCCAGCCAATTACTCATTTCAGGCCAAACAGAGGTCGGAGCTTGGCTACCGGACACTACGCCCATATGGCCGCCGGGCACAGTTTTGAATGTTTTATCTTGGCTACTAATTAAATCCATAAGGGGCTTAACAGCATCGGCGGTCACAATAATGTCTGTATCTCCACCTACAGCCAACACTGAACAATCAATATCTTTTAAATAAGCTGTAAGTTCCCCAAATTTGATTACACCTGTTGAGAGTTCATTATCAATCCAGAAACGTAAAATAATGTCGCGCATAACGCCACCCGGATAGGCCAGCATATTGTCGATAAATGAACTAGAGGTAGCGTGGTCAACAATAAATTCTCGGTTATCCAGATTTTTAAGAAGTTGCCAATAGGTTTTTAAATTGCCAATGGGGTCCGTTAATTTAAAACCGAGTGTGTTTTGCCATCCATGAATATGAAACACTTCACTTGGTACATGTTGGCGAATACGAAAAGGCGTATGCTTACGGACCCACTGTGCAGGTTTAGTCAGACTTCCATAGAGCTTACCCATATAACCTGCTTTATGTGTGTCGATCGGGGAAGCAAGAATCATCAGATTCTTAATATTTTTATCTTTAAATAAGGCGGTATAGCAAAGTGAAAGTGCGCCGCCTAAGCTCCAGCCATGTAATGAAAGCTGTTGTTGCCCACTATGTATACGGACCTGCTTTAACATTTCAGGCATAAAGACTTTTACGTAGGTGCCAAAATTGTATTTGGCTTGATTTCGGGTAGGTACGCCCCAGTCTATTAAGTAAACCTCGAAGCCTTGATCTAAAAAATAACGTATGAGACTGCGGGTAGGGAACAAATCGTAAATAAGCATGTTCACAGCTAAAGGCGGAACAATCACTAACGGCACACGGTGTTTGTGTGCAGAAGCCTCTGTCTCAATTCTATAATGTCGTAAACTTATAATTTCATGCTTATAAATTACATCAAAAGGCGTTTTTCCTGACAGGGCAATTTCCGACCCTCTAAAAAACAGATCTGATGCATTGGAGAGCATGTGAGGTATTTTCTGACCAGCACGCTTTTTAAGAGATGTTTTAATCGACTGTACCTGTGGAACATTCTGTCGAACTTTAAGCAATAAACTCATTGAATATAAAACCTATAAAGATGTTGCCCAGAGCAAATAACGAGCTGGTCTTTTGCGGATATTAAAGGGAATAAAAGATGAGTTCAGTGACCTAAAAGACAGGATTTTCTGTTTAAGAGATCAAAGTGAAGTTATACTAAATTAATAATTTCTTTACATAAGATTTTGAAATAATTGATAAATTAAATTATAGGGTATGATTTTGTATAAAATATTTAAAAAATTAAGCTATTCTTAAGAATAGTAAAAATTTATTGGTAGGGTAATTTTGTAAAGTTTATTTGTGTTTTTTTTACATATTAAAAAATAAAATATAATTATTTTACAATCCGTTAGGAATGTAATCAGAAAGTAGTATATATGGAATTTGTTTTTAATGGTTTTTATACACTAATTTCGGCGGTCATCGTTCTATTGTTGGGTCGCTTTCTTGTCAATCGGATTGATTTTTTAAAACGTTATAATATCCCTGAACCAGTAGCAGGTGGTTTGGTCGCTGCGGTAGTTTCTTTACTTGTCCACACTTTTTGGGGATACAGTATTGTTTTTAGCAGTGAATTACAAACCAGCTTTATGCTCGTGTTCTTTGCTTCAATTGGTTTAAGTGCCAATTTTATGAAGCTTAAAGAGGGTGGTACTGCTTTAGTCATCTTCTTAATTTGTGTAGCCTCATTTATTGTTGTTCAAAATGCTGTCGGTATGAGCCTTGCAACCTTATTGGGTCTAGACCCACTTATTGGTTTGATTGCAGGTTCAATTACATTAACCGGTGGTCATGGTACAGCAGGTGCGTGGGGTGAAATTTTAGAAAGCCAGCATGGTATTCAGGGTGCTTTAGCGTTAGGTATGGCAAGTGCTACGTTTGGCTTGATTATTGGTGGTGTCATTGGTGGTCCTTTAGCCAAATTGCTCATTAATCGTTATAGCCTTGCTCAAGCAAAAACCAATGCTGAGATTCAGCAGCGTGACACGCATGTTGAACAAAATTCAGATGATCTTGCACCGTTTGAAAACCCGCATCAAGTTCGTTTAATTACTGCCGACAATGCAATTACCACGCTTGGTATGTTTGCAGCATGTTTAGCATTTGCTGAATTTATGACTGGCTTTAGTAAGGGAACTTGGTTTGAGTTACCAACTTTCGTTTGGGCGCTTGGTGGCGGTGTAATCTTAAGAAATATTTTAGAAAGCGTGTTGAAGGTTGATATTTTTGACCGCGCGATTGACGTTTTTGGTAATGCGTCTTTATCTCTTTATTTAGCAATGGCATTGCTTTCATTAAAGCTTTGGCAACTTGCTGACTTAGCAGGTCCACTTGTGGTTATTTTAGGTGCTCAAACACTGACTATGGCTTTATATGCAGCATTTGTGACTTTCCGTGTAATGGGGAAAAATTACGATGCGGCAGTATTGGCAGCAGGTCACTGTGGTTTCGGTATGGGGGCTACACCAACCGCCGTTGCAAATATGCAGGCGATTACCAATATGTATGGCCCATCGCATAAAGCATTCTTAATTGTTCCGCTTTGTGGTGCATTCTTTGTCGACTTGATTAATGCAACTGTGATTCAGCTTATGTTGAAATTTATTGCTTAATTAAAAAAAGCCCGTAAGGGCTTTTTTTATGGAGCATGTTATAGCCAACAACTTAAACCGTTAAATCTGCTGCACTTAGCATTTCTTGGCCCACAATCATTTTGGCAAATTGATTGGCAATTCTTCCTGAGCGGTTGCCTTGCTGAGTTGCATATTGAATAGCTTTTAACTGAATCGTTTCCCAAGTTTCACGTTGTTGCCATTTGTATTCATTTAGCCAGTATTGAACAGTTTTTAAATACTCTTGTTGGCTAAAGCCATAGAAATTAATTTGTAAACCAAATCTGTCTGCTAAAGAAATCTTTTGTTCAATGCTGTCGCCAGGGCGTAATTCGCCATTTTCCCCGACATTTAACTCGGTATTATCTTTATTGTATTCGGCCACCATATGCTTTCGATTTGATGTTGCATAAATGAGTGTATTGTCTGAACTAGAGGCCAGTGAACCATCTAATACAGTTTTTAAAGTTGCGTAACTTGAGTCACCGGCTTCAAAGGCCAAGTCATCACAAAAGATGATAAAACGCTCAGTACGGTCTTGTAGTAAGTTAATAATCTTAGGCAAATCTTCTAAATACTTTTTCTCAAGTTCAATCACTCGAAGGCCTAAGTGGTGATATTCATTTAAACAGGCTTTTACAATAGACGACTTGCCTGTACCACGTGAGCCTGTCATGAGTACATTATTTGCCAACAAGCCTTTTGCAAAGGCTTCAGTATTTAGTTTTACTTTGGTGAGTTGGCTGTCGATATTGCACAGATGATTAAAAGAAATGAGTTGAGGTTTACGAATCGCGACGAGCGAACCTTTATTATTTTCTCTTTCCCATCTAAAGGCGATTGCCTCATCTAAGACATCTATAGAAATTTCTTGGATTTTAGAAATTTTTTCGACTGCTTGAGTAAGCTTTTGAATTTCAAAAATAAGATTTGAAATTGTCTGACTTAATTCCATGAGCTCAACCTTTAAAAATGCATGAAAGAGAAATTGAACAATTAAACATAGGATGATAGTATCACCGTATGTTTAAGCTTACTAGTACCAATTTTAATGATTGAGCAAATTCAAAAAAGATCACTGGTCGATGAAGTGATTCATGTCATACGTCAGAATATTAAAAATGATATTTGGAAAGTAGATGAGAAAATTCCCACTGAACCTGAGCTTGTTCAAGGTTTGGGTGTGGGCCGAAACACCATTCGTGAAGCAATTAAAATTTTAGAATATTTAGGTGTTTTAGAAGTCAAACAGGGACTGGGTACTTTTGTACGCACGAAAAATGACTTTTCAATTGTGATTAATTCAATTCATCATTCTGATTTATATGAACACGTAGAAGTAAGATGTTTATTAGAAATCGAAATTGCTAAATTAGCTGCTAGACATAGCACGCCAGAAGATATGTGCGATGTTATAGCGTGTTTAGAACATAGAGCAGCAACAAATCAACAAGATGTTGCTAACTTCATGTTAAGTGATAAGAAACTACATTTGGCAATTGCCAAGGCGACGCATAATAAAGCTTTACAGGCAACTTATGAGTATTTCTTAAACTCAAGCTATCAATACATCTTAGAGCTAGTGACTAATAAAAATTTACCTGACCCAAACCAGCAAATACATAGTGAACTTGTTCAAGCTATTCAACACAAGTCTGAGTCAGAAGCCATGCGAGTTGCGGAGTCTATGTTGGCGCCCATATTACGTTCGCTAGATTCAATTAAAGCTGACTTTGTCCAAAACCACTAAATAGCTAGATCAAATACTATGAGTTTTATGATTGTTTCGAACAACTTTGCTGTTCCTTACTATTTAAATGTGAGGAAAGAAAAGGGAATGACGGCTTATTATTGGGCAACTCATCAATCTCAGTTAGCTCTATTTGACTCTTACGAATTGGCCTATCGCTTTTACTTTCCATCTCGACATATTTTGATTCGAAGTGAAATTAAAGCTTTCGCTCAGTAATATAATAATTGAGTACAACACCACCATATATTAAAAACATAGGAGAACTGGCTCCTATGTTTTAAAATTTATGGTTCACTGACTAATCTTAATATATTTTTTAACAGTATACTTCTTAAAAATTCTTTATAACTTTCATCTGTATTTTTGTTCGAATGTTGAACTAAATATCCATTAAGTTGAGTGATTATAATAATGGCTCTTTCTTTATATTCTTCTGAAGATATTTTATTATGAATAGGGAGAATGATTTTATATATAAGCTCGAGATTATACTTTTGTATGATTGACAAAGCTTCATATACATAGGGTAAATGATCTGAAATAGAGAAAAACTCTTTAAATGCATTTGTAATGATCGGTTGCTCTATTTCATAAATTATATTAGTGATAATATTCATAAACCGAATTAAAGGTGGTTCATTTGCATTCAAATTGATTAAAATTTCAATACGCTGTATATAGTCACAAATTAATTTATTAAGTAAAGCTTTTAATAAAATATCTTTATTTTGAAAATAATGTTGCAAAGTACTTAAACTAATATTTGATTGAGTTGCAACTCCTCTCATACTAAATCCGGAATAACCTTTAGTAAGAAAAACTATTTCAGCATTTCTTAAGATCTGCTTTATTCTTTCTTGCCCTTTTAGCGTGGTAAAGGACTTCTTTATTTGCATAGTATCAAAGGTATCAATTTTGATCATTATCCAGCCTGTAAGTACTATTTAAAAAAAGGCATTCTAAACCATGAAATTAAAAAAATATAAATAAAATATTTAAATTCTATTAAACTAAAATTAGGTCGGATGACCTATATTTTTTAAATCTAGGTCATTCGACCTAATTAATGGTTAAAAAATGGGTCAAATGACTTATTTTTATTTCTTTAGGTAGGATTAAAATAGGTCATGTTACCTATTTTAATAAAAATAAATAATGCTCATTTTTGTTGTGTGTATAAATAATTGTATTTGAATAACTATTTAAAAAGTATGATCGTTAAAACAATAATTTCTTTTTCTAGTTTTTAGTCATTTTAATAAAGTAGGGGTGGGTATTTAATCGGGTGTTTTTATAAGATTAAAAAAATGATTTTAAATAACTCAACATAGTCTTTTTGTAATATGTGTATACAAGTTAAATAATTGTTATTAAATTGTGAAGAGAATCACACAATAGTAAAAGGTAATTTGTTTTATATATAAAACAGATTAGCCATATTTTATTTGTCGAGTTTGATTCATTTTGTTCTACAAATCTAATCATTATATATGTAGGTTATGAATATGAAAAACATTCAGAAATCACTTCTTGCAGCATTAATAGTTGCTGGTTATGCGGTAAATACTCAAGCAGCTGTTACTGGACAGGTTGACGTTAAATTGAATATCTCAACAGGCTGTACTGTAGGTGGTAGTCAAACTGAAGGAAATATGAACAAGTTTGGTACTTTAGATTTTGGTAAAACTTCCGGTACTTGGAATAACGTATTAACTGCTGAAGTTGCTTCAGCAGCAACAGGTGGCAATATTTCTGTGACTTGTGACGGAACAGATCCTGTTGATTTTACAGTCGCAATTGATGGTGGTGAACGTACAGACCGTACTTTAAAAAATACTGCTTCTGCTGATGTAGTTGCATATAACGTTTATCGCGATGCTGCACGTACAAACCTTTATGTTGTAAACCAACCACAACAGTTCACTACAGTAAGTGGCCAAGCTACTGCTGTACCAATTTTCGGTGCAATTGCTCCAAATACAGGTACACCAAAAGCACAAGGCGATTATAAAGATACTCTATTAGTCACTGTAAATTTCTAAATATAAAAAAGAAATAATTAATTGAGTGGCAGGTTTGCTCAAATATGAGTAGACCTGTTTTAAATGGAGGGAAGATGATATTCAATCGTGGTTCGGCATTTATAATTTCTTATTTTTTAATTTCTTTAGTAAATGCGGGTGAAATTGGAGCTAAATTAACTAGTCAAATTGAATTATTGCCTTCTTGTTCTGTTAATAATAACGTTGTAGAAAATAATGCAGCAAATTTAAATTTTGGAACTATAGATTTTGGTGAAGCTACCACAGCTTTTAAAGGGGTTTTAGAAGCTAGTTTAGTTAATAATGGTAATTCAGGTTTTCAGATCGAGTGTGCAGGTATTTCAACTGTAAAAATAATATTTGGAGCAGGAAATAATGATAGTAATATTCCAGCTTCATTTTCACAAAATTATTATCATGCTTTAAGTAATGGTAGAGATTTTATTGCTTATAACTTGCTCTATGGTTTAAATAAACAAGTCATTAAAGCAAATGAAGCTTTTATTCTTAATGATATGAATAATAAAAAGAATATCGATATTTTTGGTCAAGCAACCCATGATGGTAGTCGTATATCTAAGGGTGAATATAAAGATATAGTACCAATTACGATTGAGTTTTAAGAAAAATGAAATACTTATATTTTAAAGCAATATTTTTGCTATCTGTTAGTCAATTTATATATGCAGCAGATCCTCAGCTCAATTCAAGTTTTAAAGTACAAGCTAAAATTGAAAATGGCTGTTCAATAGATAATATTGAGCAAAACATGGATTTTGGTAAATACTCTGCTTTATCAAAAAATAAAGTGGTGACTAATATTATTAATAGCAAAGGTTCTTGGAATATCCGTTGTACGGAAAGTTTACCTGTAAGTATTTCTATAGATGGTGGTGAAAACTTTCAAAATAATACAAGACGTATGAAGAATGGTTCATCCACTAATTATTTATCTTACAAGCTATATAACTCTAGCAGTTTATCCAATGAATATATTGTAGGTAATAAATATTTATTGCCTGCTACAACACCTACAAACCGTCTGGCAAATTTTGAAATATATGGTGTCGTTGATTTAGAAAATAATAATGAACCCCATGTGGCCGGAATTTATAAAGATACTGTTTCAATAATGATTACATGGTGATTTGTATGAACAATTCTGCATTTATTAAAAATGGCATTTTAAAATCTTTTTTATTTGCAAGTACATTATCACTTGTTACACCTGTGATGGCACAAGCAACTTTTCTAATTTGGCCGATTTATCCAAAAATTGAAGCCAATGAAAAGGCAACTGCGGTTTGGCTTCAAAATACGGGTAAGACCGATGCAATGGTGCAAATTCGGGTATTTAAATGGAATCAAGATGGCTTAAAAGATAACTATAGTGAGCAATCAGAAATTATACCAAGCCCGCCTGTAGCCAAAATTAAAGCAGGCGAGAAGCATATGCTTCGCTTAACCAAAAGCGCCAATTTGCCAGATGGGAAAGAGCAGTCATATCGTCTAATTGTAGATGAGTTACCGATTCGACTTTCTGATGGCAATGAGCAAGATGCTTCTAAAGTAAGTTTCCAAATGCGTTACTCAATTCCATTGTTTGCTTATGGGAAAGGAATTGGCAGTGGATTAACCGAAGAAAGTCAAAAACTTAATGCAAAAAATGCTTTAGCAAAACCGGTTTTACAGTGGTCAGTTCGCAACAATCAACAAGGCCAGTCTGAGCTATATCTTAAAAATAATGGTCAGAAGTTTGCGCGTCTTTCGGCACTGAAAACTTCAAAAACAGGTAATGATATCTCTTTAGGAAAAGCTGCTTTTGGCTATGTTTTATCAAATAGCACTGTAAAGTTTGCTATTGATCAGTCGACGGCACATGAGTTGTCAAAAACATCTAAAATTTATGGTGTAGACAGTTCTGGTATTAAACAAGAATTGATCGAAATCACCAAAATGGAGGATCCATCATGATCCTTCGGCATAATAATTTATGCAAAAGTATTTTGCTGATTTTATTGTCGGGTGGATGTTTAAATATTCCAAATACTGTGTTCGCAGGCGATTTGCCTCCACCACCAAGAGACATTAATGAAATTAATCAACTTTTTAAACTGTACCTAGATTTGGTTGTGAACCAGTATTCGGTCCAGCAAGTTGTGCCTGTTATTGTGAAAAATGATGAGTACTTCATACAAAAAAAGAAGCTGATTGATGAATTAGAAATTAAGATCCCTCAAGAGTTATTAACAAACACTGACACATCTTTATCTAATCAAGATGTTTTGACCTTGGGGTTTAGTGGTGATGCGAGTGATTGGATATCTTTAGATAAATTAAAAGATGTAAGCTATGAATATCAATCTTCGAACCAATACTTTAAGCTCAATTTTCCGCCCGCTTGGATGCCCACTCAAGTTTTGGGTAAAGACTCATGGTATAAGCCGGAAGTCGCTCAGTCTGGTATAGGGCTGCTCAATAACTATGATTTTTATACATATAGACCCTATCAAGGCGGTTCAACCAGCAGTTTATTTACTGAGCAGCGTTTTTTCTCTCCGTTAGGGGTCATTAAAAACTCTGGTGTCTATGTCAAAAACCAATACAAAAATGAAGGTAACGCCGAGTCTGTAGATAATGACGGCTATCGTCGTTATGACACATCTTGGCAGTTTGATAACCAAAAGAATGCTACATCTTTTTTACTGGGTGACATTATTACCGGTAGTAAAACGACTTGGGGAAGTTCTGTCCGTCTAGGTGGTTTTCAGGTACAGAGAAACTATTCAACCCGACCAGATTTAATTACCTATCCCTTACCACAGTTTATTGGGCAAGCTGCTTTACCAAGTACAGTCGATTTAATTATTAATGGGCAAAAAACCAGCTCAACAGAAGTACAGTCTGGTCCATTTATATTAAATAATGTTCCCTTTATTAATGGTAAAGGTGAAGCCGTTGTTGTCACGACCGATGCAGTCGGACGTCAGGTTACCACTGCCGTACCGTTTTATATTTCTAATACTTTGTTAAAGCCCGGCCTATTTGACTATTCATTATCTTTAGGGAAAATTCGTGAAGACTACGGACTTAAAAATTTCTCTTATGGGAAGTTTGCAAGTGCAGCCGACGCCCGTTATGGGGTAAATGACTGGTTTACCGTAGAAGGTCGTACTGAGCTTTCCTCAGACTTACAGTTATTTGGTGTTGGATCTGTACTCAAACTTGCAAACTTAGGTGTGCTGAGTGCTTCTTTTAGCCAAAGTAAGGCCGATAAGTCTATGTCTGAAGATCGCACCAAAGACTTAGAGGGTAAGCAATATACGGTCGGGTATAGCTATAACCGTAATCGATTTGGTTTTAGCATTAACCATAACCAGCGTGATGATGAATATACCGATCTTTCACGACTGCAATATAGCAATTTAATTTCGGTCAATAGCAATAAAAGTTTAACGGCCAATACGTACTTTGCGACTAAAAACTCAGGAACCTTTGGTGTGGGTTATATCAATACCAAAGCAAACGACTTTAAAAACCGCTTTTTAAACTTGTCATGGGCGCCTGTTTTACCGACCTATATGAATGGCGTGACCGTTTCACTCAGTGCCAACCGTGACTTTATCGAAAAAGAGTGGAGTGCTGCATTTCAGCTTTCGATACCGTTGTTTCAGCGAAACGCGACTGTTAACTCAGGTTATGCGTTTAATAAGCAGGGCGATACTGGCTACGTTAACTTCAACCGCTCTGTTCCGTCTGAAGGTGGCTTTGGTGTCGATTTAACCCGACGCTTTAATGAAAATAGTGAAGATTTAAATCAGGCACGCGTCAATTACCGCAACAGTTATATTAATACTGACTTTGGTCTGTCTGGAAACCATGACTATAACTACTGGTTTGGCCTATCCGGATCTCTCATTTATATGGCAGGAGATTTATTTGCCTCAAACCGATTAGGTGAATCTTTTGCATTGATCGATACAAACCAAGTGCCTGATGTTCTGGTCAGATACGAAAACAGTTTAATTGGCCGCAGTAATAAAAAAGGCCATATTTTTGTGCCATCGGTCACGCCTTACTATTCGGGTAAATATAGCGTCGACCCAATCGACTTACCTTCAAACTTTACAATCACACAAGTTGAACAACGGATAGCGGCTAAACGCGGTTCGGGCGTTGTGATTAAGTTCCCTGTTCATCAGTCTATTTCTGCAAATGTCTATTTGACTCAGGCAGATGGTAAACCTGTGCCGGTAGGGTCTGTAGTACATAGAGCTGATCAAGAGTCTTCTTATGTGGGAATGGATGGCATTGTCTATTTAGAAAATTTAAAACCGAATAACACCGTAACGGTTCAGCGTTCGGACCAAAGTATTTGTAAAGCAGATTTTTCTGTAGATGTAGATCAAGCCAAGCAGCAGATTGTGGTGGTTAAACCTGTTACTTGTCACGAGGTATCTTTACCATGAATATAAAAACAAAAAAATTACTCAGACATTTATGTATGTTCTCTGGACTGATGTTGACGGGAAATTTGGCTCATGCTGCATGTAGTGTGAGTGCTTCAGGTACATCCTCTATTTCGGTCCCGTCTATTTACTTAATGGAAAACGGTGAAAACTCATCACAATTTAATTCGGGTTTGTCGTGTACGGGTTTTAGCTTGGCTTTAGCAAACATGACCTACCTAAAATATCGGGTCGAGCAAATGTCGAATTCATTTACCAATGCTCAGACCGGAGAAAAACTTAACGCCATTATTCTAGACAGTAACAATGAAATCATTAGTCTAGGCCAAGAAAAAGACATGAGTAGCTTTACGCTGGTCAATCTTTTTAGCGGGCCTGATGGCAATTTACCTTTCTACATACGGCTTCCGGCTGGACAAAGTGTATCGCCGGGTGTTTATCAAGCCGACTCACCGTTAAAAGTAAAATGGTTCTATTCTGTGCCCGCAGTCGCGATTGTGGGAATCGGGGTGTTCTTTGAGAGTCCTGGGTTTAGACGCGGTGCATTGGGTATTGGTTTTAACTGGGGAAGTGGGGCAGACTCGCTTGGTTCACTCTCAATTACCGTACTTCCAGACTGCCGAATTTTAGCTCAAGACGTAAACTTTGGTACGGCGGCGTTTGCTTCCAAGCTTGAGCCTGTTCAGTCTTCTATGGGAATACGTTGTTCTGTAAATACACCATATTATGTGAGTTTAAATAATGGACTTTCCCCGCAAAATGGCAACCAACGAGCCATGAAGTCGCAAACGGGAAATACATTTTTAAAATACGATATTTTCAAGAATTCATCGAATGACCGATGGGGAAGCGGTAACGAGCGTTGGTCGAGTTTAAATGCAACGATTAACCCGGGGGTACATAACGGGGTAACTCAGCAGAACTATGTGTTTACTACAAAAATTGTGGATGAAAACGCAGACACGGTACCAGCGGGAACTTATCAAGATACGGTCACGGTACAAGTCGAGTTTTAAAAGCTGTTTTATATAGAAGATAAAAGCTCAGTTCATGGGCTTTTATCTTTCAAACTATTCAATTTCTAACTGATCATCATCTTTGGTAATTTTAATTTTTATCTTTTTATATTTCCGCTTATTTGGATCGAGCGCCGAGTTTATTACTTCATCGGCAAAAGGCGGGCACTGCATGAGTTTTGCATAAGCTCTATAGCCGATGCGTATTCGACTAGGCGGGCAATCGGTTCTTTTTGAATAGTATTCAATGAGTGAGTTCAGTTCTTGTAATAAAGTTTGCTGTTCCATCATACATACTTAACAATTAGATAACTCAAGCATAATAGATTTAAACCTTTTGCTGTGTAGCTGTTTATCATAAGCACCCATCAAAATTGTGATGGAGTTCTCTAAAATCACTTATATATGTATTAAGTTTGTTTTGGGGTAGACTGAGGTGTTTTTTTAATTGAATTGTCACAATGGAAAGCTAAGTTAGACCTATAACAAAAACGAATGAAGATTGTTGCGAACAATAAAACCAAGAAGCAATTTTCAACTAAAGCTGGTCTGCTGTAATTAAGCTAATTCGAAAGAATTGGCTTTTTTGTTTATTAAATATTATTCCTAATAATAGATTTACTAAGTTAATTCTTTTTACTATCAAATTGAATGAAAAATATATTAAAAGAATAGCGACATTTAAGTCGCTACTCTTATAAAAAACGTTGCTTCACTCATGCTATATCAGGGTGTTTATCTGCAAGTTTTTGACGTTTTTGTTGAAGCTCCTGAATTTTCTGATCAATATTTTCAATTTTCTGTTCAATAGTTTCATGAAACTCTTCGAGTAACTCTTGTGCTTCCTCTATATTGTGAGCAATAGGCACGCCCCCAATTAAAGGCTTATTGGCTGTTTCCTTTAAATACATTGCAGTAGCAATACCTACCACCCCGCAAATCATCAAGTAATAGGCTGGAACCATCAGATTATGGGTAGTTTCAACTAGCGTTGCGGTAAGAGTTGGGGTTAAACCAGCGATAACTACTGAGAAATTAAAGGCAATACCTAAAGCGCTATAACGGATTTCAGTTGGAAATAGAGCCGGTAAAGTTGATGCCATCACTCCGATAGACATATTGAGAGATAAAGCAAGAATAAGTAAGCCTATAAAAATTTGATAATTTACCCCAGAGTTAAGTAATACAAAGGCAGGATAGGACAAGAAAATAAGAGAAAAGCTTCCAATAAAAATAAATGGGCGGCGTCCGAACTTATCACTCAAATAACCAATCACAGGTTGTACAAATAACATGCCAACCATAACCGCAATGATAATAAGTGCACCATGTGCTTCTGAATAGCCTAAGTTATGCGAAAAATAGCTTGGTAAATAAGTTAGCAACATGTAATAAGTAACGTTAGTGCTGATTACGAGACCAATGCACACCAATAAACTACGCTTATGTTTAACAAAAATTTCTTTGAAACTAAATTTTTGGGGTTTGCTTTTTTGTGCTTGTTGCTCTGAATGCTGTTGATATACAGGGGTTTCTTCAAGGCGGTTTCGTAAATATAAACCGATTATGCCCAGTGGTAGAGCGAGAAAGAATGGAATACGCCAACCCCATTCGGCAAAGCGTGCCTCACCCACGGCGTGTGTGATCAAGGCGACAGTTGCAGCCCCAAGTACAAAGCCGGCTATCGATCCAAAATCAAGCCAGCTTCCCATAAAACCACGTTTTCGGTCCGGAGAATATTCAGCTACAAAAATCGCAGCACCTGAGTATTCACCACCAATGGAGAAGCCTTGTACAATTTTTACGATGAGTAAAAGAATAGGTGCCCATAAACCGATTGTTTCATAAGATGGAATAAGGCCAATACCAAAGGTACTGATGGACATAATAATGACAGTAATGGCCAGAACTTTTTGACGTCCGTATTTGTCACCTAAATGTCCAAAGAAAAGACCACCTAATGGACGGAAAATAAAAGGTACTGAAAATGTAGCAAGCGCGGCAATCATTTGCACGCTTGGTGAAGCATCTGGGAAAAATACTTTACCGAGAACGTATGCCACATAACCATAAACTCCGAAATCAAACCATTCAATTGCATTACCTAATGCAGCTGCAGTAATCGCTTTTTTGGTTTTTTCGTTCTCGATGATATTGATATCATCAATCTCAATAGGTTTTACTTGTTTTTCAGATGTACGCATATCTAGCCTAAGAATTGAATCTCAGTATTTAAAGTGAAAATATACGGTTTTAAATACTGAATTAAAAAATTGCAGAATAAAGAGACAGAATAACGATAAGTTACTCAAGAAAAGGAAATTAAGAGGTGTTCTCTTAATGAACAACAAGATAGCAAAAGAGAACTAATTGTTTGTTTATGTTAGAGTTTTAAATTGTGGAGAAATTGTATGGATAAAGTTACATAAGTTTACTTAGTGGTAAAACTGAATCATGGGGTAAGAAAATTATATAAAAATTGATAAAAGACATGAGATTAGCATAAAAGTTAAGCGCTATTTTTTGAGTTTAAAAGACCAAGTTTTTTACTTTTCATATACAAAAACTGAGCTTGCCTTATATTAGGTTTTTATTAATCAAACTTCGTTGCTTCAGGGATTGACTCTAAATAATCAAAAAATTGTTGTATCTGTTCTTCAGTTACACGTGCTGTAGAAATCGGGGGGAGTTCATCTCTACCAAAGAAGCCAACTTCTGGTGTTTCAATACTCGGGGTAAGCTCGCCATCAATGATTTCGCACCAGAAAAATGCCTTATACACATGTAAAAACATTGGAGGATGAGGGTGCTTGGTTCTATCAGTTAAAGCTAATAATTTAATGGCTTTAACCCGCAATCCTGTCTCTTCTAAAACTTCTTTTTCTGCATTTTCCGATGCTGAGTAGCCTACATCAGCCCAACCACCGGGAACAGACCAGCGTCCATCGCCAATTTCTTTTGCTAATAACAATTTATTTTCTTTAAACACAACTGCTCTAACATCTAGTTTGGGAGTCGCATAACCCACATCTTGAAGAACATTATTAATAAAATTTTCTGTATTAATTTCTTTTAGTTCTAATAGATGTTCAATATGCCCTAAAAGCTGCTCATAACGTTCTTTGTCATAAACATCTTTTGAGTAATGTAAACCTGTTTGAGCAATACCAGTAATTTTATTTAGAATTTCTAACCACTTAACTGAATCATTCATTAGAGCGGGTGCCTTTAATTTATATCTTTTGCATATATTAAGGCATACTCATGCTAAGGAATATAAAACAGTTGTTAATTGAAATTTCTCGTCATGATAGAAAAGTTGTTTTATGACTAATATGTTTAATTAAACTTATTCATTATATAAATTTGATTTAATCATGAGGGGTAATCCAAGGTCATATAATAAGCCTGTTCGCGAACTCGGAACATTTTTTCTCTCTAAATTAATAAGTTTAATGAATTCTTTATTAAATTGATTTCTAGGATATTTTTCTAAAATTTCATTTCTAAAAGATAAGGGGAGCTTATATTGGTTGTCACTAATTACATCACAAGAAGCACCTTGCTGTAATAGAATAACTTCAGGTGGATCAGAATCCTCTATATATCCATTCATGTGTAGACATATAGCATCTTTAATCACTTCGCTTTTCTTGTCATCAAAGTTATATTCTTTCGCCTTTTGCTCAAATTGTTTAGCGCTTTCATATGTAAAACATTGACAGCCTTTATTATGTATATGTTGCTCAGTTAGACCAATATCATGAAAAAGTGAAGCCAATAAGAGTGACTCAGGGTCAAACTGCCGGTTTTGTAAATGACCTAGGGCTGCTCCCCAGAAGTATGTTCGCCATGAATGATTGTAGATAGATATACTTGATTTTGATTCTAGTTCCTCAAGTGCGATTTTAATCATTTGAGTATCTGGTATTACAATTTGCCCTATATCAAAATCGTTACCAGTTTGAAATCGATAATAATTTATTTTTATAGAACTCAGGATGCTAGGCACCATAATTTTTTGAATTAATTTAATTTTTTCTTTGAAGCTGAGCTGACCATTTGTAGTTTGCATCCAGTGATATGAACCAATTCTTATATTTTTCATTATTAGATCTCATTTTAGAGTAATTACTCTAAAATATTGCCATAGCAGTTATTTTGCAAGTTGTATCTTTTATGAAGCTAATAGCCATTTGATTAATATGGTTTTTATAGAATTAAAAGCTAACAGGAATTTCATAGGTTACAACTTCGTATTTGGGACCAGTAAATTTTGAAACTACTTTGCCCTCTAAAGATTCGGCAATTTTGCGACTTGGGTAGTTATCTTCGGCGACGGGATAAACAAAAAAGTCCGGCTTAACAAAGTCAATTGCCCACTTTGCTACTGCTGTTACAGCTTCTCTACCATACCCATGATAGTGGTAATCTTCGCGTATCCATATGCCTAACTCTGGGTTACTTGTTTGTATACGGTGTAGTCCTACAAGACCTATAAATACTTGAGAAGATGTCTCTCTAATAACAAAAATAATTTCAGTGCCAAGAGCAAAGTTCTTTAGCCAATTACTCCAAGTTTGATCGAATTCATGCCTTGGTTGAGGATCCCAAGCCATATAGCGTGTGAGCGTAGGGGTAATACAGTTATAGGTTTCATCTGCATCATTTGCGGTAAATGGTTTTAGGGTAAGCCTTTGAGTAGAGAGCATTACTGTATTTAAAGTCATAATTATCCTTGTATAAATGAATTAAATTGTTATCAAAATATATGATTCATACTCAAGTTAAAGTAAACAATAAACTTTTATTAGCCATATATACTACGTTTTATATAAATAATTTATAAACCCCAAATGAACAATAAATTTTAATTATTTATCCTTAGTTTTTAATGATCTAATTTAAAACAAATGTCATTTTGTGTGCTTGACTGTAATAGGGCAGAGCACTA
>NZ_JAKTIM010000003.1:0-4729 GCF_027855455.1 Acinetobacter sp. AOR01_HL | reverse complement strand
AAATTTTCAGTGTTAAGCCATTACCGAAGAAAAACCCAATGGAATCAAAGGCTTAATGGTGAATTATACGATTGTTCGTATAATGTATAATATGTAAATAAATCAATAACTTACGTTTATTTTAACTATGACAGATTACATTTATAAATGCAAGAAGTGCGGTGCAGAGTTCACAAAACACTCAAGTTATTGCATCCATTTTTATAAGTGTAAATAAAAAGAATTTGCCGGCTTTTGGGGGCGTTAATCGCAAGTCGGCAATCCTATTTATTGGGGATGTCTCTAATGGTCATCTATGCAGTTTGGTATTTCTTCGTAGTAGGGGTAATAGCTCATCCAGTGGGCTTATATCTCTACTATAAAAAACGGAAGTAAAGGAATTCAATTATGTTGGCTTGTTTGATTTATGGGTCGGACCAGACGACATGTATTGGGTATTTAAACATGGGTTTGGTGACTGGTCTTTTTGCTGCTTTAGTAGTTTTGTACGGTCTCAGCTATGTTTTTAAAATCGTTCTAAAACTAATGGGTTTTTAATCCTTGGAGATAAATATGGAAAATCAAATCGTTGTACAAGAAAAACGCGGAGTTGTAAGTCTACGCAACGCTTCTCGTTATGGTTTGGGGGCTGTTTTATCAGCGGGTATTTTAAGCAGTGCAAGCGCAGCAACTTTAGTTGATGAACAAGCTGCTCAGTTTAAATCTGATGGTACTGCAATGGTTACAGCGATCGGTGTTGCAATGATTTCTGTTGCTGTTGTTGCTGTACTCATTAAATGGGCAAAAGCTACATTCTTTAGCTAATAGCTCAGGGGGTAGAAATACCCCCATCTTATAAGAATTAAATATTTAAAAAGTTGGGGGCTTTTATGAAGTTTTTTAAATATTTAGTTTTCATAATCATAACGATATGTTCCAGTTCAGCTTTTGCTGTTACTTGGGAGGCAAATGTCAATGGTTTATTAAAGACCGGTTCTACTCCCGAAGCTGTTTGTTTACAAGCTCAATCTTCTGTTTCTTCTTCTTATCCGCACCAAATTACTACTTACTCTCATACTTTGACTAAAAAATCAGATCAATTTTATTTGTGCTTAGTCTATGCAGCAAATAATTTTTTTGGACCGTGGGATTATAATGTCACAACTAAGGATCCTATTCCTTCTGAATGTCCTGAGGTTGGTTATCCAATGTATGTATATTTTGATGCAGGAGGTAAAATTCCCCAACAACGCTGCAAACCTTTAGGCGATAAGTTTTGTATCTTTAAAGCAAAACCTGATTCTATTGTTTTAAATCACTCTGACAACCGTCAATCAACTGTTTTATACAATGTACAAAAAACTCCTGTTTCTTCTTGTACTCCACTTGATGCAGGTCAGTGCAATAAAAATGATCCCTATGGAGGGTGTTATCAACCGCCTAATGATGGTTGTACTCGTTTAGCCGATGGCTCTATTTCTTGTCCCGATGGTGCAGCTCCTCCAAGTCCTACGGGCACTTGTGGTGGTGCTACTTACTGTAATAGACCGCCTACAGGCTGTGGTACTGGTTATGTTTCTGGCTCATTCAATGGCCAAGCGTTGTGTGTTAAATCTTCTAATACAGGTACTGGTTCTGGTTCTGGTTCTGGCTCAGGTACTGGTACGGGTGATGGTTCAGGTACTGGTACTGGTGGTGGTTCAGGTACTGGTACGGGTGATGGTTCTGGTTCAGGTTCTGGTACGCCAATTGATACTGGTACTGGTAGTACTAATATTAATAACTCTGGTTCCGGTTCAGGTTCTTCTACAGGTGGTTCTGGTGGTGGAACTACTTCAACAAGCTTTACTATTGATTTATCACCCGTAGTTAGGGCTATTTCTGCTTTATCTGATAAATTGACTTGGGTAAAGTCTGAATTGGTTAATGCTGTTTCTCGTGTTGAAGATAAACTTACCCAGACTAATAGCAAGTTAGATACTACTAATTCTAAACTTGATTCTGTTAAGTCTTCAGTTGATCAAACAACTGCTGCTGTTAATGCTAACGCTACTACTGTAAAAACGGCTGTAGAAGCGAATACGGCTGCTACAAACAATGTTAAATCGGCTGTTGATGCTAATACCAACTCTACAGCTAATAAGCTTAATGAAGTTGTTAATGCTATCAATAATAAGCCTGTTGGCGGTGGTGGTGGCGGAACTACCGATGTTAAGCCTGTTGTTGATGCTATTGAGAAACAGACTACTGATTTTAAAGATATGATGAAGACTGATTCATCAGACTTTGATACATCACAGTATGAGAAAATTGGAGATGCTTCAGACGATCCACGCTATTTAAATGCCCAGTCAGAAGCTACCAATGCACTTCAGAATTTATCTAACAAATTAACTTTTTCTAATACTGCATGCGTACAGGACTTTACGGTTGATTTTCCTTATTTTGGTTCTTTTGTAGTTCCAATTTCTCGTTGGTGTGAACTCTTAGCACTAATAAAAATATTGATACATCTCAGTACATTAATTCTTGCTTTTAGAATGCTTGATTCAACAGTGAGGGCTATCTAATGCCGTTGTTTATTGGGGCTATTGTTGCTGCATTATTGAAGGTTTTATTTAGATATGCGGTTTTTAAAATATTTGCCAAATTAATTTTGGGGACTGCTACTGCAGGAATTATTTACTTATTTTTAACGAGTACGATCAAACCTTTTATTGATGAAATGCAACAAAAGATTGTTGATAAAGCTGCTGAACTCTCAACCATTGGTGGTACTGCTGCTGAGGTCATTCAATACTTTGATTTCATTCAATGTGTAAACATTATTTTATCTGCTTCGGCTGCTTGTTTTAGCTTAAAACTAATGTCAGTAGCCATTCGTGCCTTTGGCATTAATACAGGGGGTTAATTCATGGCTATTAAACTAATTACAGCACAGCCTGGCTCTTATAAGACTGCAATGATGATGGAAATTGCTAGCAAAATGGCTAGTGAAAACCGTCCAATTTACTTATGTAATATTCGTGGTTTAAAACCTGAAATACCTTTCCCATATCAAGTTCTAGATCATTTTAAAGACTGGATTGATACACCAGAAACATCAGTTATTTTTATTGATGAGGTTCAGGAATTTACACGAGACGTACCAACTAACTGTAAAACTGAGGATTTACCTAGATGGTTAACGTTATTAGAAAAACATCGTCATGAGGGTAAGGATATTTTTATTGTTACTCAGCATCCAATGTTTATACATACTCATGTAAGACGTTTAACATCTGAGCATATTCATCTTGTTAGAAATGGGAATGTTCCTTTTGCTGCTAAGCGTACTTGGGGGTTTGTTGAGTCAGATCCAGACGACTTTCAAAAGGCTACTGTTAAAAATGGTTGTACTACCTCTATCTATAGACCTAATAAAGAGGTCTTTAACTGGTATGAATCTACGGTATTAGATACCCACAAATTTAAAATTCCTACCAAGTTATTTAAGATGGTTGGTCTTTTAGCTGCTCTTGTTGGTTTCTCTGTATATATTGGTTATCCAGTATTTAATAAATATTTTGGTTCTAAAGAACAAGAAGTCTCTGCTACAGACACTTCACCACAGCCAAATAATTCAAATATGACCTTAGCTGAAAAGGCTAAGCTTGATGCAGCTATGGCTGGTCTCACTCCAGAGCAGTACGCTGATTTAATGCATCCTGAAAAACGTAACGCTGAACTGCAAGCTGTTAACGATGTAAGAATGGAAACTATAGCTGTAAAATATAATCCTAATCGTCCTTACGATATGGATACTTCACAGATTCAATATGAAGTTACCGCTAAGCCTGTTTTTTCAGGTTGTATGAAGAAAAATGGTAAATACGTTGCTTATACTCAACAGGGCACTATTTTGCATGATGTAAGCCAATCTGATTGCCGTAAACTTATGGAAGATGGCGATAGACCATTTAATTATTTTCAGGTTCAGAATAATCGACCTGCTCAGGTAAATAATGCTGTACCACAAGTGCAGGTGCAGCCTAATTATTCATCTTATCAGGCTAATAATTATGTCCAGCCTAACCTACAGCGTAGTTCTGTAGATGGTGCAAATTCTCAAAGTTCTTTTTCTTTCTGATTACCTAAAACCGTCTATATGTTCTACCGTAGCAGTAACCAAAAAAAACCGTTCAGGGGAATTGTGACCGATCGAACTCGGTCACAAGGCGTAGTCTACGGTTTTTTACGTGATAATATATCGACTTACACCCAATGCCAGTATTGCGGTCGTACCTTGCAATTTGGTCAATTAATGAAACATTTGAGGCTTTTTCATGGATACGGAACAAGTAGTTTTGACCTTGGCATCTGAATTTACCTTCCCTGATTTATTTCAATTTCTAGCTTTATGCCTTATTGGTTTTCTTTTAAAAATTCTAATTGAAACCATATTAGAGTCCCGATAATAGGAGTTATCTATGGTTTGTTTTGATGATAGTGAATTAGAGACGATCTATACAATTATGCTTTCTTATGGTTTGACTGATTCTGCTCTATCTATTACTAGAATTATTGATCAATCTTATTATTTTTGTCACCAGTGCCAGAGACTAATTCGCCTTGAATATTCTGAACAACATTTACAAGAACATGATGACTGAGAGTTCGCATAATACGGCATTATGTTACTTGCCATGTTCATTGACTAAATACCCCGCGTTAGCGGGGTTTTTTGTCAATGATGCGACCATATTTACGC
>NZ_JAKTIM010000002.1:0-4093 GCF_027855455.1 Acinetobacter sp. AOR01_HL | reverse complement strand
GAGGGCGTATAGAAATGGTCGCCTCATTGACAAAAAACCCCGCTAACGCGGGGCTTTAGTCAATGAACAAGGCAAGTAACATAATGCCGTATTATGCGAACTCTCAGAGCTTAATTATTTGACTTCATTTTCATCAATTGGATCATCGCCTCGTAGAGCAGACCAAGTATAGTAATAGCTCATAACTACAAAGAATATGCTAAGAACTATAATCCCAAAAATTTGCCAAGCTGCCATATTTTACTAACCCCATTAAAAATCAATTATAAAATCTCTTGTTCCGTACCCATGAAACAAACGTAAATGCTTCACCAATTGACCAAATTGTAATGTTCTTCCGCAATACTGGCATTGAGTGTAAGTCGATATATTATCACGTAAAAAGCCGTAGACTACGCCTTGCGACCCCTGCGCACAGCTTCGGGGACTCGCAATTCCCCTGAACGACTTTTTATTGTTACTGCTACGGTAGAACATATAGACGGTCTTTAGTAATCAAAGAAGAAGTTTTCAAATTAAGCCTTGTGCTTTAGCTGCCTGATATTTAGCAATAAATTCAGCGTCATATTCTTGAGTCTGGGGCTGATTAACTACTTGATGTACTTGCTGAGGTTGATTGATAAAACCTTGTGATTGAGGCTTAAAGTAGTTGTAAGGGCGATCATTATCTTCTATCAGTTTTTTACAATCAGATTGGCTAATATCACGCAAAATAGTCCCTTGCTCAGTGTATGCAACATATCGGGAACCCTTCTTCATACAACCAGAAAAAACGGGCTTTGACGTAATCTCATAGCTAATTTGACTAGCATCAACATCATAAGGCTTATTAGGATTGTACTTAATAGAAATAGACTGCATGTCATTCTGTGTTTTCATTAGGTTTTCCTGATCTCTCTTAGCTTTATATTCAGGGTCTAAACCTTCCTTACACATCTCAGCAGACCAACCGAGTTGTTTTACACATTCATCTACCTTCTTTTGCAACGGATCGGCAGCTTTAGGAATCTCTGCTTTAATTGTTTTAGGCTCTTCTTTTTGCGAATCTTGTTGCTTTATATAGAAATAGCCAAATGCACATATTGCAAGAATTAGCATCCAAATCCCTTGTACCATTTTTGCAGGCAATTTAATTTTGCCATGAGTATCAGCACCACCTTTTGACGAGGTATACATGCTGAATAAATGTTTTGGGTACGTGAATGTACCAGTATCTTCTGCATCTGCTTTAACTGACTTAGTATTCGGGTTCAACTGGTGATACTTCCATAACCACCAAGTTGCCATTTTCATACCCATTGGGCGATGCAAGTGATAATGCATCCCAACCATGTCTAAAACGTCTGCATTCAACAAACGTGGGGCTTGAGTGATGAAAATAATATCCAAGAACTCAGCATGTCTGTGCGTCTGTAAAAACTCTACTTCTGGATGGTTTTCATTCTTAACCGGATGCTTATATTTTTTTGAAAAGTGGCTAATCTTTTGAGCTTCATCAATCACAACTAAAGATCGTGCCGGATAGTCTTCAAAACTAGACTTTAAAGGTTGTGCAGTGTCTAGTTTTAACCCTTCAATATTTGAGAATATATTCCACGGTTCTGCCTCATTTGCACGTGCAAATATCTCTTTGACAGCCCATAAAGTTTTCCCCGAGCCAGGTGTGGCAGTAATTAAATAAATCATTATTTTTTATCCTAATTCTTCGAAAGTGCAAGTGAAGAACTTGCAATAATTGCTCTAGCAATAAATGCCGAAAAAATAATTGAAACGCATTTATCTAGACCAGCTACCCCAACAAGACCAGCTAGATTTCCGACCGCAAAAAAGTCAGACATAAAGCGATCTAATAAATAATTAACGACCGTTAAAACAATCGTAGAAGACACCAGAGAAATTCCCGCACCCGCTAGTAAACGTCTAAGAAAACCTGAAGCAAGAATTTCACCTATAAACTTGAATAAATTACCCACCTTTAGCTGCTCCTATAACGATATAGGCTGCATAGATGTACGAACATGCAATCAATGCAGGTTTAGCCAATTCAAGGATTGAGCAAACAGGTTCAAGGCTTAAAGAAAATGATGTTGTAACACCAAGCACACTAATGGTTTGAGGCTCAGGCGTAGGACATTTATCGTCTACAGAAAATCTATTTGCATTGAATACAGAGAAATCAAAAGTACGTTTATCTTCTGTATCAATCTTAGTTTCATCTGCTGTGTAAGGCTTGGTTTCTCTATTAAGCCAGTCATCCCACTTCTGGAACTTCTCAACGAATAACTTAGGAAAATTAATTGCAGCATTCGCAGCTTGACAGACAGTCGGTGCCCACTCACAGAACACTGGAAAGTTAATTGTTATGTCAGTCGGTGGCGCTTTAGGTGCTGTAGGATCATCGGGATTTGCTTGAGGTACGGCTTGCCCTTGAGCCGTATTCGAAGTTGGAATAGCTTGTGAGTTATTTAACTGATTAGTTATATCTGTAGCAGGAACAATCTGTCTTTCTTCATCTTCCAGTGCAGTATCAGCAACAGATGAAACATAGGCTTTACCTTCTGCTTTATCTGCAACCGCATCAGACATAATTTGAGAAGCTACAGCAGCGTAAGGAAGCGTTCTTTCTTCCTCAGTAGGTGAAGCATTAGGATCATAATTTGTATTTACATATCGATACAAAGTTAGAGTTGTTTTACTGCCATCGCGTGACATAGGACAAGCCAAATTTCCCGAAGATTGAGCTACACAGCCATCATTCGTCCAACCATTTGGTATACCCATTTCAGTTGCAACAATGTTACAAGTGGCTATAGATGAACAAAAATTAGTGAGTGTGGAATCAGCATAATAATATTGTGCATAAGGAGGTATGCTACGAGGATCATTAATTACTTTATATTTAACCTGATTGTTAGCAGGATCCATCGTATAATCAACAGCACCAATCAATGCTTTAATTGCAACATCTACAGCTAAAACAGCACCAGTTCTTACAATCATTTTTGCAACTTGTGCAGCGGTAGGCGTAATAGCAGCAGCACCAGTAGCAGCATAGTTTTTACCATTCAAAACTACGTTTTTTGCCCCGTCATAGAATGTCGTTGCACCTTGTACAAGTCGTTTAGTAACGGACCAACCCTCGCCCGCAACAGTAGTTGCATTTGCTGCCTGTAAAAAGATGAAGTTAGGTGCAAGAGCAACCAGTAACGAGAGCAAAAATATATTTATTCTGTGGATCATAGTTATTTCCTGAATAGCAAGTAAATGACTACCGTCATTAAGATCAAGTAAAAGAAACCAAACGACATTTAAGACCCCCTGAAACAGATTCGGGAGCCGAAGCTCCCGATCTTATTAATACCTATTAGGTACGATTGAATGCTTGTTTTACATAGCCCCAAACGACCATAGTCGCTTGCGGTACGATCTTAGCTGCACCAATTACCCCAATTACTGCTACAGCACCCCCAATAACGGCAGTACCTGCTGAAACGTCTAAATCCGCAGCTAAAGCAGCGTTAGACAATGCAGCAGTACCTACAGCAAGAACTACCTTCTCAGAAGTAGTTAAAGGACGTTTAGCTTGTTGGTTTTGGTTTTTTTGTTCCATGGTTTTTACCCCTTTTTAAACATGTCGCTAACCATATTGGCTACCCAAACGCTAGCGAACACTACTAGTATTTGACTGAGCAAAACATTTGCATCAGTCACGGAAATGTTCAAAAGATCGAAATCCTCTTTTGCAACATATGTGACACACGTTGTCTGATTGTTTACTTGTGCAATCTCTTTACAAACGTATGTCGTCATTCTTATTACCCCTACTAAAAGAGCCACTGGCCACGCTTAAAAAGCGTTCCCCAAAGCCAGTGGAATCCTATTTACACTTATAAAAATGGATGCAGTAACTAGAATGTTTTGTAAACTTTTTACCGCACTTCTTGAATGTATAAACATATTCTGTCATAGTTAAAATACACGTAAGTTATTGATTTTTAACATATTATACATTATACGAACAATCGTATAATTCACCATTAAGCCTTTGATTCCATTGGGTTTTTCTTCGGTAATGGCTTAACACTGAAAATTT